>JAGRFZ010000210.1 GCA_020445785.1 Rhodocyclaceae bacterium
CGCGTCGGCGTCAGCACCAGCACCTGCGGCTCGTTCAGGCCGGCATCGATGCGGCTCAACAGCGGCAGCGCAAAAGCCGCCGTCTTGCCGGTGCCGGTCTGGGCCTGGCCGAGCAGATCGTGGCCCTTTAGCAACAGGGGAATGCAGGCCGCTTGGATGGGTGACGGGCGTTCGTAGCCGATCGCCTTAAGTGCCTCGAGCACGGAATCCGGCAGCCCCAGGGTATCGAAACCCGGCACAGGCGAATCAGGGGAAAGCTTGGGGGAAGTCATGCGGACCCAGAGTAGAGGTGGAACGGGGGCGCCCCGCGCCGGGAGGACAAGGGGGCGGGCCGGAGGGACGCGCATTCTCGCAGAAGCCGGCTGCCGCCGCCGGCACAACTGACCGGCGGCAGTCCGACAAGGAGATCGCCCGATGATTCCGAAAGCGGGACATATTCCGCCGCGAGCCCGCCGGACATCGGCTAGCATGCCGGTTTTGCCGTCCGAGCAGCGCCGTGAAATCCAGTTCCGCCGATCCGGGTCGCCGCAGACGAAGCAAACACCGCAGCCGAAGCCGGCGTCATCGCAGGCGACGGGAATTGCGGTGGATGGTGCTCGTCGTCGTGGTTCCGATCGCGCTGCTGGTATTTTCGGGATGGCTGGCCCACCGTCTGCAGGATTTCGGCGACACCGATCCGCCTTCCCGGCCGGCGATCGCCGCCGTCGACGACGCGCCGGGTCCAGCCGCCGAGGCAATTGGCGGCAACGCCGCGGCCGCCACCCGGCGCTGCCCCAAGTTGACCGACGAAGTACCGCCATTGGTCGAAGCCAGTGCCTGCGGCGACTTCCCTCGTCTGGAGCGCCTGCTGGCGGAAGGAACCGACGTCCATCAGCACGATCCGCGTCCGGCATTTCGAGGCCAGAGCGCACTCCACCATGCCGTCGCCCGAGGCGACGCCGATGCCATCGAGGCATTGTTGCGAGCGGGCGCCTCGGCCGACGACATCGACGCCGCCGGCAATTCGCCGCTGCATCTGGTGGCCCTCGACGACAAGCTTGCCGAAGACATCGCGATCGCGCGCCAACTGATTCGCGCCGGCGCGGACATCGCCCGCCGCAACAACGCCGGCTACACCGTGATCGACGAGTTGCGGGCCCGCCCCAGGCTGGCCCGCGCGCGGGCGGAGCTGGCCAGCTATCTCGACGCCACGGCGACCCAGCTCGCCACAATTTCGAAGGCGCGCGGCTACCTGGATCGGCGCGCCCCCGACTCCGATGAATTGTCGGTGCTCGAACTCGAGCCGGCGGACGGCGAGAATGGATCGATACCGCCGGCGCCCCGTGGCGACGAGGAAGCGCTCCGGGCCTTGATCGCCGCGTGGGCCCGCGCCTGGAGCGCAGGAGACCCAGACGCCTATTTCTCGTTCTACGGCAGACGCTTCGCGCCGGACGACGGCAGCGGTCGCGAACAGTGGGAAGCGCAACGCCGCGCCCGCATCGACGGACCGGAGCGGATTTCGGTGACGATCTCCGGGCTCGAACTGGAAATCGGCGAGGCCCAGGCACGGGCGCGCTTCATCCAGACCTACCGTTCGCCGAACTTCAGCGAAGAAGGGCCCAAGACCCTGGTGCTCTCGCGCGACGGTGGTCACTGGAGGATCGTCGGCGAGCACGATCGACCCTGATGCAGGGCTGCGCGGCGGCCGGCTTGCGGCGCCCGGGCGATGGGTAGGATGATGGCGGCAACCGAGGACCCTGCGCCGCGATGCCCGTTTTCGTCCGTCGTCTGCTGTTGATCGTATTCTCGCTTGCCGCACTGACCGCGCTGGTGTGGTGGCTGACGAGGCCGGAGCCGGTCCAGGTGCTGGTCGCCCACGCCACCCGTGGCGATGTCGAATCGACAATTGCCAACACCCGGGCCGGCGAAGTGGAATCCTGTCGACGTGCCAAGCTATCGACGATCGCTGGCGGCAGGATCGAATTCATCGGCGTGCGCGAGGGCGACGAAGTGGTCGCCGGACAATTGCTGATGAAACTGTGGAATGCGGATCAGCAGGCCCAGCTTTCGGTGGCCCGTGCGGCGGCCGAGAGCGCCAAGCGCCGGATCCGGGAGGTCTGCACTCAGGCCCGGAATGCGGCCGACGAGGCCAAGCGGCAGCGCGCGCTGCTGGCTCGCGGCTTCGTCTCGGCCTCGCGCGAGGAACAAGCCAGCGCCGAAGCCAGGGCGCGACAGGCTGCCTGTGCGACCGCCCGCTCGGACGGCGAGGCCGCCGAGGCCCGACTGGTCGCCGGTCAGGTCGAACTCGACCGAACCCAGCTGGTCGCGCCGTTCGATGGCACCATCGCCAAGATCACCGGCANNGGCAAGCTCGGCGAATACACCACCCCCTCCCCACCGGGCATCGCGATGCCGCCGGCGATCGATCTGATCGACAGGAGCTGCCTTTACGTCAAGGCTCCGATGGACGAGGTGGACGCACCACGCATCCGCAAGGGACAGCAGGCGACCATTTCCATCGATGCGCTTCCCGGAAGCCGCTTTGCGGCGCACGTCCAGCGCATCGCACCCTACGTCGCCACGGTCGAGAAGCAGGCGCGGACAGTCGACGTCGAAGTCGCCTTCGACGATCCCGAAGACGCCAGCAGACTGCTGGTCGGCTACAGCGCGGATGTCGAGATCCTGCTGGACCGGCGAACGGACGTGCTGCGGATTCCGACGGCGGCGATCCGTGACGGCAAGCGGGTGCTGGTGCTCACCACCGACGGCCGCCTGGCCGAGCGGGTGATCGAGCCGGGCATTGCCAATTGGGAGTTTTCCGAAGTACGCGACGGCCTCGAAGCGGGCGAACGGGTTGTGACCTCGCTCGAACGCGAAGGGGTCGCCGCGGGTGCCCATGCCCGCATCGAAGGCGATGCGCCCTAGCGCGCCGGGTCGGGTGCCATGAGCCAGATCGAACTGCGCGACATCGATCGCGTCTTCGAGATCGGCGACACCCGCGTGCATGCCCTGAAATCGATCTCGCTCACCATCGACGCCGGCGAGTATGTGGCCGTGATGGGGCCGTCCGGATCGGGCAAGTCGACCCTGTTGAACATTCTCGGCCTGCTCGATCGGCCCGACCGCGGCCAGTACCGGCTGGAAGATCGCGAGGTCGGGGCATTGCCGCCCGACCAGCAGGCCGCGGTACGCAGCCGACGGATCGGCTTCGTCTTTCAGAGCTTTCATCTGGTGCCCCGGCTGAGCGCGGCCGAGAATATCGCGTTGCCGATGGTGCTGGCCGGCATTGCGCCCGCGGAGCGGCGCCGGCGCGTGGCCGAGGCGCTGGCCGACGTCGGTCTCGAAGCGCGTGCCCAACATCGCCCGCAACAACTCTCGGGTGGCCAGCGCCAGCGTGTCGCGATCGCCCGGGCGACGATCATGCAACCGGCCGTACTGCTGGCCGACGAGCCGACCGGCAACCTCGATCGCGCCACGGGGGCCGAGGTCACCGCGCTGCTCGAAACGCTCAACCACGGCGGCACCACCCTTATCGTAGTGACCCACGATCCGGCCCTGGGCGAGCGCGCCGGCCGGCGCCTGCTGATGGAAGACGGCGCCCTCAGCGACGACCGGCGCCGATGAGGATTGCCGACCTCCTGCGCTTTGCGCTGCGGGCCGCCGCCGGCAGCCCCTTGCGAACCGCCCTGATGGCGCTGGCGATGGCGATCGGAGTCGCCGCCGTGGTGGTCCTGACTGCCCTCGGCGACGGCGCCCGCCGTTACGTGGTGAACGAATTCAACGCCCTCGGCGCCAATCTGGTCATCGTGCTGCCGGGCCGAACGGAAACCGGCGGCGTCGGCATCGGCACCCTGTCCGCCAGCACCACGCGGGATCTGACCCTGCGCGATGCGGCCGCATTGTTGCGCGCCGACGGGGTCGTCCGCATCGCGCCGCTGGTGGTCGGCGATGCCGAGGTGTCGTCCGGCGGGCGCCTGCGCACGACCTACGTCGTCGGCACCACCGCCGACTTCGCCCGACTGCGCCGCCTCGAACTTGCCCAGGGCCGCTTTCTGCCCGACGAGGATCTGGAGCGGGCCGGCAGTTGGGCAGTGGTCGGCGCTACCATTCGGCACGAACTGTTCGGTGCGAAGCCGGCACTCGGCGCCCGTCTGCGCATCGGCGACCGGCGCTTCCGGGTCATCGGCGTCCTCGCGGCCGGCGGTCAGGGGCTGGGCATGAACACCGACGAACTGGTGCTGGTCCCGGCCGCCAGCGCGCAGGCGTTGTTCGACACCAGCACCTTGTTCCGCATTCTGGTCGAGGCGCGCGAGCGCAGCGTATTGGCGCGGGTAAAGGCGCAGGTCGCAGACATTCTGGCGGCACGCCACGACGGCGAGCGTGACGTCACCCTGCTGACCCAGGACGCCGTGCTCGGCACCTTCGACCGCATTCTCGCCGCGCTCACCCTCGCGGTTGCCGGGATCGGCGCCATCAGCCTCGCGGTCGCCGGCATCCTGGTGATGAACGTGATGCTGGTCTCGGTGGCCCAGCGAACCGGCGAGATCGGTCTGCTGAAGGCGCTCGGCGCCCCACCCGCGATGATCCACCGCACCTTCCTGGCCGAGGCGGGGATGCTGTCGCTGGCGGGCGCCGCGATCGGCGTGCTGCTGGGCTTCGCCGGCGCAACGGCACTGCGCGCCATGTTCCCCGAGCTGCCGGCCTACCCACCGCCCTGGGCGGTGATGGCCGGCCTGGCCACGGCGATGCTCACCGGCATCGGCTTCGGCATCCTGCCCGCGCGCCGGGCTGCGCACTTGAATCCGGTGCAGGCATTGGCGCGGGGCATGTAGCCGCGATGCTGGCCTCCGATCTGATCCGACTCACCACTCGCGCCCTCGCCGCACATCCACTGCGCAGCTTTCTGACCCTGCTCGGCATCGCGGTGGGGGTGACTGCCGTAATCCTGCTCACCGCCATCGGCGAGGGCGTTCATCGCTTCGTCCTGGCCGAGTTCACCCAATTCGGCACCAATGTGATGCAGATCGCCCCGGGCAAGGTCGCGGCGCGTGGCGGTCCGCCCGGCCTGCCGACCACCGCGCGTCCGCTCTCCCTCGAGGACGCCCAGGCTCTGCGCCGCCTGCCGGGCGTCGTCGCGGTGACGCCGATGGCGGTCGGTAATGCCGAGGTCGAAGCCAACGGCCGGCTGCGACGCACGGCGGTCTACGGCGTCGGCGCCGAGATGCCACGGACCTACTCGGCACCGGTGCGCAGTGGCCGCTTCCTGCCGGACGACGATGCCCTCCAGCCGCGGCCGCTGGCCGTTCTCGGCGCCAAGCTCAAGCATGAGCTGTTCGGATCCGCCAACCCGCTGGGCACGCGCCTGCGGATTGCGGGCGAACGCTTCCGGGTGATCGGTGTGATGGCGCCCAAGGGCCAGTTCCTCGGCACCGATCTCGATGACTCGGTCTTCATACCCGCCGCGAGAGCACTGGCGATGACCAACCGCGCAGGCCTGCAGGAAATCAACCTGGCGTACCAGGAAGGGCTCTCTCCGGCCCGCCTGGCGGCGGACGTACGGGCACTGCTGGGGGCCCGCCACGGTCGGGAGGACTTCACCGTGATCACCCAGGAAGACATGCTGCGCAGCCTGTCGAAGATCCTGGATGTGCTGACCGCGGCGGTCGGCGCACTCGGCGGCATCTCGCTGTTGGTCGGCGGCGTCGGCATCGTCACCATCATGACCATCGCGGTCACCGAACGCACCGGCGAGATCGCCCTGCTCGTGGCGCTCGGCGCGAATCGCTCTACCGTCCTGTGGATGTTTCTCGTCGAGGCGGTGTTGCTGTCGCTGGCCGGTGGCCTGCTCGGCCTGGTGGTGGGCGGCGGCCTCGCCGGTCTCGCCGGCCTTCTCCTGCCGGGCCTGCCGGTCGCCATGCCGTGGCGCTTCGTCGTGGTTGCCGAGTTGTTGGCCGCGGCGATCGGACTCGTCGCCGGCGTCATGCCGGCACGCCGCGCATCCCGGCTGGATCCGATCGAAGCCCTCCGCGCCGACTAATCGACGCTCAGCGGGACATCTTCACCAGACGACCGGCCATGTCCTGGATCGGTCTCGCGTTCATCGGATGCAGACGCGAGAAGATCGAGATCTGGTCCGGCGACATCTGGACCGGCTGGCGCATCACCATCCACAGCACGCCTTCGGTACACGGCGGCGTCGTCAACGATCCGATGAACGTGGCATAGCGCTGATCGGTCGGAAGCAGCTCGTTGGGGTCGATGGCGATTTCCGGCGCATAGCTGCTGTGGCGCTCCAGCGGAAGGTTGTTCCACAGGGTCTGCACGATCGGATGGGCCGTGCCGCGTTCCAGCATCACCGAAACGACCGCCAGCCGACCATCCAGATCCTTGTGCACCAGATGCATCTCCATGTCGAAGGCGCGGCCGTCGATGCGAAATTCCGAGGGCCGGTGGAAATGGAACTGCTTGAGGTCGTAGGTCCGCCCCATGACGCGGACCGAGCTGCCGTCGCCGACGCTCACCTGCACCGTGTGACCGTTGTCGACGATGCGGAAATAACTCGGTCGATAGTCGAACTGGATGGGCGCCAGATCCACCTTGATGCCGTCGTTGATGTCGATCGGCGACTGCCGCCGGCCATTTCCACATGCGGCAAATTGCGGATCGAGCGTACCCCAGTTCTCCGGCGCTCCGGCCCCGTGGTAGGACCATGCGACATGTGCCTTGGGGGTATTGCCCTCCGCTTTCGAACCGTGGCCGCTCCGTTCGGCGCGGGCCAGAACGATACGGGGCTTGGCGGAACCCGATTCGATCTTGCGTGCTTTCGGCTTCGTCGCCGGGCGGGCCTTGCCAGCCAATTGGGTACGCTCGGTCGGCCCCCCGTGTTCGGGTTTGGTGGCGCGTGCCGGCGCCTCCTTGTGCGATTTTTCGGCGGTCGCGGCGATCGGCTCGGCGTGGCCGTCCGCCGTCGCATGGTCGGCGCTCTTGCCACCCGGATCGGCCTCGTCGTGACCACCGCTGCCGACCCCACCTGCACCACCGGCGACGGCGCCATGTCCATCGGCGGCGACCCGACGCGAGGCGGCATGTTCACGGGCCGCGATCCTCGCCGCTACCGCAGCCTGCCGTTCGGCCGCCGACAGCGGCTTGACGATCTGTGGAACGATGCTCTTTCCGCTGCCGTCCTTGTCGGCGCCGGCCACGGTCGTCGCGCTCTCCGTGGCGCCGGTCCCAGCTTGTGCCGCGGCGGCCTCGCCGGCTTGCTCGGCGATCTGTGCCAGGCGACTCGCGGTGGGGGGCTGGCAGACCTCTCGGAACAGGCGTTCGTCGACGCTGCCGGGCGTCACCCGGATGACCTTCGGCTCGACCACCCGCTCTTCCCGGATCACGTTCTGATCGGGGTCGAGATACACGCGCTTGATGGTCGAGAATGTCGCCGCGCGGCAATCGTATCGGTTGAGCGCCTTGACGCTCTTGTACCCGGCGGACTCGACTTCGTCGTCCTTCATCACGATACGCCCCCAGGCGACCTTGGTGCCGGGGTCGGACTGCAGAATGCTGTTGCGGTCGATCTCGACGCTGCGCTCACGACCGGCGACGATCTCGACCCAGTCGGCGGCCAACGCTGGACCGCCGAACGCCATCAGACAAAGCAGGGCGAGGCGCGAAACTCGCATGAGGACTCTCCAAACTCTCGTTCCGTATACGGAAAGTTGTCGGCACGACTGCCGGCGACTTGAGTGCCGACCAGCCGCTCCGGTAGTGTTGCGGCTCCGTCTAGCCGGAGCCTTTCATGGGCCGAAACATCCCCAACGTGCTCAGCATTGCCGGCGTCGATCCGAGCGGCGGCGCCGGACTGCTGGCCGATCTCAAGACCTTTTCGGCACTCGGCGCCTATGGCTGCGGCGTGGTGGCGGCACTGACCGCACAAAACACGCGCGCGGTCGACGGCGTGCACGTGCCACCGAACGCGTTCTTGCAGCAACAGATCGACACCTTGTTTGCCGACGTAGAAATCGATTCCGTCAAGCTCGGCATGCTCGCCGACCCGCTGACCGTAAGGACCGTCGCCGACCGACTCGCCCATTTCGCGGCGCCACGCGTCGTCTGCGATCCAGTCATGGTCGCCAAGAGCGGCGATCATCTGCTGTCGCCGGAGGCGGTCTCGATGCTGCGGGAAGCCCTGCTGCCACAAGCCTTCATGCTGACCCCCAACCTGCCGGAGGCGGGCGTCCTGCTCGGCGGCCGCAGCCCGGAGACGGTGCGGGAGATGTATCGTGCGGCGGAGCGCCTGCGGGACTTGCTGCCCCTGGGCAGCGAACGCTGGGTACTGCTGAAGGGCGGCCACCTGCCCGGCAACGAGCTCACCGACCTGCTGTTCGACGGCGACCGCATGGTGGAAATGGCATCCCAGCGGATCGACACCCGCAACACCCATGGCACGGGCTGCACCCTGTCTTCCGCCGTGACCGCCTTGCTTCCCCGCCATGCGGGCGGGTTCCGCCCGGTGGAGGCCGCGGTACGTCAGGCACGCGAGTATCTTCTGGCGGCGATCGCAGCCGCCGGGCAACTGGCAGTCGGCCGCGGCCACGGACCGGTGCACCATTTCCATGCGTGGTGGCGTCTCTGACGCCCGGAACCGGGATCCGGCCCCGAAACACGGACCGCACATCGACCGGGCCCGGCGCCACAGCCGAGTGCGTATCCGGTGGAGCGACCGGGCCTAGGCCCTGAAGCTGCGCTCCTCGCCGCCGTCCGGATCGCTCAGGGTCACGGTGACGGTGCGAAATCTGAGATCGATGAGGGTTCGGCAATAGTGCCCATCGTTGCGCCATCCCATGGCCACGCTGCTGTCGTTCGAGTATTCGAGCGCGAATTCACCGTCGAAGGCCGGATGGGATCTGCGCAATCGCATCAGGCCCAGCAGGCGCTGCACCACGGGCGCAGCGACCGCGATGTTGGCGGCATCGAGCGTGTAGTAGTGGCGGTTGATGTCACGTAGTTCTCCGGTCGAGGTCATCAGCGCCTCGTCGTTCTGGCCGGCGAGCAGACCGACGTAGTAGATCTGCGGAATGCCGGGCGCAAAGAGCTGGATCGCACGCGCCGCGATGTAGGCATCGTCATCGCGTTTCAGGGCGTCGTAGAAGGTGCAGGTGAGCTGATAGATGGCGCCGACGCTATGCACGTTGGCGGCCGAGCCGCGCAGGATCGGATCGGCGCTGCGCTCGGACACGTTGGCGATCAACACCTCGATCGCGGCAGGCGGCAGCATGCCCTCGACATCCGGGATGCATATCCCATCGTGGGTATCGAGCACCGTCACCTGTTGTTCCGGGCACATCCGCAACCACGCCTTGAGATAGCGGCTGTCGGCGTCGAGCAGCGCATGCAGAACCAACGGCGGCAGAGCGAACGCGTAGCACCACATGCCACGGTCGGCAATGGCGAACTGCCAGCTCGGATGATCGTGCACTTCCGGCAACACCTCGGCCCCGTACTCGGCCGCCTTGTCCCGGAACCACTCGAGAATTTCCCAGACTCCGGGTTCGACCAGGAAGCAACTGGTACCGATCTGTTTGGTCGTGTAGCCAAACGCATCGAGACGAAAGAGCTTGACGCCGCGATCCGTCAGATACCGCAGGTTGTGGTCCATGAACTCGAACGTGCGCGCCGAACGATAGTCGAGATCGACCTGCTTCTCGGTGAAGGTGCACCACACCCGCCCCCGGCTGCCATCGGCGAATTCGACCACGCGGAACGGCTCCTTTTCCTTGCGGATATGGATCTTGGCCAGATCATCGGAGGTGATCTCGCCCAGCGCATCCACATCGATGAAGAGCGGGGCGACTTCCGATCCGCGCCCCTGCTGCAGAAACGTCTGGAACTCCGGCGATTCGTCCGAGATGTGATTGAGCACCAGATCGATGCACAGATCGAAGCGCGCGGCGAGCCGCTCGACGTCGCCCCAGTCACCGTAGGCCGGCGCAATCTCCGTGTGGGTCAGCGGGGAGAAGCCCCCGTCCGCATTCGACGGGAAAGGCGGCAACAGATGCACCCCGCCGATCGCATCACCGACCGGACCGGAGAGGAAGCGCTCCAGGTCCTTCAGGTCCCGACCGATGCGGTCCGGATAGGCGATCAGCTGTACCGATCTGCTCAACGTCATCGAAAGCTCCTGTCATCGTCCACTGTAGAAAGGGCGCCTGCCCGGTACCGCCTGCCCGGTACCGAAACGCGGCCGCCGGGCACTGGTCTAGGACGGCGGCCGCGGCACGCCCGCCTCGCGAATCAGCAGGGCATGACGGACGACGCCGTCCGCCCCGCGCACCGGGATGGCGCGCAACGACGCACCCGCCGCGCATCCACCTTCATCGACGCCCTCGCCGATCGGTCCCGTCCATTGCGTGCCGCTCAGCACCATCGTCCACATTTCTGCGAACAGGCTGGCCTCGCTCTCGTCCTCACCGATCATCTCCGGGCGCCTGCCGACGACTTCGGCGAGACGCTTCTGTTCGCGCCGCAGATAGCCGCCGCTGGCGTGCACGACCTTGCCCCGGATGTCGAGCAGCACGAGGTCGAGCGGGCACTGCGCCAGCGTGTCCGACAACAGGCGATGCGCGACCGCCAGATCCTTGCACGTGCGCCGCTCTCGCCGCAAATCCGCCCGTGCCCGCCGGAGGTCCCGCACGCGTTCCACCTCGCGGCGCTCCGCCAGCCTGGTCAGCGCGGCGCTCTGCTGTTCCTGCTCGGCCAGGCGCCGCTGCGAAGCATCGAGCAGGGCCGACAACTCCGAAAATTCGTCCGCACCCCGCAAAGCCGCCGGCGTGTAGTCGCCAGTCCTGCCCAACGAAGTCACCGCCCGGCGCAAGCGCAATACGCGTTTTCTCTGGGAAACCACCAGTACGGCCGCGGCGATCCCGCCCGCGGCAATGCCCACCACGGCCGTAAGCAAGGACAGCCAGCGAAAGCGCCTGCGCGCTGCCCCCGAGCGTTCCAGGACCGCTCCAGTGCGACTCGCCGTGTCTTCATGCAACCGTTCGAGCTGGGCGACCATGGCTTCGTAGCGGGGGCCGGTCAAGAAATGGACATAGCGGGCGATCTGCTCAGGATCGCCACGTGCCGCCGCCTCGGTCACGCGATCGAGATCGACCCGATAGCGGCGCCATTGTTCGACGATGCCGAACAACTCGTCGCGGCCGGCGGTGGGCAGACCCTGTTCGATGCCCTCCAGCAGCCCCGTGACTTCGCGCGTGCCCGCCTCGATCTGCTCGACCACCTCGGCCAGCGGCCGCTCGCGTCCACCACGCTGCAGCTCGATCTCGCGCAGCCGGGTCCTCGTGACCGCGTGGTAGAGGTCACCGATCCGGGCCAGCGGCAGCAACAGCGAGTCCGTCAGTTCGGCTTGCCTGCGGCCGGATTCGCCAATCGCCCATTCGCCCACCGCCAGCATCGCCACCAGCGCGGCGGCAATGGCTGCAACAACCGCGACCGCGACATGGCGCAGCGGCAAGGCGATGGTCATCGCGGCAACGCCCGGCGGCAATTCGGCGACGTTGCGGGCAAGCGAATCGACAGACCAGTCATGGACCGTTTCATGGATTGGGGGCAGGAGGAGCCTACTTCGATGCGGATCGCGGGGGCAAGACACCTGTGCGGGCTGAGGGCACCACGTGGTCGCGAGTGCGCAACCCGTCACGGTCGGTTTACAGTGCCCCGGGCTAGGCGTAACCTCGCCGCTTGCTAGGGGTGCTGCCGACATCCGGTCGGCGGCTGAGAAACACCCTTCGAACCTGTACGGGTAATGCCAACGCAGGGAAGCGGTTCGCGTTCGCTCCTGGTTGCCCGTTCGAAACGAGGAGAACCCATGAACGCCACCGA
>JAGRFZ010000211.1 GCA_020445785.1 Rhodocyclaceae bacterium
CTACATCGATCAGGTGCACGTGCGCTGAAACGCGACAGCCGCCGCGTCGTTCCTGAGCAGGGGTTGCCGACCTGCAGCACGTCAGCGGCGCGGCGCGGCCCTCGGCGCCTCGCCGCCCCCCAGCCAGCTTGCCAGCAGCGCCCGGTCGCGCGCCGAACTGAGCGCCCGTGCCCCGAACAACTCGTCCACGCCGGCCCACGACAGGCCGGCCTTGCGCACCCGCTCGCGCTCGACGGCACCGATCGGAAAGCCGAGGTCGATCCAGATCGAGTCCGGCGCGCCGTCGGCCTTTCGTCCGGCACTGCCGGCGGCACCGAACACCACCGACCCGATGCCCGGCAGAGGCGTCGGCGGCATCGGCGGCGGCTGGCTCGGCGGATGCGCCCCGGCCGGCGTAGCTGGGGACGCCACCAGACGCGCCAGCACGCGGCGATCGGCCGGATCCGACAGAGGACGCCCGTCCAGCAACTGGCTGGCGCCGGGGATCGTCATGCCGGCGCGCTGCAACTTCAGATGGGCCGTGGTCGGTGAGGTGTCGCGCTGCATGGTGATGGCCGGGCGAAGGCGGTGGGCGGGGAACGCATGGCGTCCAGCATGGAATTGGCCGCCGATGCCTCCTCGGAACTTAGTGCCGGTGGCGGGCTTGTGCAAGCTGGGGCGACAAGCGCTTCTGCTTCGGCATGCAGCCCGGATCAGCCGAAGGGCGATTCACGCTCTTCGTCCGCCAGCAGCTTTCGCGGGGTTCGGTCACTTACCGGCCGGTGAGCCAGCAGCGATACCAGAGGCTGCGAAACAGCGCCCGCGGGGGGGCGAGACCCGCTCCGGCGAAGAGTTCGCAGGTGCGAGATTCCGACACGATCGGCAGACGGGACAGCGCGTCGAGTTCGAAGCGCGTCGTGGCGGGATCGATGCCGGCGGCCTGCGCGTACTGCAGAAAGGCCGGGACCAGCACGTCGAGTTCGTCGCGCCCGTCGAGGCAGACATCGGCATGCACCAGCACGCCATCCTCCGACAGCCGCTCGCGGAGCGACGTCAGGTAGGCGAGCTTGCCGTCGTCGTCGGCGAGCTGGTGCATCACCAGCAGCGAGGTCGCGCCATCGAACGGAGCCTGTCGGGGCAAGGCGTCGATCGGCGTGGTGACGAAATCGATCGTGTCTTCCACGCCGGCCTGACGGGCGGCCCGCTTTGCCAGCGCCAGCTTCGAGGCCGACGGATCGATCGCGGTAATCGCTCGCCGATGCCGACCGTCGCACAGACCGGCGAGTTCACGGCCGCCGCCGGCGCCGACCACCAGAATCCGGCCGTCATGCGGGACGCGGGCGTCAATCGCCGCGCATGCCAGCGCGTACATCGCGTCGAGCCCGGGGATGGCACGCTGTAGGTCACTATAGAGAGCGGCGCGGTCGCTCGGCTGCGCGGCGCTCTCGGCTTGTCGATCACTCACTGCCTACGCCTCCGTCGTCGGACCGAAACCGGCGCCACGGGGCGCGCCTCCCCTTGGCCACGCCAACCGCGACCCGGCTGTCGCCGGCGGCAAACCGGCCCCGGGGCCGCCGACGAGGTCATCGCACCGAGCTTCATGGTCCTGGCCAGCGCCACCGGCGCTCGTCTCGCGAAGTGTCGCCACAGGCCCACGGCCGGCCGTCTGCGCCCGGCTCGCGGCACCTCGGCGGCCGTCCGTCCCGCCAGACCGGTGGCTGGCCGCCCCCGCCGAGTTCGACCTGCAGGCGCACGCCGAAGCCCTCGCTCATTCCCAGCAGGGTCTGCCGAATCGCGCCGTGCGCGTTGGCATAATCGCCGGTGCCGCCGGTGACCGCGCGGGTCATCGGCTGGCCGATGTCGGCCAGCTCGGGCCCGTGGCTGATCAGCAGGTCGCCGTCGTCGAAGCGGAACACCTGACGGGTCATGACGATGGCGCCGGTCGTGGTGTGCATGCCCTGGCCGACGAAATAGCCGTTGCAGGTCCATTCGCCGATCACCAGTTCGGGAAAGGCGGGCTCGCCATTCGGCAGCGTGCCCTCGACGCCACCGGCGAGCGTGCCAGGCGGGTAGATGTAGCCCTGGGTGATGAACGGGTTGCCGTAGGCCGGCAGGCCGTCATCGAACACCGGCTCCTTCGCTGCAACGAAGCGGGAGAGGTCTTCGGCGACGTCGAAGGCGGCGAGCGGCTTGCCGGCAACGGCGGCGAAGGGGGCGGCCGCGACGATCGCGGCGAGGAGGATTCGGTTCGGTCTCATGATTCGGCTCCTTGTCGAAGATATTGCGGTTGGGCGCGGTCCGCGGCTGCGGTCCGCACGCTGGGGGCGTCCGGCGATTGCGGGCAGGGTGCCCGCCGTGGCGCGCGCCGGAGATCGCCGGCAACGCCGGCCGCGATGCGCTCGGCGGCGATGCCCGCGGCGTCGAAATAGCCGGTGAAGGTCGGCCGGAAGCCGGCGAACCACAGGCCGGAGTGGCGCAGGTCGGGCTCGCCCATCGGGTGGCGCGGCCGGCCCTCGTCGTCGAGCACGTCGAGCCGGCCGACGAGTGGTGCCAGCCCGCTGCGGTAGCCGGTCGCCGCGATCACCACGTCGGGCCGGCAGGTGCTACCGTCGGCCAGCCGGACGCCGTCCTCTGCGAAACCCTCGACCCCGGCGACGATCCGGAAGCGCCCCGATCGGAGGGCTGCGACGAATCCGTCGTCGATGGCGAAGGCGACGCCGTCGCGCAGCAGCCGGGTGCCGCCGCCGTCCGGGTGGCTGGTCAGGCCATGGCGCTCGAGATCGCCCAGGAACAGCCGCTGGACGGCGCGAAAGGCCGGGTCGAGGAGCGGCGCCGGCAGCGCCGCGAACAGCCGCGCCAGCCGGTGCAGCGGAAAGCCGAACACCCGGGTCGGCACCAGGGCGGGGCCATGGCGCAGCGCGACCAGCACCTCCTTCGGCCGATGGCGTGCCAGGTGATTGAGGGCGTCGGTACCGGAGTTTCCGGCGCCCACCACCAGCACCCGCCTGCCGTCGAAGCGCGCGACGTCGCCGAGCGCCGCGGCGTGCAGGAGCTCGCCGCCGAAGGCCTCGCGCCCGGGCCACGCGGGGATGTACGGCAGGCGGTCGCGGCCGGACGCGATGACGACGTGGGCGGCGTCGAGCGGGCCGGCCGAGGTCGACAGCCGCCAGCCATCGGCGCTGCGCGCGATCGCTTCCACCTCGACACCGAAACGGATCGGCACGGCCAGACGGGCGGCGTAGCGCTCGAGGTGGGCGACGACGGTGTCGCGTCGCAGGAAGGGGCCGTCGCTCTTTGG
The DNA here is from genome assembly GCA_020445785.1 of Rhodocyclaceae bacterium. GTDB lineage: Bacteria > Pseudomonadota > Gammaproteobacteria > Burkholderiales > Rhodocyclaceae > Cognatazoarcus. The sequence continues at coordinate 3,278 of JAGRFZ010000211.1, forward strand.
TGCCGGCTGGCCCGGCAGGCCGGCGAAGTGGCGGTGGATGTTCAGGCGAAGCGCCGGATGGCGCGCGCGCCAGGGTTCGGCGACCCGCGCCCTGGCTTCGAGCACGGTGGCATGGATGCCGCGTCGGGCCAGGGCGTCGGCACAGGCGAGGCCGGACAGCCCGGCGCCGATCACCAGCACCGGCGGGTTGGGGTTGGGGATCATCGTGTTTCCTCTCCGGGGTATGGCCGGCGGCACGCGTCCGCGTCGCCGAAGTGCGCGATGCGGGTGCCGCCGCCGGCGTCATCGTGGGCGCAGCCGAGCTGCGCGGGAGCGCCTCAGGCGCGGGCAACGAAGTAGGCGTTCAGCGGGTCGTGCAGCAGGCGGTGCGTTTCGACCGACCGGAAGCCGGCCGCCGCCAGATATTCGGTGGCGGTCTCGACGCCCCACATCGCGCCGAGGCCGGGGCCGCCCTGGCCGATCGACACCGGCATGCAGTGCATCGTCGAGATCGCGTAGAGCAGCGGCGCGAAGGGGTTGCCGATGTTCTTCTCGAGGTCTCGCGAGCCGCCGATGTCCTGCATCAGGAACACGCCGTCGGGGCACAGCGAGCGGCGCACCAGCGCCAGGAAGGCCTGCGGGTCCTTCTGGTCGTGCACCACGTCGAAGGCGGTCACCAGGTCGAACTTCCCGACCTCCGTGGCGGAGGACAGGTCGCGGGCCGCGAAGGCGAGGTTGCCCAGGCCCTCGGTGCGGGCTTCGGCCGCCGTCGCCGCGAAGGCGTCGGCGCACAGGTCGAAGCCGAAGAACCGGCTGCGCGGGAACGCCCGGGCCAGCCGCTGCAAGGCCCGACCGCCGCCGCAGCCGAAATCGGCCACGTCGATCCCGGCCTCCAGCCGCCCGATCAGCTCGGGCGCGATCGGCAGGATCGCGTCGATCAGGTTGGCCACCACCAGCTGCGCGCTGTCTTCGGCCATGACCTCGTGGAAGCGCTCGAAATGGTGGTAGCACAGCCCCTCGCCGGAGCGGAAGCGCTCCAGCAGCCGGTCTTCGACCGTCGCCGCGATGGCGATGAACTGGGTGGTCACAGCCATGTTGTCGGGGGCGGCCGCGCGGGTCAGGAACGCGGCGTGCTCGGCCGGCAGCGTGTAGCGGCGCGATTCGGCATCGAAATCGACGACGCCGGCGGTCACCATCACGCCCAGCCACTCGCGCAGGTAGCGCTCCGCCACCCCGGCCTTGGCGGCCAGTTGCGGGGAGGTGAGGGCCGGATTGTCGGCCAGCGCGTCGAACAGGCGGCCGCGGTGGCCGAGCGAGGTCATGATCGCCAGCGCCGCCTCGGACAGGGTGCCGACGAAGCGCTCGGCGAAGGCCTCGGCCTTGGCGTGGTCGAATGCGGGCAGTGGGTCATGGGCAGTCATCTTTGGCTCCTCGTATGTCGCGCGGCGGGCAGGAGGCCCGTCGCCATGGGTGTACGATGGACCGGGCGGAAGCGACGATATAGGATCGAAAAGGACCGAATCGGTGAAGATCGGACACTTCGCTCGTGGCAGGAGGCAGATATGGCGACCAATACGGTGGTGATCGGCAGCCGCTTCGCCGGCACTTCAGTGCTCTTCTCGATCCTCGACGTGCTGGCCTCGGTCGGCCGCGACTGGGAAATGCTGCACGGTCGCCCGGCTGCGGAGCCCAGCTTCCGCTGCAGCCTGAGGACGCTGGACGGCACGCCCTACGTCGACGTCAATGGCCGCACCATCACGCCGGAAGCGGCGCTGGACGCGGCCCCGCTGCCGGAACTGGTGATCGTGCCCGACCTGCATCTCGATCCCGGCGCACCGCTGCCCGCCGAGTTCGAACTGCTGGCCCGCTGGATCCGCGAGGCCTACGACCGGGGCGCGATGGTCACCTCGGTGTGTTCCGGCTCGGTCCTGCTCGGCGCGGCCGGCCTGCTCGACGGGCAGGAGGCGACCACCCACTGGGGCTTCGCCGGCATGCTCGGCCGCAACTTCCCCGCCGTGAAGGTCTGCCAGGAACGCATCCTGGTGCCGACCGGCGAGGGCCACCGCATCGTTACCGCCGGCGGCGCCTCGGCCTGGGCCGACCTGATGCTCTACCTGATCGGGCGCATCTCCGGCGCCGAGGAGGCCCGTCGCATCGCCAAGATCTACCTGATCGACCCCCACTGCGAGGGCCAGCTCGGCTATGCGTCACTGACCGCCGGCCGGCAGCACGATGATCAACTGGTCGCCGACGCCCAGGTCTGGGCCGCCCGCCACTACGACACGCCGAGCCCGGTGGCGGCGATGGCCCAGCGCTGCCAATTGACCGAGCGCAGCTTCCTGCGCCGCTTCAAGCGGGCGACCGGGCAGGCGCCGGTCGACTACATTCAGACCCTGCGGGTCGAAGAGGCCAAGCACCTGCTGGAGACCACCGACCTGCCGATCGACGAGGTCTCGGCCGAGGTCGGCTACGCCGAGCCATCGAGCTTCCGCTCGGCCTTCCGCAAGCGCGTCGGCATCTCGGCCTCGGCCTATCGGCGGAAATGGCAGGCGCTGGCGGTGGGGACGCAGTGAAGAGTGGGGCGCTCGGGTCTGCGCCGCTCCAGTCAGTCGGGACAAGTTGCCGGGAGCCGCAGCTTCGTGGCCTTCTGCAACGGCTGGGCGTGGCGGAGCGGGGCTGGGAGGCTATGGGGCGGGACCTGACCCTTTCGATGTGCGAGGGTCAGCTCGGCTACGCATCACTGACCGCCGGCCGTCAGCACGACGACCAACTGGTCGCCGACGCCCAGGTCTGGGCGGCCCGCCATTACGACACGCCGAGCCCGGTGGCGGCGATGGCGCAGTGCTGCCAATTGACCGAGCGCAGCTTCCTGCGCCGCTTCAAGCGGGCGACCGGGCAGGCGCCGGTCGACTACATCCAGACCCTGCGCGTCGAGGAAGCCAAGCACCTGCTGGAAACCACCGACCTGCCGATCGACACGGTCTCGGCCGAAGTCGGCTACGCCGAGCCCT
>JAGRFZ010000012.1 GCA_020445785.1 Rhodocyclaceae bacterium
TAGATCGCACACAGCGGACCGAGACCCATCGACACCGTCGGGAATTGCCAGAAGTCCGGCATCAGCCACGGGTGCGGATAGGACGAGATGCCCTTGCCGTCGACTTCCTGGCGGAAGCTGTCCATCTGCTCATCGGTCAGCCGACCGAGCATGTAGGCGCGCGAATAGACACCGGGCACCGAGTGGCCCTGGAAGAAAATCAGGTCGCCGCCGGTATCGTGGTCCTTGGCTTTCCAGAAATGTGAAAACCCGACGTCATATAGAGCGGCGGAAGACGCAAAGGAGGCGATGTGACCGCCGACGTTGGTGTGCTTGTTGGCCCGTACCACCATCGCCATGGCGTTCCAGCGGATATAGGAGTGGAGCTTGATCTCCATGTCCGCGTCGCCGGGATAGCGTGGCTGCTGCGAAACCGGGATGGTGTTGATGTACTGGGTGGTGGCGGAGTAGGGGATGTCGATGCCTTCCTCCCGCCCCTCCTCGATCAGCTTCTCGATCAGGAAGTGGGCGCGCTCCGTGCCCTCGTTGGCAATGACACCTTCTAGCGCCTCGACCCACTCCTGGGTTTCCTGAGCGTCTGAATCCGGCGGCGTCTGGACGTTCTGGTTGCTGCTCATGCTCTCTCTCTCCTCTGGACGGTACGGCTTCGATCCTCGCTGGCGCCGATCGACGTCGGTCGCGCCAGCATGGGTGAACAATAAGTGATGCGCGCGCATTCTGCAATGTAAAAATGAATTCCACAATACGGAATATCCACAAGTCTCGTTCTTGACCGGCGTGGTCGATCGAATCTTCGTCGCGGAACGCTGCCACGGCCTCGAACCACGAAGTGCATGCGGACCCGCACACGCCGGCAACGGCGCGCGCTGGGCCTGCAGGGCGCTCTGGTGGCGCTTGAATGAAGAAACGGCCAGGGGCGAGGGAGGGAGGGAGAGTGTCCCCCGGCCGTGAAGCGGGTGCCGGACGGTGCCTACCTGCGAGCCGCTCTGCGGCGGTCATCCTCATAGGCAAACACCACCCGGCCTTGTTCGATCCGGCCGACGAAGGGGATGTGGTCCCCCTTGATCGCTTCGTGGTCGGAATACGTGAAGGGCAGGTAGTAGTCCATCACGACCCCTTCGACCTTTCGGTGAAGGTTTTCGAGGGCCTCGCGGATCGCGTGGCCCTCGGTATTGCCGGCTTGGCGGATCGCGGCGGCCAGCAGCAGCAGCGAATCATACCCTTGTGCCGCGGCCGGCGGCACCGGGATTCGCTCGGTTCCGGTAACTTGGCGGTAGCGCTCGAGGAAGCCGCGTATCCGCTCGGAGACGGGAATCGCAATGAACGTCTGCGGCATTCTCGCGCCTTCCGCATTGGGGCCCGCGTTGTCGATGAAATTGGACATCGACAGGGTCCAGCTACCGACCATGCGCACGTCCCAGTCGAGGGCGATGCGTCCGTTGGCGATGTGGGCGAGTTCCGGCCCGATGCCGTAGGTCAGCAAGACCTCGGCGCCGGCGGCGCGCGCACGCCGCAGTTGCGGGGTCATGTCCACGTCGCCGATGTCGAAGCGTTCGATCACCACCGGCTTAATGTTGCGCCGGGCCAGCGCCCGCTGCAGGTCGTCGCGTCCGAGATGACCGTAGTTGGTGCTGTCGTGAAATATCGCCACCCGCCGGAAGCTGCTGCGGTCCACCGCCTCCTGGACGATCATCTCGGCCTGCAGCGTGTCGTTGGCCGAGACCCGGAAGACGTAGTTGTGGGGATACTGGGGCGGCGTGAACTGCTTGGTCACCAGCGAACCGGTGGCCACCGAGGTGATGACCGGAATGCGCGCCTGCTGGTAGAAGCGCTGGCTCGCCAGCGCGACACCGGTGTTGACGATGCCTACGGCCGCCACCACCCGGTCGTCGCGGATCAATTCCTGGGCAATGCGGGCCCCCAGCTCATTGCGGGCCTCATCGTCACGCTCGATCAGCTCGATCGGCCGCCCGAGGACGCCGCCATCGGCATTGACCTCGCTGGCGGCGATGCGGATGCCGTTCAGCATCGCCAGCCCCATCGGGCTGGAGCCGCCGGTGAAGGGGCCCGATACGCCGATGCGGATGGGTTCCTCCGCGACTGCCGATGCCTGGACGAGCAATGCCAGCAGCAACGCGAACGCGTGTATCACGTGTTCTCCCTCGGAATCTTATTGTGCTTTCCGGCATAACCCTAAGGCCGCCCATCGGCGCCTTGTATCGGGTGAAACCCGCATTGCGATCGCGTCCGGTGGCACGCGCATCCGGTTAGGGAAAGACCCGATGCCGGTGCCGACGGTGGCGGTGAACAATGCTGGGACCCTTCCGAACCGGATCCGACTTCGATGATCGAGCGCGGCGCCGAACCCCGGCACGGTGGTTTCGGCTGGCACTGGACGCTTCCCTATCTGGCCGTCGCCCTGTTTGCGGTCAGCATGTTGCTGCTCGTCTGGTTCATGCAGGTACGGGAAGGCGAAGTCGAGCGCAATGCTCTAGCCCGGGACGTGCAATGGGCCGAACAGACGATGCGCCTGCATATGGCCGGCACCGAGGAATATCTCGGCAAGCTGTCGCGCGAACTGGCGGCGGGAACGCTCGATTCGGACGGCTTCCAGGTCGGTGCCACCCAGCACATCGCCAACAACCCGGAACTGGTCAACATCGTCTGGGTCGGCGCCGACGAACTGGTGCGCTGGACCGCGCCGTTCGACACCACCGACTGGCTGGTCGGCGATCCGCTCGGCGCGGAGCAGGCCACCACCTTCTACCGTGCCCGGGAACTCGGCCGGCCGGTCTATGGTGCCGCCTGGCTCGACGATCACGGCGTCGCCGTGCTCGAACTGCACGTGCCCTCGTACCGGGGTGGTACCTTTCTCGGCGCGATGATCGCGGTCTATTCGATCGAGCGCATGGCGCGACATCTGATTCCGAGCTGGTTCGGCGAGAAGTACCGGATCAGCTTCGCCGCGGCCGACGGCACCGAACTGGCGGCCAACTCCGGAGGCAAGCCGGTGGACGAGGCGCTGAGCTATACCGTGCGCCTCGAGCCACCCGGCAACGGCTTGATGATGCGGGTCACCGCGTTTCGCGGCACCCACCAGTTGCCGCGCGCGCTGCCGGCGATCCTGATCGTCGGCCTGTCGACCATCGTGCTGTGGAGCCTGTGGTCGCTGCGGGCCCATATTCAGCGCCGCGTGCGGGTCGAGAAGGAACGGGATCGATTGTTCAACCTGTCGCTCGACATGCTTTGCATCATGAGCGCGGAAGGCGTCTTCCGGCGCTGCAATCCGGCCTTCGAGTCGGTGCTCGGCTTCGCGCCCGAACAGGTCCCGGGGCGCGCGCTGCTCGACTTCGTGCACAGCGGCGACATCGTGGCCACCGTCGAACAGCTGCGGCGGCTGTCGGCCGGCGAGCCGGTCGGCTTCGAGTGTCGTTGCCGATGCGCCGACGGGCGCTACAAGTGGTTGATGTGGAGCGTCAATCCGGTGCGCGAAGAACGCCTGCTGTATGCCGTCGCGCACGACATCACCGGCCGCAAGGACGCCGAGAACGCACTGGTGGCCGAGTATGCCTTCCGCAAGTCGATGGAAGAGTCGCTGGTCACCGGCATGCGTGCGATCGACATGTCCGGACGCATCATCTACGTCAATCCGGCCTTCTGCCGGATGGTCGGCTGGAGCGCCGACGAACTGGTCGGTCAGGTACCGCCCTTCCCGTACTGGCCGGCCGAGGAACTCGAGACCTGGATGAAGAACCTCGAGTTGACGCTGTCGGGCCGTGCGCCGACTTCCGGCTTCGAATTGCGCATCCAGCGCAAGACCGGAGAGCGGGTGGACGTGCGGGTGTATATCTCGCCGCTGATCGACAGCCAGGGCGTGCAGTCGGGGTGGATGGCCTCGGTCAATGACATCACCGAACCGAAGCGCATCCGCGCCGCACTGGAGGCCGCTCATGAGCGCTTCGAAGCTGTGCTGGACGGCCTCAGTGCGGCGGTCTTCGTCGCCTCGGCGGCGACCGACGAGATTCTCTACGCCAATCATGCGTTCAAGGCCCTGCACGGCTTCGACGCGGTCGGGAAGGTTGTCGAAGCCGGTGCCGTGGTGCAGCCCGAGCGCGGCGACTACGAGATCGATCCGCGCCGTCTCGGCGCCGCCGACGTGCCCTGCGAGTTGTTCGACGGCGAGTTGCAGCATGCGCTGTCGGGGCGCTGGTATCACGTGCGCGAGCGGGCCACGCGCTGGGTGGACGGACGCGTGGTGCGCATGGCGATCGCCACCGACATCACCGACCGCAAGCGGGTCGAGGAGGCCGAGCGCCAGCAGAAGGATCGCCTCCACCGCACCGCCCGGCTGATCACGATGGGCGAGATGGCCTCGACCCTGGCCCACGAGCTCAACCAGCCGCTGGGCGCGATCTCGAACTATGCCAACGGCTGCGTCAAGCGGCTCCAGTCCGACGATTTCCGGCGCGAGGAGCTGCTGGCGGCGATGCAGAAGGCCAGCTTCCAGGCCGAGCGGGCCGGCAAGATCATCCGGCGAATCCGCGAATTCGTGCGCAAGAGCGAGCCGCGTCGCGCGGCAGTGGATCTCGAAGAGGTGATCGAGGACGCCGTCAGCTTTGCCGAGATCGACGCCCGCCGGGCTGGCGTCAAGGTGCGGGCCGAGATCGAAGCGGGGCTGGGGCCGGTGTCGGCCGACCGCATCATGATCGAGCAGGTGGTGCTCAATCTGGTGCGCAACGGTATCGACGCGATGGCCGGCGGCGACGCACGGGCCGATTCGCTGGTGGTGCGCGCGCGTCGGGTCGACGATCGCTCGGCCGAGGTCGCCGTGGTCGATCGCGGCACCGGCATCCCCGCCACCGAGCGCGCCCGCCTGTTTACGCCTTTCTTCACCACCAAGCCGGACGGCATGGGGATGGGCCTCAACATCTGCCGCTCGATCATCGAGTTCCACCAGGGGCGCTTGTGGGAGGAACCCAACCCGGATGGCGGTACCATCTTCCGCTTCACCCTGCCGTTGGAGAGCCATCGTGAATCCGTCGCCCAGCGTGCCTGACCAGATCGTCTATATCGTCGACGACGACGACGCATTGCGCGATTCGCTGGCCTGGCTGCTCGATTCGGCCGGCTACGCCAGTGAGAGCTTCGCTTCGGCCGAGGCCTTTCTCGGGGTGTACGACGAGGCGATGGCCGGTTGCCTGTTGCTCGACGTGCGCATGCCGGGCATGAGCGGACTCGAACTCTATGAGCAGTTGTGCAGCCGCCATGCGACGCTGCCGGTGGTGTTCATCACCGGCCACGGCGACGTGCCGATGGCGGTGGCCGCGCTCAAGCGTGGCGCCGCCGACTTCATCGAGAAGCCGTTCAACGACGAAGCCATGTTGAAGCTCGTCGCGCAGTGCCTGGCCAACGAGCGCGAGCACCGCAGCCGCCGGCGCCAGGACGCCGAAGTGGCGCGTCGCTTCGATCAGTTGACCCAGCGTGAGCGCGAAGTGCTCGATCTGATCATCGCCGGCAAGCTCAACAAGCAGATCGCCGACGTGTTGGGCATCAGCATCAAGACGGTCGAGGTCCATCGTGCGCGGGTGATGGAGAAGATGCGGGCGTCTTCGCTGGCCGAGCTGGTGCAAAACGTGCTCGCCTGCGATTCGGCCGGTGCCATCCGGCGCTAGTGGGGGGCCGGCCCGTTGCGGGGCCCCGGGGCAGCCCGTTATCAGCGGCCGCGCCCTGGGTTAGAATCGCGGGTTTTGCACGCTGGGGCCCTCGCGATGACGGCACGAATCCTCGATGGCAATGCCCTGTCCGCGACGCTGCGCGGCGAACTGGCCGCACAGGCGGCCGAGCTTGCGGCGCGTGGCGTGCCGCCCGGCCTGGCGGTGATCCTGGTCGGCGACAACTCCGCCTCGGCGGTGTATGTGCGGAACAAGGTGGCGGCCTGCGAGAAGGTCGGCATCCACTCGCTGAAATTCGCCTACCCACAGGATGCCGCGCCGGAAACGGTGATGGCGAAGATTGCCGAGTTGAATGGCGATCCGAAGGTCCACGGCATCCTCGTGCAATTGCCGCTGCCGCCCCAGTTCGACGAAAAGGCCGTGCTCGAAGCGATCAGTGTCGGCAAGGATGTCGACGGCTTCCACGCCGAGAACGTCGGACGCCTGTCCCAGGGCCAGCCGGCCTACTTTCCGTGCACGCCCCATGGCGTCATGAAGATCCTAGAATATGGCGACATTCCGGTGACCGGTGCCGACGCCGTCGTGATCGGGCGCTCTAACATCGTCGGCAAGCCGATGGCGATGCTGCTGACCCAGGCCGGCGCCACCGTCACCGTCTGCCATTCCCGCACCCGCGACCTGGCCGCCCACACTCGGCGCGCGGACATCCTGGTGGTGGCGATGGGGCGGGCGCTGGCGATCGGTGCGGACATGGTCAAGCCCGGCGCCACCGTCATCGATGTCGGCATGAACCGTTTCCCCGAAGGCCACGCCAGGGCCGGCAAGCTGTGTGGCGACGTCGACTTCGAGGCCGTGAAGGAGATCGCCGGCGCGATCACCCCGGTGCCGGGCGGCGTCGGCCCGATGACCATCACGATGCTGCTGGCCAACACCGTCGAATCGGCCGCCCGAGCGGCGGAAGGAGAGCGCTGAGATGAGCACGAATGCGATCGTCGGTGTGATCATGGGCTCCAACTCCGATTGGCCGACGATGCAGGCCGCGGCGAAGGTGCTGGAGGAATTCGGGGTGCCGTTCGAGGCCCGCGTGGTCTCCGCCCACCGCACCCCGGACCTGATGTTCGAGTACGCCGAGCAGGCCCGCGCGCGCGGCCTCCAGGCGATCATCGCCGGTGCCGGTGGGGCCGCCCACCTGCCCGGCATGGTCGCCGCCAAGACCACCGTGCCGGTGCTCGGTGTGCCGGTGCAGTCGCGGGCCCTCTCGGGCAAGGATTCGCTGTTGTCGATCGTGCAGATGCCCAAGGGCATTCCGGTGGCGACCTTCGCCATCGGCGAGGCCGGTGCCGCCAATGCGGCACTGTTCGCGGTGGCGCTGCTGGCCAACCAGGATGCGACGCTGGCCGCCCGGCTGGACGACTTTCGCGCGCGGCAGCGCGACGCCGTCATGAACATGAGCCTGGATTGAGCGTGGCGACGATCCTGCCCCCTGCGGTGCTCGGCATGCTCGGTGGCGGGCAGCTCGGCCGCTTCTTCGTCGCCGCCGCCCACGAAATGGGCTACCTGGTGTGGGTGCTCGACCCCGATCCCAACAGTCCCGCCGGACGTCTCGCCGACCGCCATCTGGTGGCCGCCTACGACGACTACGCCGCCCTCGATCAGATCGCCGCCGAGTGTGCCGCGGTCAGCACCGAGTTCGAAAACGTACCGGCGGAAGCGCTCGAATACCTTGCCAAGTTCGTACCGGTGCGCCCGTCGTCGAAGGCGGTGGCGGTTTGTCAGAACCGCATCGCCGAAAAGACCTTCATGCACGAACACGCCATCCCCCATGGGCCGTTTGCCGTGATTCGCGGCGACGACGATGTCGCCGCGGCCGACCACGGGCTGTTTCCGGCCGTGCTCAAGGTCGCCCGTTTCGGCTATGACGGCAAGGGTCAGGCTCGTGTCGCCAACCACGACGAGGCGCTCCACGCCTTCCACGAATTCGGCGGCGAGCCCTGCGTGCTGGAGAAGCTGCTGACCCTCGACTGCGAGCTGTCGGTGGTGCTGGCGCGGGACGCCGAGGGCCGGATCCGGGCATTCGCGCCCGGTGAGAACCGCCACCGCCGAGGCATCCTCGACGTCACGATCGTGCCCGCGCGGGGCGGCCGGCAACTGCGCCTGGAGGCCGAGAAGGCCGCCGAGCGCATTGCCCAGGCGCTCGACTACGTCGGCACCCTCGGCGTCGAGTTCTTCGTCAGCGAGGGCGAGTTGTTCGCCAACGAGATGGCGCCTCGGCCCCACAACAGCGGCCACCACACCATCGATGCCTGCGTCACCAGCCAGTACGAACAGCAAGTGCGGGCGCTGACCGGGCTGCCGCTGGGCGAGCCGCGCATGCACAGCCACGCCGTGATGGTGAATCTGCTCGGCGAGCTGTGGTTCGACGGCGGCGACCATCACCGATCGCAGCGCGAGCCGGATTGGTCCGTGGTGCATCGGGAGCCCGGCGCGCGATTGCACCTGTACGGCAAGCACCACGCCCGCCAAGGTCGCAAAATGGGGCACTTCACGGTGATCGGCGAGGACGCGGACGCCGTGCTCGAAGCCGCACTGCGAGCCAGGGCTGCGCTCGGCATCGCCGATGACGACCACTGAGCCGACCATCGAGTCGATCGCCCGCGCAGCCGATCTGCTGCGCGCCGGCAAGCTCGTCGGGATGCCGACCGAAACGGTATATGGGCTTGCCGCCGACGCCGCCAACGAAGCCGCCGTGGCGCAGATTTTTCGCGCCAAGGGCCGGCCGGCCGACCACCCGCTGATCGTCCACCTCGGCGACCCGGAGCAGTTGCTCGTGTGGGCCGCGGCGGTGCCGAAGGATGCGATCGCGCTGGCTCGGGCGTTCTGGCCGGGGCCGCTGACGATGATCCTGCCGAAGGCCGACGCGGTCAGCGCGCTGGTGACCGGCGGCCAGCCCACGGTCGGCCTGCGAATGCCGAATCATCCGGTCGCGCTGGCCCTGCTGCGGGACTTCGGCGGCGGCCTTGCCGCGCCCTCGGCCAACCGTTTTGGCCGCATCAGCCCGACCACCGCCGCCCACGTCGAAACCGAACTGGGCGACCAGGTGGCGATGGTGCTCGACGGCGGCGACTGCCAGGTCGGCATCGAGTCGACCATTCTCGATTTGACCGGGGCCACGCCGACGATCCTGCGCCCCGGCGCGATCGGCGCCGATGCCGTTGGCGAGATCATCGGCCGACGTCCCATGCTGCGCGAGGAACGCCCCGATGCCGCCACCGTGCCGCGGGTGTCCGGCGCGTTGCCGGCCCACTATGCACCTGCCACGGCGATGCGCCTGTTGCCGCTTTCCGCGCTGCTGTCCGCCGCCGCCGACTGCAGCGGCCGACGCTGCGCAGTGCTCGCCCGGGCGTCGATGCCGGCCGGCTTCGAAGGTATCTGGCTGCGCGCGCCCCACAGCGCCGAGGCCTACGCCCGCGCCCTCTATGCGGACCTGCGTGCCCTCGATGAGGCCGGCTGTCGGCGCATCCTGGTCGAGGCGCCGCCCGCAGGCGAAGCCTGGCGGGCGATCCGGGATCGCCTCGATCGTGCTGCCCAAGGCGCCGGCGAAGCCGATTCGACCTGAGTGCGAACAGGGCTTTCCTCCCCAGCCGGCAGCCGCTATAATTCGCGCCCTCGGGGCCGATAGCTCAGCTGGGAGAGCGCTGCGTTCGCAATGCAGAGGTCGGGAGTTCGATCCTCCTTCGGTCCACCAGTCACGCGTCTCGCGACGTTCAGGAAAGGCCAGAATCCACTGAGTTTAAGGGGATTCTGGCCTTTTTTTCTGGGGCCGCCTGGCGATTGGGATTTCGCATTCTCCGAGTGGCCGGCAGGCCGGCCCGAGCGCGGATGGCGCCGGGGGGCAACTGTGCGGCCCCGGGGCTTTCCGGAGCACTTCCTGGCACGCCTCGATCCGCACCTGCCAGCCGTCGTCCCGTCGTGCGGCCGACGCGTCGATCGGCAGGAATTTCCGAATGACGGCAAGGTTGGTTTGCAGGTGGGACGAGAACCGGGTCGCCGTGAAGCGCCCACCGCCGGCCAGCGCCATGGGAAGGGCGAGTTGGTCGGCCAGGTGCTCGCCCACTGCAGCGGTGCCGTCGCGATAGTGACGGACGGTTCTTGCCAGGCGGTCGGCCACGGCCTCGGCCGAGGTGCCGCGCGCGCCGAAGCCGGCAAAGAGTTCGGTGACATTGGTATGGGCGATCTCCACCAGCCATGCGTTGCCCGGACCTTCACCGGCCGGCAAGGCCACCGATTGCGTATCCAGCGGCCCAGGCGTTCGGTGAGCCGCGCCAACGCCCTTCGGGCAACGCTGGACGGAACGCCGGCGACGATGGCCAAGGCCTTTGCGGAAAGGAACTCGCCGCGCAGGTCGAGGTGCAGCGGGGCCAGACCGGGCGTGGGTTCCACTCGGGCAAGGACCTCTCCGCCGCCAGCCGGGTAGAAGCCGTGGTGCAACAATTCGATCTCGGCCGTCACCCCCCCATACGCCGCATCAGCGGTAGCCATGCCGCCATCAGGAAATGCGCTGGTGGGGCGGCCGGGTTGTGGGTGCCGCCGCTCACTCTGGCCGTGCTGGGTCCGTCCGCAAACCACAGCGCCGGCAGCACCGTCTGCAACACCAGGGTGCAACTGCTGGCCGTGCCGATGGCCCAGCGGTAATCGCCGCCGCGGATCTTGCCGGGTTTGAAGTCGAGTTCCTGAGAACCCGGCTCGACGCCGGAGACGTCCGCGCCGCAGATCTGCGCTGCCGCGTGCACGGCGGTCAGGGGCTGGCACAGCAGCCCCGGCTTGGCCCGCCCGGCGCGGATGCGCTCGATGTGCATCGGCGTGCCGGTGATCATGGCGAGGGTCAGGGCTGTGCGCAGGATCTGCCCGCCGCCCTCGCCCTGGGCGCCGTCGAGTGCGGTGATGGTCATGTTCGCTACGTCGTCATTGCGATGAGAATCGGTGCGCCGTCAGGCTTTTCGGGCGGAGAGTGCCAGCACGGTCTCCATCAGGAAGCCGTCCAGTTCCGCGGCGTCGGCCACCGGATGGGTATGAGGTGGCTCGCGCTCCGCCTGCGCCAGCGCGCCTTCGATGAAGGCATGGATGTGTGGCCGACGGGGCCCGTACTCGGCTTCGCCGGCGCGCATCTTGTGCGCCAGCAGCGCGTTGATCTCGGCCAGCAGCGCTCGGTCCTCCACGGTGCCCGCCACCAGATCGGCGAAGCGCATCGGGGGCCTTCCCATGCCCCGGTCGATCCAGCGCACCGCCAGCAGCGGTCGCAGGACGTAGAGGTATTTCTTGAGCCGCACCGTCTCGCCCTGCAGATAGCCTCGAAAATTCTTCCGCGCCATGGCGAGGTAGTGGTATCGCCCGCGCAGGGCCGAGAACCAGGCCGGGGCAAGGGCCCGCAACGAATCTGCGGCAGCAGGCTGCTCGCGGTACACCACGGGCGAATCGAGCCATTCGAGCAGGGTCGGATTGGACTTGCGCAGCAGTCGCAGCGCCTTGCGCAGCTCCCAGCCGCTGACATCCAGTTCGTCGCTGATCGGCAGCTCGATGACATCCCGCCGGGGCGCCACGCTCAGGTACCAGCGCAGGCGGTGGGCATAGACGAAGCGTACGTCGTAGTCGCTGTCGGGCGAGGCGAAGCCCCAGCCGCGGCTGCCCGACTCGCAGGCGAAGAGCACTGTGACATCGTGCCGCCGTTCGATTTCGTCCAACGCATCCAGCACGCGGGCGTGCACTTCGGGCGCCACAGGATGCGCACTCAGCACTTCGGGCCATCCGTCCTCCATGGCATCTCCCCTAGCCCGGACATTTCACCAG
>JAGRFZ010000212.1 GCA_020445785.1 Rhodocyclaceae bacterium
ACGTCCCTGCTCGCGGTGGTCGCGCCCAATCTGCTGTGCAAGCCGGCCACCGTGATGTTCAACAAGGTCACGATCAAGGGTGCCAAGCAGGCCGTGCAGATGTTCGGCCCGGCCCAGCGGGCGGTGGCAATGGCGGTCGCCGACAGTGTCGAGGATGGCACCATCCCGGCCGACGAGGCGGACAACGTCTTCGTCAGCGTCGGCGTATTCATCCACTGGCTCGCCGAAGACGATGCCAAGATCCAGGAGTACAACTACAAGGCGACCCGCGAGGCGATCCAGCGCGCTGTCGCCGGCAGTCCGACGGCGGCCGAAGTGGTGGCCCAGAAAGGCAGCGCGGCACACCCGTTCGCCGCCAACTGAGGAAACGGGGCGCAGGCCCCGAGCCGAAAAAAGCCGGGCATGCCCGGCTTTTTCGTTGCGCCCTGCGGTGTCGCGTGCCGGCTCAGCGTCCCCTGCCGTCCGGTACCATGCCATTGCCGATGAGGCTCAGCACCTCGCCGTCCTGGGGCGCGGCGGCCGGCACGCGGCGATCGTCGTGCCGCCGCTCGATGACCACGCCGACGCCGTCCACATCGTCGAACTTGGCGGGTTTGGCCACCGCAATGCGCACCCAATGGGCGCCGAAGCGCTGGATCAGCAGGTTGGCGATGGCTTCGGCGAAGGCCTCCAGCAGACGGGTACGGTGGTCGGCCAGCAAGGCGTGCAGCGCCGTGCGCACTTCACTGTAATCGACGGTGTCGCCAATGCGGTCGGTGTCGCAGGCCAGTGGTCTCGGCACGCCGATTGCCAGGTCGATGCGCACCGGCTGGGCGTCGTGCAGCTCGTCGTGGTGGATGCCGATGACCGTTTCGCCGCGAAACCCGTCGATGAAGACAATGTCCAGCGGCGCGTCGGCCGCGCCCGCACTGCGAGCGGTGTTCGGCGGTCGGATGTGATTGGCGAGTGACAAGCGGGCGCCCCCATCGGTGTTCGGTCCGGCCACCATGGCGCGGATCGTGGCGATCGGTCAAGCGAGAAACGGGCCATCGGATGCGGTGGCCCCGGAAAAGGATGTGACGGCCGTGTCGGAGTTCGCTTCGCTGCGCCGCAGCGTGCAGAAGCCGGACTTTTCGGCCAATCTCGGGCGCTATAATCACCGGAACAGCCGGATAAAACGGCGAAATCGACCGGGCCCGCGAGTGCCACGGGCGCAGACGAAGCGGATTCCACGACAGCGCAGACTGTCGGCCGCTTGCCCAGAGGGCGGTCGGATTGGGGGAGATGGATGAGCGCACGCACCGTTTGCGAGGCCAGCGGCCACGCGCACCGTATTTACGAGGTGGTCGATCGCGGGTCGAGAGGCGAGACCAGCGATCTGGTCGCCAGTTCGTGGGTCCGCTGCCTGAAGGACTACCGGCTCGACCCGAGCCGCCCGTCTCGCCCGCAGGTGCTCGACAAGGCGATCCTGGCCGAGCGCTGCGCGCGCTGTGCCGACCTGATCGACTGCGCCAAGCTCGAGATGACCACGCTCTACCAGCAACTCGGCGACACGGACCTTGCCGTGGTGCTGGTGGATACCGACGGGGTCATCCTGCACATGGTCGCATCCCCGGATTTCAGCCAGGACGTCAGCCGGATGGGGCTGCGGGTCGGTGCCGTGTGGAGCGAGGCGGAGGTGGGTACCAACGGCATGGGCACCTGCCTCGTCTCCGGCGAGCCGGTGGCCGTGCGCCAGCATGAGCACTTCTTCGCCGAATTCACCAGTCTTACCTGTTCGGCGGTGCCGATCTTCGATCCGGAGGGCAAGCTCACGGCTGCGCTGGACGTCACCAGCCGCTCGCAGCTGATGCAACAGCATTCGTTGGTGCTGCTCGGCATGACCGCCCAGATGATCGAGAATCGCCTGCTGGATCGACGTTACCGGGACGCCTTCCCGGTGCATTTCCACAGCCGGCCGGAGTTCGTCTACACCCTTCATGAAGGGGTGTTGGAGGTCGGTCGGGACGGCGAGATCCAGGCGGCCAATCGCAGCGCGCTGTTCCAGCTGGGGCTGCGCAGTGTGGACGACGTGCGCGGCAAGCGCCTCGATGAAGTCTTCCGGACGACGCTGGAGGAAATCGTTCGCCGCAGCGCCAAGAGCTCGTTCCACCCGGTGCCGACCTTCAGCACCCAGTCGGCCAACCGCTTCTTCATGGTGGCCCAGGAGCCGCCTTCGCGATCGACGCCGGCAGCCGAACGTGGCGGCGGCAAGCTCGCTACGCTGCGGGCGAGACCCACCGCCGAGTCGGTGCAGGTTCAGTTCGGCGACCCACGGCTGTCGTCCCAATTGGCGCTGGCGGCCAAGGTCATCGATCGTCGCATTCCGGTGCTGCTGCACGGCGAGACGGGCTCCGGCAAGGAGATCTTCGCGCGCGCCCTGCACCAGGGCAGCCCCTACGCCAGCGGGGCCTTTGTCGCAGTGAATTGCGCATCGCTGCCCGAGGGCTTGATCGAGAGCGAACTGTTCGGCTATCGGGCGGGGGCGTTCACCGGCGCCCAGCGCAGTGGACGCCGCGGCAAGATTGCCCAGGCCGACCGGGGGACGCTGTTCCTCGACGAGATCGGGGACATGCCGCTGTCGCTGCAGGCGCGCCTGTTGCGCGTGCTCGACGAGCGCCAGATCACGCCCTTGGGTTCCGAGGATTGCATTGCGGTGGACTTCCAGCTGGTCAGCGCCAGCCACCGCAACCTGCCCGAGCGCGTGGCCGACGGCCTGTTCCGTGAAGATCTGTATTTCCGTCTGTCGGGGCTCGAGGTGGACCTGCCGCCGCTGCGTGATCGCAGCGACAAGCGTGCCGTGATCCAGGCGGCGCTGGACGAGGAGGCCGGCAGGCCGATACGGCTTGCGCCCGAAGCCGACGCCTTGCTGATGAGCCACCCCTGGCCCGGCAACCTGCGCCAGCTCCGCCATGTGTTGCGCACCGCATCGGTGTTGTGCGATGGCGAGGTGCTGGCGCTCGATCACCTGCCGCCGTCGCTTCGGGTGGGACTGCGGGCGGCGCCTGCGCGCGACGAGAGGGACGAAGCCGCGGCCGAGTTGAGCGCCGAGGAGGCGCTGGCACTCAATCCGATCCAGGCCAACGAGCGCAAGGTGCTGCTGCGGCTGCTCGAAGAACATCGCTGGAACGTAAGCAATGTCGCAAAGACCCTCGACGTCAGCCGCAACACCCTCTACCGCAAGCTCCACAAGCTCCACATCCCACTCTCCCACAACAGTTGAGGCCTGGCCCGAAGCGGCGCGCCCGACCGGTGGAACGGCGGGTAACCCGGCCCGCCGGAGCCGCTTCGCGTGGGCGATCACCGGCTCCGGCCACTACCTCGAAGAGTCGCTGACGCTGGCGTTGCGCCTGCCGGCCGTGGACCTGTTCCTGTCGGCGGCGGCCGAGGAAGTGCTGCCGATCTACGATTACCCACTGGACCGCCTGAAGACGCACTGCCGGGTGTTTCGCGACAAGACCGCCAGCGCGGTGCCGGTCGGCGCGCTCTACGACGACGTCTATCACACCGTCGTCGTGGCGCCGGCCACCAGCAACACCGTCGCCAAGTGCGCTTTCGGCATCTCCGATACGCTGCCCACCAACATCTTCGCCCAGGCCGGCAAGCTGGCCATCCCCGGCATCGTATTTGCGTGCGACACGGCGCCGGTGGTGGTCACCCGGGCCCCCAAGGAGTGGGTCGAGCTGCGGCCCCGCAATATCGAACTGGAGAATGTCGAGCGCCTGCGCCGCATCGATCACTGCCGTGTCGTCGAGACGCCGGCAGAACTCGAGCGCATGCTGGATGCGCGCCTTGCCGAGCTGTCGCTGAAATGGAACACATCGTCTTCCTGACCGGGCGCCTGGCCCAGCCCAGCCTGGCGCAGGTTCTGGCATCGATCGACCCGCCGCTGTTCACGTGGGAGGTTCGCGAAATCGGCCTGCAGGTGGCGGGACTGATGACGGCCGACCTGATCCGCCGGCGGCTGCAGGCGCCGGTGGCGGCCGACCGGATCATGGTGCCGGGTCGCTGTCGCGGAGACCTCGACGCCTTGGCAGGCCTCTACGGGATGCCGGTGGTGCGCGGCCCGGACGAGCTGAAGGACCTCCCGCGCCACTTCGACCGGGCCGCGGTCGGGGTCGACCTGTCCCGTTTCGAGACCCACATCTTCGCCGAGATCGTCGATGCCTCGACCCTGTCGGTGGCTGCAATCGTCGCGCGGGCGCGGCGGCTGCGGGCCGACGGCGCCGACGTGATCGACCTCGGCTGCCTGCCGGCCACGCCGTTTCCGCACCTGGAGGAGAGCATTGCCGCGCTGAAGGGCGAGGGTCATCGGGTCAGCGTCGATTCGCTCGAGCCCGACGAATTGCTCCGCGGCGGTCGTGCCGGCGCCGACTACCTGCTGAGCCTGACGCCGGATACCCGCTGGATTGCCGACGAAGTGGCGTCGACGCCGGTGCTGATCGCCCGCGAGCCGGTCGATGAGGCATCCCTGTATGAACTCATCGAGGATTTCCAGGGGCGTGGCCGCAGCTTTCTCGCGGACAGCATTCTCGACCCCATTCCGTTCGGTCTGCTGGCCTCGCTCGGCCGCTACCAGCGCTTGCGCGAACGTTTCCCGACCGTCGACATCATGATGGGCATCGGCAACTTGACCGAACTCACCGAAGCCGACACCAGCGGAATCAATGCGCTGCTGCTCGGCATCGCGGCGGAGTTGCGGGCGGCGGCGGTGTTGACCACCGAGGTCAGCCCCCATGCCCGACGTGCCGTGCGGGAAGCCGACCTGGCCCGGCGCGTGATGTTCGCGGCACGCGAGAACCAATCCTTGCCCAAGGGCTTCGACGACGGCCTGATGACGGTGCATGAGCGGCGCCCGTTCCCCGACAGCGCCGCCGAGATCGCGCGCAATGCGGCGGCGGTCAAGGATCCGAACTACCGCGTCCAGGTCTCCCAGGAAGGCATCCACGTCTACAATCGCGACGGCCTGTCCAGCCACACCGATCCCTTCGAACTGTACCCGCGGCTCGGCCTCGAGGACGACGGCGGTCATGCCTTCTACTTGGGGGTGGAACTGGCGCGTGCCGAGATCGCCTGGCAACTCGGCAAGCGCTACGTGCAGGATCGACCGCTCGATTGGGGTTGCGCCTTCGAGCACGCGGCGGAGGACCTGCTGCGCCATCGGGCGCCGGGCGCCACCATGCGGCGGCGCCGACACCCGGACACCAACGAGGATCGCAAAGCGAATGCCCAGGATTCTTGAGAGCATCGTCACGACCTGCTCGGCCGATGGACGGGTACATCTGGCGCCGATGGGCGTGCGCCACGTAGATGGCCATGTCCTGCTGATGCCGTTCCGGCCCTCGGCCACCCTCGACAACATCCTGGCGAGCGGAAAAGCGGTGCTGAACCTGACCGACGACGTGCGGGTGTTCGCAGGCTGCGTCACCGGCCGGCGCGACTGGCCGACGCTGGCGTTGGCCGACGGCAGCCATCGCCTCGCGGGCTGCCTTGCCCACGTGCCCCTGGGCCTCGACCGCCAGGAGGACGACGAGTTGCGACCGGTGCTGTGGATGGCGCCCGGCGAACAAGTGATTCACGGCGCGTTCGCCGGCTTCAACCGCGCCCAGGCTGCGGTGATCGAAGGCGCGGTGTTGGTCAGCCGCCTCGGCATGCTGCCCGAGGAGAAGGTCGACCGCGAATTGGCCTATCTGCAGATCGCCATCGAAAAGACCGCGGGAGCGGCCGAGGACGAGGCCTGGCGATGGCTGCGCCAGGCCGTCGCCGAGCACCGTGCCGGCCGTCGGCAGGGGGCGGCGTGATGCGCATCCTGGTGAGCGTACGGGATCCCCGCGAGGCGCGCCTGGCGGCCGCGGCCGGGGTCGACTTCATCGACCTCAAGGAGCCCTCGCAGGGCGCACTCGGTGGCCTGGAACCGGCGCGAATCCGATCCATCGTAGCGTTGCTCGCGGACGCCGGCGCCCGCACCAGCGCGACCATCGGCGACCTCCCGGTCGTGGCGGCCGACCACGTCCTCGCCCGTATCGAGGCGGTCGCCGCGAGCGGGGTCGACCTGGTCAAGGTGGGTGTACCGGGGCGCGGGGGGGCGGCGGCGATGCGGCTGCTCGACCGGCTCGAGGCCAGCCGCCACGCGTTGGTGCCGGTGTTGCTGGCAGACCACGGCCTGGACCCGGAATTCGTCGACGCGGTGGTGTCGCGGCGCTTCGCCGGGGTGATGGCGGACACCGAGCGCAAGGGGGCGGGGTCGCTGCTCGACCTGCTTCCCGCAGACGAGCTTGCCCACTTCCTGCAAGCGGCGCGTCGGGCCGGCCGCATGGTCGGTCTGGCCGGCGCCTTGCGCTGCGACCAGATTTCCCGGCTGCAGGCGCTGGCGCCCGACTTCGCAGGGTTTCGCAGCGCCGTCTGTCGCGGCAGTCGCAGCGCGGCGCTCGATCCGTCCCGCCTGGCCGGGCTCGTCGATGCCGTGCGTCAGCCCGTGGTGGGCGCCGTCGTCTGAGGCGCAGCGGCGCGCGCAGCGCTCAGGGCAGGGCGCAGGGGGTGTGGGCGTCCAGCAGCATCGCGCGCATAGTGGGTAGCGCGGTGCGTTCGAGCAGACTGACGAGGTTGCCGGAATCGCTGGCGAGTTCGGGAAAGTGCCGGTCGACGATGCCGCAGTCGGCGAGCTCGCGCCAGTCGTCGAAGGGCGGGATTTCGCAGGCCTTGACCAGCACCACCCGCTCCGCGTTGAGCCGCTGGGCCAGCCACAGGGCCAGACTGTCCGAGGTGACGCTCCAATTGGTGAGTTCGTCGGCTTGCTGACGCAGCAGGCCGAGCGGCATCCACAGCGCGACGCGGCCACGCCGCATCGTCAGGATCATGTCCTGCTCGTTGGCGCACAGCTCCAGCTCCGAGTGCAAACCGTTCAGCAGGAAGGCGAACTGACCCATGCCGAGCACCGCCATGTTGTGACCGGCGACGTCGTCGAATTGCCACTGAGTCTGGGCGCGACGCGCACTGTCGGCAAAGGCGCCGCCGCCCGGCACGATGATGACGCGGCCACCGCCCAGGTCGGTGAGCACCTCGAGCCAGTCCACCAGCAGGGGGTCTTCCGCCAGGCTGCCGCCCAGCTTGACTACCCACATGCCGACGCCCCGGCATACAGACTGGCCACCGCTGCACTCGGTGCGCAGGTGTCGACCCAGCCCGACAGCGCCTGCGGTGCGGCCAGCATGCGGTGGAACGGCAGATGTTCGCGCCCCAGCCGGGCGGCCAGTTCCTGGGCCAGAAAGCTGCCGCAGCCGGCGCCGACGATGGCCGCATCGGCCGGCAAGGGATGAGCGTCCAGCACCCGAGTCAGGTTGTCGAGGATTCGCTGCAGCAGGCGCTGCCGCCAGGCCTGGGCCAAGGCCCGCCAGTCGGCGGGTCCGGCGTCGCGGCCGTCGTGGCCGATCATGCGGGCCAGGCGGCGACAGGTGCCGGCGACGTCCTTGCTGCCGCCATCGGCGGCAGCGTGCTGGTCGTGCCCGGGCGCGAGTTCGCCGGTGAGGCGGAAGACGTCGGCCGTGGTGGCGAACCATTCGTTCATCACGTTGTACTCGACGCCGCGCCAGCCGATGCGTTCGGCCAGCGCACACAGCGGCGTGCGGGCGACGCCGACATAGACCAGTTCGCCGCTGCGTAAACGCTCCGAATCGCCTTCGCGACGGGGCTGCGGACGGCCCGCGACCACTGGCACGATGTCGGTGGTGGTGCTGCCGATGTCGA
>JAGRFZ010000213.1 GCA_020445785.1 Rhodocyclaceae bacterium
GCAAGCGGGCGGTTGTAGCTCAGTTGGTTAGAGGACCGGCCTGTCACGCCGGGGGTCGCGGGTTCGAGTCCCGTCCACTCCGCCAGACACTCGAGAGGGAAGCCATCGGCTTCCCTTTTTTGTTTTCTCGTGGCATCACGGCGGCGGACGGGCTTCGCTTCGGACCAACGCCACATGCTCGCGCAGCGTATAAAGTTCGTTGGCATAGGCCAGCGGCACCTTGGCGCGATTGGCGGCTTCCTCGATCTCGTTCAGCCGCTCGGCAAGGGCCGCGTGCTCGGCTGGTGGCCGGCTGCGGATCTGTGCCTCGAGAAACTTGAGCTCGCCGTACCAGCGGTAGATCCGAGCGCGCATGCGCCATGCGTAGATCGGTGGCGCGATGCGCAACAGCGGAATCAGCAGCGCCAGCGTCGGCAACAGCGCGACCAGCAGGCGGTCGACCATCACCGCCAGCCAGAACGGCAGGTAGCGCTGCAGGAAGGGTGGGCCGGAATCGTAGAAGCGTCGCGCCTGAGCCGACAGCGGCAGGCCGCTGTCTCGCACCGAAGGGTATTCGCCGCGGGCCTGGAACAGATCTTCGTCGCCGTGGATGTCGCGGCCGATCTGCATCAACAGGCTGACGACCGCCGGATGAAGGTCCCGCCGGGCCACCAGTACCGCAGACGTGGCGAGCAGATGGATCTTGTAGGGCGGCCGCAATGCGACCAGGTCGAGCGTGCCGGCCGGCATCTCCAGGACGTCCAGGTGGTGGAAGCGGGCCTTGTACGCTTCGACCAGTTCGAGATCGAACAGCCGCATGGACGCGTCTTCGAGCAGCGCCCGAACGGTCGGCCCCTGGATCGCGGAGACGAACAGGGCGACATCCACATCGCCGTCGCGGATCATTTGCGCAGCCTCGTTGCCGCCAATAGCCACCAGCCGCCCGGAATCGATCGGAATGCCGGTCGCGCCGAGGATCTGCAAGGCCATCAACTGGGTGCCGCTGCCGGCCGGCCCGATCGCGATCCGCCGGTCGGAGAGGGTGTCGAGCCGTCCCGGCGCTTCCGCGCCGCGATGGAAGATCCACAGTGGCTCCGGGAACATGCTGCCGAGTTGCACGAGGTCGCTGGATTCCGGCTCGTTGGCGATGCCGCCCTGGATCAGCGCGAGATCGATGTCGCCATCGGTCTTGATCCGGCGCAGGTTCTCGACCGAACCCGAACTCGGAAGCAGTACCAGCTCGATGCCCTGTGCCCGAAGTGCCCTGCGGTAGCGTTCGGCGAAGTGGCGGTAGGCGCCGCCATCGGCGCCGGTCAGCATCGTCACGCGTTCGGGCGGTGCCGGTCGGATCGTGCCGAAAACGAGTACGAACAACCCGGCTGCGCCGGCGATCGCCGAAAGCATCAGTAACCAGGCTCGGGCGCCGAAGATGGCGCGGGCATCGGGCTTGTCCACGGCGCCGAGCATAGGCCGCGCGGTACCGGCCTGTCCATGGGGCGAAGGTCCGGGGGCGGCAGGGCCGGGAGCTGCAGGTACAGGGTGCTATACTTCGCGCGCCTTGCGCAGGGGCCAGCCCGGATAGGTGGCAGAGCGGTTGAATGCACCGGTCTTGAAAACCGGCGAACGTGCGAGCGTTCCGTGGGTTCGAATCCCACCCTATCCGCCAGTCATTCAATTAAATCAATTACTTACGCGGACCAAATCGAATAGCCCACCACGCAGCCCACCATATCGGCGGGCGCTTGGCAGCGGCTATGGGCTGTGGTCTGCGGCCAGTGAAGACCGCATGCATGGGGTGCAAGGGGTCGTGAGTTCGAATCCCACCGCCCCGACCAATCGAATCAATGACTTGGGCCAGTTTTCGAACTGGCCTAAGTGCTTCTTTCGGGCCGTTGTTGGAAATGGCCCCCACAATGGCCCCCACAGCGCGACAAGCTGGCAGCCGGGCCGAACGACTGGGCAGCTCGCATCGACGATTCGATAGGGCTCGTCCAACTTGTGGTTCGCGAAGCGCGAGCGTCTCAACAAGACCTCTGTTGATGGCCGAGATCGCCGAGGCCGAGAAGTTGTGGCCGCAGAGTCCTTCGGTGATCGCCTTCACCTTTCGCGTTGCCGTTTTGGCGCGCCCTGGCGAGTGCACGAGCGGGAGGATCCACACCTTGTGTCCGCCGACCTCGTACACGACGCGATAGGTTTCGTGTGGGATCAACTCTCGAGTGCCGGGAATCTTGCCCGGCTTGCCAAGATTGGGATGCTCGGTCAGGCGGACGGCTGCGTCGCTGAACAGCTCATCCATTCGGGCCGCTGCGCTTGGGCTGTCGGCAGCGATGTAGTCCCAGATATCGGCGCGATCTTGCAGGGCCTCGGACGTCCAGACGACCCTCACGCGCGATTCGAGGCCTTGGCACGCCGTGCGGCAAATTCGGCCTCGACCTCATCGTTCGATCGATACTTACCGGCACGCATCGAGGCCCGGCCGGCGTCGACCTTGCGGCGGAGGAACTCCTCGTATTCGCGTGCCTCGCGTTGGCGTTGGATGAATTCGCGCATCAGCTCACGCAGCACCTGCGAGGCCGGGCGGTGGGCGGCTTCGGCTTCCGCCATGAACTCGGCGCGCAGCTCGGGTTCCAGCTTCATCGTGAAACGGCGTCCTTGGAAATGGTCGGCCCCTCCATCATCAATACTGACGAAGTCTATCCATCATCAATACCGCGCGCGGTTTGCGATCGAATGCCGATTTTCGCCGGATGAGAATTCTGTGCGTTGCCAAGCACAGGCTCACGCACTTTCCCCAATTAAGACTGGTCTATATACTGGTCTAATCAGATGCTGGAGGTTCCCATGGATCACACCATCGGCTCGTACGAAGCCAAGACCAAGCTTCCCGAGATCTTGCGTGCCGTGCAATCAGGAGAACGATTCACGATCACGCTCCGCGGGGAGCCCGTTGCGGACTTGGTACCCGCACAAGGCACGAAGCGCGGCGACGCTGCACTGGCTGTCGCGGAGATGCGTCGCCTGATGGACGAAGCGCCATCTGGCCGGGACGTGGACGTGAAGGCGCTCATCAATGAAGGTCGTGCATGAGGTTCGTCCTCGACAACTCGGTGGCCATGTGCTGGCTGCTGAAGGACGGATCTGCGGACCACGTGAGCTACGCCACCGAGGTTCTGGAGTCCCTCACGCACGGCGAGGCCGTGGTGCCCTCGCTGTGGGCACTCGAGGCGGCGAATGTCATTGCGAAAGCCGAGGCACGTGGTCTTCTGACCGAGGCCCGCGCGCAGGCATTTGTTAACCTTCTGGATCGCCTCAACATCGTCACTGACACCAGCACCGCCGCCCACGCCCTGCACGACACACTGCAACTCGCGCGCCGCCACAAGTTGTCCGCCTACGATGCGGCGTACCTGGAACTCGCGCTCCGCCTTGGCGCCCCACTGGCAACGCTGGACGCGGATCTCGCCAGGGCGGCGCAGGGCGCGGGCTTGCCAGCCTTCACGCCGCAACAGGATCGCCCGTAGATGTAGCCCACCGTGGGTCCGAAACCATGGCTCGGATCCCGTGTTGGCAAGCGCCAGGCAGGCTCGCGGTTGCACAGATGCTGATTGACGGGGCGCCCATTGTGGCGAACTCACCCAGAAGACACTACCCATGCACGACGACAACGAGCTGATCTACTCGCCCCTGCAGCGGCACTACACAGAGGGGGAAGTTACGGTCGAGATCTGCATCTACCGGACACTGCGGTCGTCCTGGACGCTCGAAGTTATCGATGAGCACGGCAATTCCACGGTCTGGGAGGACGAATTCGCTACCGACCAGGCAGCGTTCGATGAAGCCATGCAAACCATTCGCGACGACGGCATCGTGTCGCTGGTTGGCCGACCCAGTCGCGCAGCCGAGACCGAGAATCCTGTCGCCAACCCGCTCCGGCTTGCGACCCCGCTCTCGACCGCGGAGATGGATGAACTGGACGTCTTCCTGTCGTCCGACGCCACCTCGGATGAGACGATGATGCTGGATCACCTCGACGGCTATCTGACGGCGATCGTCATTGGTCCGGCCACGTTGAGCATGAACCAGTGGTACCCGGGCATCTGGGGCAAGTGCGATGAGGATGCTCCGCACTTCAAGGACATCGCAGAGGTGCAGCGCATCATGGAAATGATCATGCGTCACTACAATGGCATCGTTTGGAGTTTCCAGCATGACGCCGAAAGCCATGAGCCGATCTTCGACGTGTTCGCCTCGGAAGACGGCGAAATCGAATGCATCGATGGCGAGATGTGGGCTGCCGGGTTCATGGAGGGCGTAGCGCTGAGCCGTGCTGAATGGCAGCCGCTGTTCGAGGATCCACGCGGATCGGCGTGGATCGAGCCGATCCGTCTGCTGGGCGACGAGGATGTGAGCGAGGTAGAACGCGCGCAGACCGCAACTCCAAGGCAGCGCGAGGCGATCGCCAAGCGCATTCAAGCCTCGGTGGCGGCCATTCACCGGTTCTGGTTACCGCATCGCCAGGCCATGCACGAGGTGCAGTTGGCCAAGTCCTACCGACGGGAGCACCCGAAGGTCGGCCGGAACGATCCCTGCCCTTGTGGCAGTGGGAAGAAGTTCAAGAAGTGCTGTGGCCTGGGCACGACACTGCACTGAAATGGCCAAGGCCGTTCGGCCGTCCCGTCCAATTCGGATACGATGGCCGGGTCGGTCGAGAAGATCGTGTTCCAGGCGATGGGGCGCGGCTCGATTCGCCGTCATGTCCCGCGACGCGACCGGGGCGTAGCCAGCCAAACGTACCGTAGCCAGAGCACATCCGCTGGGCAACGCTGGCGTTGACCCGAGCACTGAAGCAGCCACGATTCCCTGAACCGTGCCCTGCGACCTGCTCGCGAATGATTGCGTCAACGAGCCGGATTGTTCGCGCATTTGCCGGTTGCGGCGGCAGGGCGCACAGTCGAAGTCAGTTCAACGGCTATGACAAAGTGCTTGTGCGGAACGCCGATGGCGCCTAGTCTTTGGACCGATTCGCGGGTCGGCGGCGAGATTCTGATGGAACGGCCTGGCAGAGGGCCCAGATGTGCGCTCGATGGCACGACCGGCGACGACCCCGCCACCGCGACCATGTCGCTGGCGATGAACGCTCACTGACTCACGACGGGTCGCGTCATGTCCTCCTGTGACCGTTGGGACGTGCCATCGAATGATGATCACCTGGCTTCCATGGATCTTCTTCAGCGCTGCGGCCGCCATCCTGATCTGGATGTGGCGCGACCGGAAGCGCTCGACTTCCTCGTCGACGCATAGCGACTCGGGGCAGCCTCAGATCTCTGCCGGAGCGCTGCGCCGAAAGCTCGGAGATCTCGGCGACGGTTGGCTGAGAGCCGCAAGTGCCGGCGAGCTGGTCACCGCGTGTGCGCTCGAGTCGACGCTCACGCACTTGCGGCGAGAATCCAAGCTCTCTCCGGCAGCCTTCGAGCGCGACATCGCGCCAGCGATCGACCGCTTCCTCGAGTACGTTCAACTGCTTCCAGCCAGCGAATCGCACCACCACGCCCACGTCGGCGGACTTGCTGCCCATGTGCTGGAAACGACGCTCGCGGCGGTCCGCCTGCGCAATGGTTTTCTGCTGCCGCCCGGCGGGACCGCCGAGGAGATCGACGAACTCCGGGATCACTGGACCTACAGCGTGTTGTTCGGAGCGCTGCTGCATGACCTGGGCAAGGTGGTGTCGGATCTGCGTATCGAGTGGGTGGAGAAGCCCGGCGACAAGCCCAGAGCCTGGCTTCCGCTCGCGGGCGACCTCGTCGCGACGGGCGCGCACGCCTACCGCGTCCGCTTCGCGCCCAAATTCGAACGCGACTACCAGGCGCACCGCAAGCTGCCGCTGCTGCTCCTCCATCGCATCGTGCCGAGCGAAGCGCTGGCCTTCCTGGGCCGACAGCCGGCGGTGATGCAGTCGCTTTCCGACTACCTCAGCGGCGAGGACGCCCTGACGTCCGCAATCGCGCCGATCGTGCAGCGCGCCGACCAATCCTCGGCGGCGCGCAATCTCAAGAATGGCTCACGGGCGCGATTCCCGAGCGCGACCGCCGTGCCGCTGGTGGAGCGCATGCGCGACGCCATGCGCTCCCTGCTGGCGGACGGAAGCCTGCCGCTCAATCGCGATGGCGCCGCCGGCTGGATCCAGGACGGGGCCGTCTTTTTCGTCGCCAAGCGTGCGGCCGACGCCGTGCGTGAGCGAATGCTGGCGCGTTCGGAGGCCTCGGACGATGGCGTGCCGAGCAGCAACGATCGGCTGTTCGACGTCTGGCAGGACTACCAGGTGGTCGAACCGAACCCGGCGACAGGTCAGGCCATCTGGCCGATGGTCGTCCGAGGCGACGACTACTGCCATTCGCTCGCAATGCTGAAGTTTCCGCTGAGCGCTCTGTTCGATGACCCACAGGCCTATCCCGCCGAGTTCGCCGGTCGCCTCGAGCCGCAAGTCAGCGATCGTGGTGGCGGTGACGGGGCCCCCGGCGAGCGCAAGGAGGGCCCACGCCGCACGATCCGCGAGCCGCGCTTCGCTCGAGCGGGTGAGCCGGATGCCGTCGCTGGCAGCGACGACGCCTCACCGAAGCCGAACTTGGCCCGATCGGCAATGCAGATCGATGTCCTGCGCGGAGGCGCCGAAGCGCCGCCGACGCGGCCGCATCCTCACCCGACTACCGACACCACGCGCGCAGACCCGGACTACCTCGACGCAGAGGACGCCGCGTCTGCGCATCCCTTGCTGGCCGAGGATGGCCCGGTGGTGCCGCACGTCGATGTCCCCGATCAGGCCGGCGAGGTCTCCGAGCTGGCGCTGCAGTTCATGTCCTGGCTCAAGGCGGGTCTCGCCAGCGGCGCGATCCGCTACAACGAGGCCGGGGCGATGGTGCATTTCGTCGAAGAGGGCATGGCACTGGTCTCCCCCCGCGTGTTCCGCGAATTCGTCGACCAGGCGGACGACGCCGGGATCGGTGCGGGCGACGGTCGGCGGGGCGCCCCCGCCTCCCGCGTGCAGCGGGAAGTCATCAAGGCCGGTTGGCACCAGGCGGCACCCGGCAACAGCAACATCCTGCAGTTCGCCGTCGTCAAACGGGGCGGGGCGCTGGCCGGCAAGCTCGCCGCCGTCGTCATCCGCCGGCCCGAGCGCTGGATCAATCCGGTGCCACCGAACAACCCGAACCTGAAGCCCTTCGATCTCTTCAAGAACGCCGAACAGGCGCAAGCCGTCTTCGCCGGCGCGGAAGGTGCGCCATAGAGCTCTTCGGCGCAATCCGCCGCGTCTTGCGCTCCAAGTGGATACGCCATCAGCC
>JAGRFZ010000086.1 GCA_020445785.1 Rhodocyclaceae bacterium
GATCCAGGACATGGACACCCTGCACGCCCAAAGCGATCTTTCGTCACGCTTCGAAGCCGCCGGTCTCCAGCACGCGGTACTCGCCGGCGTCGATGTCGCAAAGGAGGAGAAAACCGTGTACTTCGCCCGCAACGCCGCCCAGGGCGGCGTCGACCTGGACAAGCCCAATACCACGATCGGCACCCCCGACGACGGCGCGAGCGTGGACGAGTCGAGCCGGGTGTTGGGCGTGCGCAGCGCCTTCGAGGCGACCGCCTTTGGCCTCTATGCCCAGGATCTGATCCAGGTCGCGGAACACTGGAAGCTGCTTGCCGGCCTGCGCTACGACGGCATGCACGGCGAATACACCGACTACGATTATGCTGGCGATCGTATCCGTGGCGGAGGCACGGTCACCGCGGACGCCGTCACCGACTACCAGCAAAACATCTACAAGTTCAGCCATCGCTTCGGCGCCCTCTACCAGCCAGCGCCACGGCTCAGCATCCACTTTTCCTACGGCACGTCGTTCAACACGTCCGGCGACACCTACTCCTACAGCGCCGAGACGGTGAACACGCCGCCGGAGGAAAGCCGCAACATCGAGGTCGGTGCCCGCATCGACAGTGCCGACCGTCGCTTCACCCACCGCTTTGCGGTATTTCGCACGACCAAGTTCCACGAGCGCAATACCGATCCCTTGCTCGACGTGGCCGTGCTTTCGGGCAAGCGGCACGCGGCCGGCTTCGAATGGGATTTCAGCGGCTATCTGACCCCCCGCTGGGAAATCTATGGCTCGTACATGTGGATGCCGATCGCCAAGATCGACAAGGCCGCTCCGGGCGGCCGTGGCGAGCAGGAGGGAGAGCGGCCCGCCCTGACGCCGAAGCATTCGGGCACGGTATGGAGCACCTACCTGCTGACCGACGATCTGCGCGCGGGCGGCGGCGTCAACTTTCGCAGCCGCCAGCAGCCCAACCGGAATCCCGGCTGGTATGCCCCCGGCTACGCCACCGTGGATCTGATGGCCGAATACACCGTCACGCCCGAACGCTTCGTCATCAAGGGCCACGTCACCAACCTGTTCGACAAGCTGTATGCGGACCAGCTCTACCCCGGCCACTACATTCCGGGCCCGGGCCGCACGGTCCTGCTGACCGCATCGCTGAAGTTCTGATGCGCCGCCCGCCGCGATCGCGGCGGGCGCCACCTCACCTCGGACATCGATGCCATGCTGCTCCAGATCCCAGACCTGCTGACCACCGCCCAAGTCCGCCGCGCGCGCG
Source organism: Rhodocyclaceae bacterium (assembly GCA_020445785.1). GTDB lineage: Bacteria > Pseudomonadota > Gammaproteobacteria > Burkholderiales > Rhodocyclaceae > Cognatazoarcus. Next base: position 1,266 of record JAGRFZ010000086.1, read on the forward strand.
AGTTGCTTTCCGACGCGCCTTGGCATGCCGGCAGCACCACCGCCGGCAGCCAGGCCGCGTCGGCCAAGCACAACCAACAGTTGCCGCGCCACTGCGAGGCCGCCCGTTTCGTCTCGCGCAGCGTGGTCGAGGCAGTCGAGCGCAGCCCACTGCTGCTCACCGCTACGCTGCCGCGGCGCCTCGTTGCCCCCCAGGTCAATCGCTATGGCGGCGATTGGCCGAGCTACGGCGAGCACGTGGACAATGCCGTGCGCACCGACCCGGAGACCGGCGACCGGGTCCGCACCGACATCTCGTGCACGGTCTTCCTGTCCGATCCCGACGAATACGACGGCGGCGAATTGCTGGTGCGCGACAGCTTCGGCGCACACGGCGTCAAGTTGCCGGCAGGCCATGCGGTGATCTACCCCGGCACCAGCGTCCATCAGGTCACGCCGGTGACACGGGGATGGCGCCTGGCCTGCTTCTTCTGGATCGAGAGCCTGGTGCGCAGCGCCGAGCAACGCCGCCTGCTGTTCGATTTCGACGTCGCGCTGATGCACTTGCGCGAGGCGCACGGCGACGATGACCATACCGTCGCCCTGTCCGGCGCCTACCACAACCTGCTGCGTATGTGGGCGGGGCACTGAGGTGGTGGCGCACGCGCTGCCCGTCAGCCTGTCCGGCTACGCCCGCGCCGCAGCCGACCGACTCGACGTCGAAGCCCTGGCCTATTTCGACGGCGGCGCCGGCGACGAGATCTCGCGTGCCGCCAACGGCCGCGCCTGGCAGGTGCCGACGCTGGTGCCGAGAATCCTGCGCCGACTCGCCGACGGATCCACCCGTTGCCCACTGCTGGGCCGGACGTTGGCCCATCCGATTCTGCTGGCGCCGGTCGCCTACCAGCGCCTGGCCCACCCCGACGGCGAACTCGCGGCGGCCTGCGCGGCCTCCGCCCAGGGCGCCGGACTGGTGTTGAGCACCCAGGCGAGCGTGCCGCTCGAGGCGGTCTCGGCGGCGATCGCCGACGACCCCGATCGCGGCCCACTCTGGTTCCAGCTCTATCTGCAGCACGACGAACGCTTCAATCGCGCGCTGGTGCGGCGCGTCGAAGCGGCCGGCTACGAAGCCATCGTGGTAACCGTGGATGCGCCCTGCAGCGGCGTGCGGGATCGAGAACGGGCGGCGGGCTTCGAGCTTCCGCATGGCGTTTCGGCGGTCAACCTGGCGGACCTGCCGCCACGGCGGGCAGCGCCCCCGGGCCTGTGCAACGGCTTGGTGCAGAACGCCCCGACCTGGGAAGACATCGCGCGGCTCGTTCGCGCGACCCGCCTGCCGCTGCTGCTCAAGGGCGTGCTTCACCCCGACGACGCGCGCCAGGCCCACGCCATCGGCGTCGCGGGAATCATCGTCTCCAACCACGGCGGGCGAGTCCTCGACACCGCCATCCCCACCGCCCATGCACTGCCGGCAGTGGCCGACGCGGTCGGCGGCAAGATGGCCGTGCTGGTCGACGGCGGCATCCGCCGCGGCACCGATATCGTCAAGGCGCTGGCGCTCGGCGCCGACGCCGTCCTGATCGGCCGGCCCTTGGTCCACGGACTGGCGGTCGCCGGTGCCCACGGGGTCGCCCACGTCATTCGCTTGCTGCGTGACGAACTGGAGATCGCGATGGCCCTGTGCGGCTGCGCCACGATCGCCGACATCGACGCCTCGCTGCTCGGTCCGGCGCAGCCGTCCCATTCACAGCCGCCCTAGCCAGACGACGCCCATGCCGACGATGAACGGCAACCACGGATTGCGCCAGCGCAGGGCTACGCCGAATGCCGCCAGACCGGCCACCAGCTTGGGGTTGAACGGGTCGAGCCGGCCATCGAGCAGCAACATGTCGGGAAATACCAGGGCGGCCAATGCCGCCGCCGGCGCGTAGCGCAAGGCCCGTTGCAGGGACTCGGGCAGCCGTGCCCTGCGGCCGGCGACGATGAAGCTGCCGCGGGGTAGGTGGGTAGCCACCGCAATCAGCACGAAGGCCAGCCACAGCCAGCCACCGGACAGGAGCGGGCCTTCGCTCACCGCGCGGGACCGCGCGATTGCCAGCGCTCGGCGGCGAATCCGGCGGCGATGCCGAGCATGATGCCGCCGATCATGCCGAGCTTGAGCGGCATGTCTGCGAGCAACACCGTGGCGACACCGCCGACCAGCGCCGCCACCATCATCGGGCGCGCCCGGGCGATCGGCGCCAGCAGTGTGATCAGCGCGATCGTGGCCATGAATTCGAGCGACCAGTCCTGCGGCAATGCACCCGCGCCGAGTACGCCGCACAGCACGAAGACTTGCCACAGCACCCATGCGTAGGCCGAGGGTGCCAGAAAGAAGCCCATTCGCCAGTCGCGATCCTCGCTGGCCAACATGCGCTCGGCGCCGATCGCGAACACGCCGTCGACCAGCAGGTAGCCGCTGAGCATGCGCTGCAGCAGCGGCACCCGCTCGAAGGCCGGCGCCAGCGCGGCCGAGAAGATCAGGAAGCGCAGGTTGAGCACCAGCGCGGTCACCGCGATCAGCCACAGGGGCGCGCCTGCGCCGATCAACGGCAGCGTTCCCAGTTGCGCCGTGCCGGCGAACACGATCAGGTTCATGCCGACCGCCTCGACCACCGAAAGCCCGGTCGAACGCATCGCCACCCCGGTCACCAGCGCCCAGGGAATCAGCCCTACCGACAACGGCAGGAAGGCGCGGAAGCCCTCTCGGGCGCCCATGCGAAAGGACTCGGTCACCGCAGCCCTACTGGTCCGGACGGGCGGTGGTCAGCGGGAAGGGGTCGACCCAGACGCCGCCATCCTCGGCCCGACGAATGCGCAGACCAAGGGAAGCGAACACCGCGCAGACGTCGCCCTGCAGCGCCAGGTAGATCGATTCGGTGGTCCGGGAGGGGCTCGCGAAGAGCATGCCCAATCGATGCATCAAGGTCCCCCAGAGCGGGCCGAGCGGGCTCGACTCGAGCAACGACTGGTACTCCGGCCCGATCTCGTCGAGCGGGCGCTCGAGACCGGCGAGATAGCCCTGGCAGTGCGCGGCGGTCTGTGCCAAGTGGGCAATCCGACCGCAACTGCGGGCAAACAGGCCGTCGATGTCGCCGCTGCCCAGGTGAAGGACGATTTCCTCGTTCATCGCCGGTGGCAGCGCCTCGAGCAAATCGGCGAGATGGGTGAGCATCAGGTCCGAGCCTTGGGGGAGCGACCAGACCGCACGGCGCGTCGAGAAGTACTCGGCCCACATCGACTCGGCGATCGGCAGAAGCTGACGGTCGAACTCGCAATCGAGCAGCATCTCTAGGGAGTCGGACTGACCCAGCCGACAACGAGCGTCGTGGATCCGGCACAGTTCGCGATGGAACAGGTGGACGAAGCCGGCCACCTGTTCGGCGTCCCCGGCCAGCGCAGCGGCCATGTGGCCGGCATCGATCAGCAAGCGGACCGAGTCCGGGCGATGGAGGGCACGAACCACTCCGGCCGAGACCTGTTCGCCGGTCTCGGCGCGCAAGGCTTCGGCAAAGTCATCGGCCAGGATGACGGTCTCCAGTTCGTCGAGGACAAGATCGCGATCGCGCTCGACGATGCGGGACAACAAGGTGTCGAGGACCTGCGCCAGCATGCTGCCCGCCTCACCGATCTGCTCCCCGCGGCACTCGACCTTGATTTCCATCGTCACGTTCTGCCCTGCCATCGAAGAAGACGATCTTCGATTGTAGTCGGCTTCGCTCGCTGCGGCCCGCCTGGTGCGGGCGCCGAGCCTGTCGGGTCGCGAGGACGCGCGAACGATTGAAACAAGCCATCGTCATGATGGCGGCGACCGAAGCAGGCACTTCGGCCATCGAACAGGAGATCTGCCCATGAATTCCGCCAACCACCCGAACCGTCCGGCCACTTGGCTGGACCTCGTGCGCGCAGCCCACGACGGCGGCGCTGGTGTCCGCATCCACCCCGTCCGCCCGAGCACGGGTGGGCCGCGGCTGGCCATATCGCTGGCCTCGCGAATGCTCCACTCCAACGACGGTCGGATCACCGTGTTCGCGGACGGAGACGCGGCGGCCCGATTCCTCACGCTCGCCGGCATCACACGCTGGGAACCGGGAGAGATGCTGCCGGCCGCACGGATTGCCGCGGGTCGCGCGCAGTGTCTGGGGTTGCGCAGCGGACGCCTCGACGGTTGAGTCCGACCGCTGCGGCGGTTCGCAGGCGGGGGCAGCGTCGCCCCGGCTGCGACCGAACATGGCCGCAGCATCCGGGCGGAAGGCGAGCGCGGCGGGCGTTTCCCGCCGCGTCGCCCGCGCCCGGCAGGCCCTTACAGGACGAGCTGGGAGCGGAGCTTGTCGAGCAACTTCGGACCCAGCCCCTTGATGCGAGTGACGTCCTCCAGCTTGGCATAGGGGCGACCGGCGACCACGGCGTCCGCCAGCTTCTTCGAGACGCCCTTGAGGGCGGCCAGTTCCACCGCCTTGGCCTTGTTGATCGAGATCGGCGCGACCTCGGGGGCCACCTTCGTGCTCTTGGCCGGCGCCGTCTTGCCGTTGGTTGACGGCTTCTTCTCGGCCACGGGCTTCGCTTCGGAAACGGGCTTCGCTTTGGCCACCGGCTTCGCTTCGGCCACCGGCTTCGCTTCGGCCGCCGGCTTCGCAGCGGCAGTCGGCTTGCTTTCAGCCACCGGCTTCTTCGGCTCGACTTCGGCCGCCGCTGCCGGCGCCGCGACCGGCGTATCGATCGCTGCTGCCGCGCTGCTGGCCACCACGTAGGTCTGGGCGAAGCGCGAGAAGTCCCGCGTGACGAAGCCGCTCGGCGTCCATTCACGCAGCATCAGCGTCATGTGCCACTCGCCCGGCGGCAACTGCGCGGCCGGCAGCGAGAAATTGAGGTCGACGAAGGCGTCCTGGCCGGCCAGCGACCCGATCTGAATGCCGGCGACCGGTACTCCCTGGAAGTCGCCACCGCGATAGGCCACCGGCAAGGCCCACAACTCGAGCGACATCGTGCCGCTGAGGTTGCTCGGGTCCCGCGGGTTCTCGATCCTGCCGACGCCGAGTTCGACCTCGTCGCCCTCGAAGCGATAACCGACGACGCCGCCGAGTCGCGGCAGGTGGAAATGCTGGGGATGGGAGAACGCGGAGAAGTCGTGCTGCTCCTCTCCTTCCGGTCCGAAGCAGGCCAGGCGCAGGCCGACCCGGTGGGCGTGGTCGCCGGCCGGCAGGCTGGCAAGGGCGGAGCCGCCGACCGGGACCACCGCCCCTTGGGCTGCAGACACCGCCCCAAGCGGCACTTCGGCGATGCACACCGCCGGTCCGTTGTCGTCGGTCCAGAACTGCAGCTTCCAGTCGGCGACCGCGGCGCGCGCCGGGTCACAAATCTGCAGGTCTGCTTCGAAGTGGGCGACATCGCCTTCGATCCGGTAATTCATCGGGCCGGCAAAGCGCATCGCGGCGGCCTCGGGCGCAACAATCTGACTCATCATTCTGCTCGGGTGATTTCGACGGACCCGGATTATAGTCAGAGCATGAAAAGTTTGTGCAATCGCCGAAGATTTGTTGTTTTAGCGACAATTTCGGCGACTTTTTATGCACCAATCAGGTGCAGTCAGCGGCCATGGAAACGCCCCAGGGCGAAACGATAGACGAGCGGGATCACGAACAGGGTCAGCACCGTGGAAAACCCCAGCCCCCAGACGATGCTAGCCGCCACCGGCCCCCACATCAGCGACTTGCCACCGAGGCCGACCGCCAGCGAAAACAGCCCGCCGATGGTCGTCGCCGAGGTGATCAGAATCGGCACCACACGCCGCCGGGCGGCATACAGGATGGCGTGGAGGACGCTCATGCCCCCACGCAGGCGCTCGTTGGCGGCGTCGATCAGGACGATGGCCGCGTTGACCGAAATGCCGGTCAGCGCGACCACCCCGTAGAGCGTATAGAGCGACATCGGATTGCCCGACACCAGCAGTCCCAACACGACACCGGTGAAGGCCAGCGGCACGGTGACGAGAATGATCAGCGGCTGGAAATAGCTGCGAAACTGGGTCGCGAGAATCAGGTAGATCAGACCCACCCCGAGCCCGAACAGCTTGGCCATCGAATCCAGGCTCTCCTGGATGTCGTCGAGCTCGCCCGAGAAATCGAGGGACGCGGCCGGATGGGCGAGCTGCAACTCGGCCCAGGCCGCCTTGAGCGCATCGTTGGCGCTGACCGTGTCGGTCCGGGCGGGATCGATGTCGGCTTCGACGGTGATCGCCCGCTTCAACGCGTAGTGGCGGATGTATCCCTTGGCCAGCCGGGACTGGGCATCGACCACCGCCGACAGGGGCACGCTGCCGCCCCCCGCGACCGGCACCTGTCGCTGCAGGATCGCCGCAACATCCACCAGGGCACCGGGCTGCGCACGCACCACGACCTCGACCTTCTCGCCGCCGTCGCGCGTGCTGGCCACGACTTCGCCCTCGCCGTAGAGACGGAGTACCCGCGCCACCCGGCCGGCGTCGGCACCGGCCAGCGCCAGGCGTTCCCGGTTCAGGCGCAAGCGCAACTCCCGTCGTCCCGGCGTATCGTCGTCGCTGATGTTGCGTACGCCGTCGACGCGCCGCAGGGCGCCGATCAAATCGTCGGCGGCGGCCCGCAGGGCTTCGTAGTCGTCCGCCTTGACCTTGACGCTGATCGCGCGCGAGGTCGGCGGACCGCCCTTCAATTCCAGAAACGAAACCTGGGCACCATCGCCCGCCACGGCCCGAACGCCGTCCAGCGCGTCGATGATCGCCGCCGTGTCACGCATGCCCGCGCGGCTCGGTTCGAGCGAGACCAGTACCTGAGCGTAGTGATCGCCGTAGAGCGGTTCGGTCTCGGCGAACTTGATGCCGGCATAGGCAGTGACCGAGCGCACTTCGCCGGCGTCGAGCTCGCGCCGAACCGCGGCCGCGACCCGATCGGCCGCGGCCAGCGAACGCTCGAGCACGACGCCCGCCGGCATATCGACGTTGACGTAGAACAGGCGGAACGAATCGAAGGCAAAGAATTGCATCTTGACCAGGCCGCCCCCCAGCGCGCCGGCGGCGCCGGCGACCAGCACAAGCGCCGCCAGCAGGGCACTGCGCGGCCAGCGCATCACCCGCAGCAGGATGCGCCCGTAGGTCAGGCGCAGGCGATGGGTCATGCGCCACCGCCGTCGACTGCCGGCACCACCGCCGGCACTGCCCCGGGCGCGGATCGCCAGTACGTGCACCGGCAGCATCCAGAACGCTTCGAACAGGCTCACCGCGAGCGCCACCGTCACCACGAACGGCACGACGAACATGAACTTGCCGAGGATGCCGGGCAGCAGCATCAGCGGCAGGAACGCCGCCATTGTCGTCAGCACCGAACTGGTCACCGGCAGCCACACTTCGCGCACGCCATCGAGCACCGCCTGCACGGCCTCTGCGCCCCGGCTGAGGCGATAGTGGATTGCCTCCACCACCACCACCGCGTCGTCCACCAGCATGCCGAGCGCGATCACCACGCCGAGCAGGACCGTGAGATTGAGCGTCGACCCGCTGGCCGCGACGACCAGAAAAGTGCCGGCGAGCGAAAACGGGACGCCGACGCCGACCAGCAACGCCAGGCGCGGCCCGAGAAACAACCAGCAGGCCAGCAGCACCGCCAACAGGCCCAGCAGGGCATTCGACTCCATCACCGAGATTGCACTGCGCGTCATGTGGGTCTGATCGTCCAGCATCGTCAGCCGCAGCCCCTGACGGGCGAGCAGGGGCTGCTGGCCTTCGGCAAACTGTTTCAGGCGATCCACCAGCTCCAGGGTATTGATCCGCGGCTGTTTGGTGATCGACAGCATCACGCTGGGCTGGGCGTTGTAGCTGACCAACTGGCTCGAGCGCTCGTGGCCACGGCTGACCCGCGCGACCTCCCCCAGCGCGACCCGACCCGCGCCGGTCGGAATCGGCGCGCGGGCCAGTTGCTGGGGGTCCGGCGTCTTGCCCTCGAGACGGACCAGCCATTCCTCGTCGCGAACCCGCACCCGACCCGCCAGCGTATTGCGAAACCACGCCGAGACCGCATCGGAAACCCGGTCCGGCGACAGGCCACGGGCGGCCAGCGCAGCAGGATCGAATTCGACATGGAGCTCGGCGTCGTCGAGCCCGGCTGCGATGACCTGGTCGACCCCGGGCAGTCGCTCCAGGTCTTTCTTCATCCGAAATGCCGCGGCGCGCAGGTTCTCGCCCCCGGCCTCCCCGTGCAGCGCCAGGATCGCCGACGGGAACCCGTTCGAGGTGGTGATCTCGAGCACCCGCGGATCGTCGGCTTCCTCGGGCAGCTCGTCGGCAGCCTCGTTCTGCACCTCGCGGCGCAGATCGTTGATGCGCTTGTCGAAGGCCGAATCCGACAATTCGTTGAAGCGCACCAGGATCGACGAAACCGATTCGCGACTGCTCGAGGAGACGAACTTGATGTCCTTGACCCGGGCAATGGCATCCTCCAGCGGCGAGGTCACTTCGCGCTCGACATCTTCGGCGGACGCTCCGGGCAGCACCGTGAGGATATTCACCCAATTGAAATTGATCTCCGGATCCTGGGCACGCGGCATCGTCACGTAGCTGACGAAACCGCCGAGCAACACCAGCGCGAAGGCGATGTTGGCCAGCGGATGGTTCTCCAGCAGGCGGCGGTAGAAACCCACGGCGCTAGGTTCCCGCGGCGACAGGAGGCCGCACCGCTTTCGAGCACAGCAGGCCGGGCAGCGCGGCGCTCATTGCCCCGGTGCCCCGCCGAGGCCGAGCCGCCCCTGGTCGACGACCTCCGTTGCCAACGGCCAGTCCACCGCCGCGGGGCGCCCGAACTCGGCGCCGGCGATCGGGGTGAATACCGGCTCGCCGGCGTCCACGACGAAGGCACCGAGGCGACCGTCGCGCGCCTGCAGATAGTCCGGCGGCAGGTGCGGCACCGGAGAACGCCATTGCAACTCTCCCGCCAGGCCCGGAGCCAGGTCCTCGTCGCCGCCGAGCACCACCTCCCGAGTCTGGCCGGCCGTATCGACGACACCGGAAACGCGCAGGATGCGAACCGCTCGCTCCTGCCCGCCCGCAGCCAGCAGCAGGCCTTCCGCCGCGCGCAGTTCGGCGAGTTGGGCAATCGGCACCGCAGCACGGATTTCGACGTCGTCCGAGGAGGCATAGACCAGCAGTGGCGTCCCCGGCGCGGCCAGTTCGCCGACACTCGCCAGGCGTTCGCGGACGACGCCGTCGAAAGGCGCGCGGATCGTCGTCCGGGCCAGATCGAGGCGGGCGGCGGCCAGCGCCTGCACGGCCGCCTCGCGCTCGGCCGACAGCACTTCGAGCTCGGTGCGCTGAACCTTGAGGGCGTCGTCGCTGACGAAGTTCTCGCCGGCCAGACGCTCCGAGCGCGCTAGTTGCGACTCGGCCAGCAGGATGCGCTTGTCCACCAGTGTCAGCGCCGCCTGCGCGCGACGCGCCTGGATGCGATGGCTTCGCTCGTCGAGGCGTGCCAGCACTTCGCCCTTGCGCATGGCCAGACCGACGCGCGCCGGCAGCGCCTCGATGCGCCCGGCCACTTCGGCGGAAATGCGCGCTTCGTCGCGGGCATGCACCGTCGCCGGCACGCTGTAGCCGGGATAGGTTGCCAATTCGGCCAGTGGCCGGCTGTCCCAGCCGGCAGCGTGGGCGATTCCGATCGCCGCCACCAGGCTTCCGAGCAGAGCCCCGAAGGTTCGCAGTCGTCCGCTTGCCACCATCCACGCCCCCATGCATGCACGAGCATTGCCGGCCCCCGACCGCCTGACGCGACGGGCCGGTTGCCGCCACGCCCGGCCGCCCATTTTGGATCAATCCCGAGCCGCTTTGATAGCGCCTGCCAGATTCTGTAACCACTGGACGGTGCCGCGTGCGCAGGCACAACCGTACCGCCGATAAAGTTTCCGTAGCCGGCGCCGATCCTCTGACTGACGAATTCTCGCGTCATTGCCGAGGCCCGTACATCTCGAGGACATCATGAAACGGCTTGCCGACACGCCCATCTGGATGCGCTTGACCGCCGCGATCTGGCTACTGCTGTCGATCGTCTGGGGTTCGTTCATTTTCTGGGAAACTCGGGCGAGCCGCGAGATCGCGATCGACCAATCCGCATTGTTCGCCGCCAGCCTCAGCGAAACCACGGTCGCCGGCCTGACCGGCATGATGATCAACGGCACCATCGGGCGCCGCGAAGTCTTTCTGGACCAGATCGCGCGCCTCGATGCGGTGCGGGAACTGCGCGTCTTGCGCGCCGACGCGGTTTCCGAATCCTATGGACGCCCCGCCGACGAACCTCGGCCGGACGAGGCCGAACGCCGAGCGCTCGAAAGCGGGACGCCGTCGCGCAGCCTGGTGGACGTGGGCGGAACGGAGCAATTGCGGATGATCTTTCCGATCCTCGCGCGCGAAGACTATCTCGGCAAGAATTGCCTGGGCTGTCACCAGGTACCGGCCGGCACGCCGCTGGGCGCGGTCAGCATGCGCGTCTCCCTCGACCGGGTCGACTCTGCAGTGGCGAAGTTCCGCGACACCGGAATTCTCTTCGCGATCTTCGCGTCGCTGGGCGTGCTGCCGATCGTGTTCCTGTTCGTGCGTCGTTTCGTCAGTGCTCCGCTGGCCGGCATGGCGGACGGCTTGACCGAGCTGGCTCGCGGTGAAGGCGATCTCACGCGGCGCCTCGAGATCCGCGGCGAGGACGAGATCGGCCGCGTCGCCGGCCTGTTCAACCGCATGCTCGCATCGATTGCGCGGCTCGTGGAGGAGGTCGGCTCGTCGGCAAACGCCGTCGCCGGCGCCTCGCGGGACCTGAGCGGCGACGCCATCGAGCTTGCCCGCGGCTCGACCGAACAACACGCGCATTCGGCCGATGCCAAGGACGCAGTGGACGGTCTCGTCGGCAGCGCCGACAAGGTGGCCGAGGATGCCGGCAGCGTCAGCGAGCTGTCGCGGGAGAGCGAATTGCGCGCCGCGGAGGGGCGAACCCGTGTCGGCGGCCTGATCGCGGATGTCGGCGAAGTGGCCACGGCCGTCAGTGAAATCGGCGAGGCGGTGCGCAGCTTCGTCGATGCCGCCGGCAGGATCTCGGCGATGACGCAGGAGGTACGGGAGATCGCCGATCAGACCAATCTGCTGGCACTCAACGCGGCGATCGAGGCCGCCCGCGCCGGCGAGCACGGCCGTGGCTTTGCGGTAGTCGCCGACGAGGTGCGCAGGCTGGCCGAGAAGTCCGCCCACTCCGCTACCGCGATCGACGATATCACTCGCACGATCAGCGACAAGGCGGTCATCGTCGATCGTTCCCTCCAATCGGGCGAGCGTCATCTGGCGCAGAGCCGGGCCGCGGCCGGCGAAGTCGCCTCGGTGTTGGCCGGCGCCGTCGACACCGTGGTCGCCGTGCGCGGCGGCCTCGAGCGGATCGCCACCGAAGCCGAGCAGCAGCGTCGGGGCGGGCACGCGGTGCGCGACAGCATCGCCGCGATCGAGCAGATGGCGAGCCGCAACCAGCGCGCCGTGATGCGCGCTGCCGAGGGCGCGACACAACTCGACGAACTGGCCCGAAGGCTGCAGCAGCGGGTATCTCGCTTTCGCGTCTAGCGCCGGACGATCGAAAACCGCTTCAGTCGTGGCCACCCGTGCGAATGGCCAGCGGGATGCGGATCGTCACGCGCAGCCCGCCCTGCGGGCGGTTGACCGCCGACACGCGACCGCCATGGGCGGCCACCGCCCGATGGGCGATGGCGAGGCCCAGGCCGAAGCCTTCGGCGCTGGCACCGGCGCTGCGGAAGAACGGTTCGAAGATGCTCTCCAGCTCGCCTTCCGGCACCCCCGGGCCCCGATCCGCCACGGTCAGCTCGAATTCGCCGCCCGCCACCCGGGCGGCGACCTCGACCCGCCCTCCCGGCGGCGAGAACTTCACGGCGTTGCGCAAGACGTTCTCGAACGCCCGCTGGAGGCGCGCGCCGTCGGCGGTCAGCGGCGCCAGACCCTCACCCTGGAAATCCAGCGAGCGACCCGAGACATCCGCCTCGAAGGCCGCGTCCTGCGCCACGCCGGCAGCCAGATCGAACAGGTCGAGCGCTTCCAGCCGGGCATCGCTGGCGCCGGAATCGAGCCGCGCGAGCGTCAGCAACTCGCCGACCAGCCGGTCGAGCCGGCCTGCCTCGCGCTCGACCCGCTCCATCAATTCGACGCCACGCGCTGGATTCTGGCGCGCCAACCCGATGGCCGCCTGCAGCCGTGCGAGCGGCGATCGCAGTTCGTGGGAGACGTCGTGCAACAGTCGCCGCTGGGCCGTCACCAGCGCCTGTAGTCGATTGGCCATGTGGTCGAAGTCCTGCCCGAGATCGATGAACTCGTCGCGCCAGGTTCCCATCCGCGCGGCGACCCGGGTATCGAGCCGGCCGTCGGCCATCGAGCCAAAAGCGCTGCGCAGCTTCTGCACCGGGCGGGCCAGATACCAGGCCATGACGCCGCTGAAAGCCAGGCTCGCGAACAGCCCGGAGAGTAGCGGCAGCCAGGGCTCGGGCCCGCCGCGGCCACCGCGCCGCCGCGCGTCGCGCGGCGGAGAGATGGTCACGACGTCGTATTCGGCGCCTTCCACGGTCGTCACCGCGACGCTGTCGCGCGTCATTCCATGCGCGCGGGCTTCTCCGACATCGGGGACGGTTCGGCCACGTAGTTCGTGGCCGCCCCGATCGAGCACGAATACCCTCGTGCGCGGCCCACGGGCATCCCATTCATCCAGCATTGCACCGGCCGCGCCGGGTCCGCCGTGCCGCAGCACGCTGGCGAAGGACTGAAGCACGAAGCCGCCACGTCGTCCGCCGCCGTCCGTGTCGTCCAGGTCGACCTGCTTGTAGATCCACACCGCCACGCCGACACCGACGGCGGCCAGCACCAGGCTCAACCAGAAGGCGACGAACAATTTCCAGAACAGGCGGCCCACGACCGTCAGACCTTGACCAACTGGTAGCCCTGACCACGCACCGTCTGGATCCACGACTGACCGTCCTGGCGTGGACCGAGCTTGTGGCGAATGCTCGAGACATGCACGTCGATGCTGCGGTCGAAGCGTGTCAATGGGCGGCCCAGGCCCTGTTCCGAGAGTTCGTCCTTGCCGACCACGTGGCCGGCCTTGCGCGCCAGCAACTCGAGCAGATTGAATTCGGTACTGGTCAGTTCCAACGGTTGCCCCTGCCAGCCCGCTTCCCGGCGTTCCGGCCACATGGTCAGGGGTCCGGCCTGGACAGGACCACCGTCGGCAACCGCCTCGGCTTCACCGCTGCGCCGCAGAATCGCCCGTATCCTCGCCACCAGTTCGCGTGGGGTGCAAGGCTTGGGCACGTAGTCGTCGGCGCCCATCTCGAGGCCGACGATGCGGTCCACATCGTCACCTCGGGCGGTCAGCATGATGACCGGGATGCGGCTACCCTGGCGAATCCGCCGCAAAGTCTCGACACCGTTCATGCGCGGCATCATCACGTCCAGCACCGCGATCGCGAAGTCGCCAGCGAGGGCGGCCGCGGCGCCGGCTTCGCCATCGTGCTCGGCGTGGGTCTCGAACCCTTCCTGCTGCAGATATTCCGCCAGCATCGAAACCAACTCGACATCGTCGTCCACGAGCAGCACCTTGCTCATCGCTCACCCTCCTCGCAGTCCGGCGCTTCGCGACGGTGGCCGACCAGGAAATGGGCCGGCAAGTCGGTCGCCGCCCATCATGCGCACCGTCGCTCGCCATCATACGGTCCGCGGTCGCGCACACATCAGGTTTTTCCACTCTTAACCCGCCTTTACACACCATTGACCGGACTTAACAGCCGCCCGGCGACAATCGAGTCGACGACGGTCTCTGCTGGCACCCGCGGAGAGGCCAAGCCCGGCATCGAACCGGCGCGGCACGGACGAAGCGGCGCTTTACCTCGATTTACCCGTCGCTAACGGCGCTTCACGGTGGCCGGCGGCACACTGCAGTCATCCGGCTACACCCGGAAACAGCAGTGCAACCGATAGGAGAACATCATGAATGCACGTAACAAGATCATTGCCGGCATCGTCGCGGTCAGCGGACTCGCCCTCGCCGTCCCCTTCGTCGCCCATGCCGATTCCATGGGCGGCGGCTGCGAAGGCGGCCGCCATGGAGGCCACCACCGCATGTTCGGCGAACACGGCGGCAAGCATGGCGGCGGCGCCATGGCCGGCGGCGAACGGATGCTGCGCAAACTGGATCTGAACGAGGAGCAACGCGACCGCGTCTTCGAACTTCGCCACGCCCAGGCGCCCCAGATGCGGGCCAAATGGAAGGAGGCCAAGCAGGCACGCCAGGCCTTGCGCGAACTGGCGTGGTCGGGCGAATACGACGCCAGCAAGGCCGCCGAACTGGCACGCCAGGGCGCGGACGCCATGGCGGAGATCGCCGGTATGCGGGCGAAGCTGCAGGCCGACATCTTCCAGTTGCTGAACGAGGAGCAACGCACCCGGCTGGGTGAATTGCGGACCCAGAGGGATCGCGAAGGGGATCGGCCGATGCGCTGGCGCCATGAGCAGCGACACGGCTGACGGCAGATGCCCCGAGGGCATTCAACAGAGGAGGGCACACCATGAACACTCAGCCATCGGCAAGATCCGCGTCCATCCGGGTGTCGGTGTTGCTGGCGGCCGGCCTGCTGGCTGCCTGCGCGAGCCCACCCCTGGTCCGTGAGTACCCCAGCCGGGTACCGCCGGCGGCGAGCCCCCCTGCGCCGCCGGCGATTTACCCGGCCCGTGGGCAGGATGCCCGCCAACTCGCGCGCGACCGTTTCGAATGCTATGGCTGGGCAGTCCAGCAGAGCGGATTCGATCCTGCCCGCGCACTGGTGCGGCTGCCGCGGCCGGCGCTGCGGGTCGACGCCGACCCGCCCGCCGGGGTCGGCACCGCCGCCGGCGTGCTGACCGGCGCCGCCATTGGCGCGGCGGTCTCCAGTCCGCACCACAGCGGCGAAGCGGCGGTGGTCGGCGCCGTGCTCGGTGGCATCGTCGGCGCCGCCTCCGACTCGGCACGCGAAGCCGAAGCGCGCCGGATCGAATCCGAACTCAACCGCAGAGCGGCCCGGGAAGGCGCCCTCGACGCCCGTGGCCAGGCCTACCAGCGGGCCTTCTCGGCCTGCCTCGAAGGGCGCGGCTACACCGTCAAGTGAGGAGGTCGCCATGAAACCCATCCGTATCGCCATCTACGGGCTGATCGCAGCCTTGGCCATCGGTGCCCTGACCTCGGCCCAGGCCGACGAGCGTCGTGGTGAGATCCGTTTCAGCGGCAAGGGGCAGAACACCAGCCAGAAACCGTTCCGCAGTCGCGACGGCGGCTGGCAGGCGCCCGGCAAGGGCAAGCCGGCATCCGCGTCGAGTTCGCACAAGGGCAACAAGCCGTACGTCCGCAGCGGGCCACGGCGCGAGGACGTGTGGGCGCCGTCCGGCCGCGACGATCGTCGGCGCGTGGGAGATCGCGGGCGCGACCAGCGACGCGACTGGCGCGACCAGCGACGCGACTGGCGCGACCAGCGACGCGACTGGCGCGACCGCCGCAACGAGCGGCGAGACCATCGCCGCGACTGGCGCGACCACCGCCACCGCTCGCCGCGCATCGGCGTCGTGGTACCCGCCCTGCCATGGGGCTATCGCGAGATCCACCACCACCGCCACAACTATTTCTTCTCCAGCGGCCTGTGGTACCGCCCCTGGGGCACCAGTTATGTCCGTATCGCGGCACCGATCGGTGCAGTGGTGGCGACGCTGCCCTTCGGCTACACCACGATCAGCATCGGTAGCGCCCTCTACTACCGTTACGACGACGCCTGGTACCGCCCCCACGAGCGCGGCTACGTGGTGGTCGAGCCGCCGGAACGATACGATCGCAGCGACCGTCTGCAGCGTTCGGACGACACCTTGTTCGCGTATCCGAACGAAGGTCAGGACGAGGCGACCCAGGCCGAAGACCGGTTCGAATGCCACAGCTGGGCGGCCGACCAGACCGGCTACGACCCTTCGCTGATCCCCGCTGCCGGGGCGAGCGCCGAGAGCCTCGAGCGGCGCCCGGACTACCTGCGTGCCATGACCGCCTGCCTCGAGGGGCGCGGCTACACGGTACGATAGGGGCTCTCGGCGGCAGGGGAAGTTCGCGTGGCGAAGACCCGAATCAATTTCGTCGGCTGCGGGCGCGTCGCCCGCAGCCTGGGCAGGCTGTGGTATCGAGCCGACGTGCTCGAGATCGGCGATCTCTACTCCCGCAGCAACGCCAGCGCGCACGCCGCAGCCGCATTCATCGGCGCAGGGCGCGCCACGGAGCGCTTGTCGGAGATGGCCCCAGCGGACCTATGGATGATCGCGACACCGGATTCGGCCATCGCCGAGGCGGCGTCGGCGGTGGCCGAGGCCGTCCCGCTGCGTGACGGCGACGGCGTCTTCCATTGCAGCGGCGCCTGCAGCAGTGCACTGCTCGCCCCGGCCCGGGCCAAGGGCGCTTCGACCGCCAGCGCACACCCGGTGCTGAGTTTCGCCGTGCCGGAAAGCGCCTGTCGAGACTTCGCCGGCAGCCACGTCGGCATCGAGGGCGACGCACCGGCCACCCCCCTGCTCGATCGGATCTTCCGTGCGATCGGCGCACGTTGCTTCGCCATCGACGCCGATCACAAGATGCTCTATCACGCCGGCTCGGTATTCGCATCCAACTTCACCGTGGTCCTGCTCGACGTGGCGCTGCAGTGCTATCGCGCCGCGGGAATCGATCGGCAGACCGCCGGCGCGCTGATGCGCCCCCTGGTCGAGGCGGCGATCGGCAACGCGCTCGCGGTCGGCCCGGCGACGGCCCTGTCCGGTCCGGCCGCACGTGGCGACGTCGCATTGGTGGCAGAGCAGGGCCAGGCGGTACGCGCGTGGGCCGAAGACCCGGGCATCGCCTACGAGATCCTGTCGCGGCTGGCGATCGACCTCGCCGGGCGCAGGCCGAACTAGGCCCGCGAGGGCAATCGTCAAGATTTGCAAAACGGCGCCGTTGAAGGCGTTGAGCCGTTTTCAGTCGCTTCCGACACTGCGAATCCAATTCATGAGCATCCCGCGCATCTTGTCGCCCGGCCGCTATCGGGCCTATGTGCTCGGCGCGTGGCTGGTGCTCGGCCTCGGCTGCGGCTCGCTGGTCGCCCTCGAACTCCGACGCGCCGAACAGGCTTCGCTGGCGGTGGCGCGCGAGCGGGGCGCTACGCTGTTCGGTCTGATCGAATCGATGCACGACTGGAACGCGCGCCACGGCGGCATCTTCGTGCCCCTCAGCGGGACCGAGCAGGATGGCGACCGAGCGGCGTCGGAAACGACGCTGATCACCAGCACGGGCCGGCGCCTGGGCATTGTCGACCCGACCACGATGACCGCCGAGATCGCCGAATTGACGCTCGCCAGCTCGGGGGCGAGGATAGAACTCACCGACTTCGGGGCGCACGGCATCGAGTCCGACGGCGAAACAAGCCAGCGTGGGCGGGCGGCGTCGCAGGCATTCGCCGGCAGCGACGTCGAGGATCGGATTGCGCTCGTCGAAGAGCGGGGCGTTCCGGCCTTCCGCTACGTCGCGCCGCTGCGCGTGCGCGAACCCTGCCTCAACTGCCACGCCAACCAGGGCTACCAGATCGGGCAGATCCGCGGCATCCTCACGCTGACCATGCCGGGCGCCGAAGCCCACGCAAGCCGTGCCGCCACCGCACGGGCGACGGTCGCCGGCGGACTGGCCGGCTTTCTGCTCTTGGGCAGCCTCTCCCACTTCCTGCTCCAGCGCCAGCGCGTGATGCTGCAGCGTCTGGCCGCGCTGGCCCAATCGCAGTCCGAGGAAATCGAGGTGCGCACCAAGGAACTCGCACGCCAACGCGAGCGCTATCAGATCATTGCCGAGCTTTCGTCGGACTGGTTCTGGGAACAGGACGCCGACTACCGCTTCATCGCGTTCTCGGGGGAGCACTACGGCAAGGGCGGGCTGCCCAGCAGCCGGATGCTCGGCAAGGCGCGTTGGGAATTGGATCTGCTCGGCGTCAGCGCCGAGGAAGTCGCCCACCACCGATCCATCGTCGAGGCCCACCGCGAGTTCGACGGCTTCGAGTACCAGATCGTCAATTGCAACCGGGAACTGCGCTGGTACTCGATATCCGGACGCCCGCAGTTCGACGCGCAAGGCAACTTCGTCGGCTACATCGGCACCGGCGTCGACGTCACCACCCGCAAACGTCGGGAGCAGATGCTGCAGACGCTCACCGGAAACACCGCGACCGTGTTCGGCGCTGCCTTCTTCGAAACCCTGGCGGAGAGCCTGCGCAAGTTGCTCGATGCCCGCTACTGCCTGATCAGCCGCGTACCGAAAAACTCGTCACTGGCACGGGTCGTCACGCTCAGCGACGCCGCCGGCGAAGTGGTGCTGGGCGAGTACCCGATCGAGGATTCCCCTTGCGGTTGGGTGCTCGAGGGCGACATCTGCATCTTCCCCGACAGCGCCGATCACGCGTTTCCCAAATCCACGTTGCTGCGGGAGCTGGGCGCCACCAGCTATGTCGGCGTACCGATCGGCGCGGCCGGCGCCCGCCCGCTCGGGGTGCTCGCGGTGATGGATCCCGGGCCACTGAGACTCGAACGCGACCTCTCCGAACTGGTGCGCATCTTCGCGTCGAGGGCCATGCTCGAGTTCGAGCGCATGGACGTCGAAAGCGCGCTGCGCGAAAGCGCCCGCCTGCTGAACCTCGCCGAGAAGATGGCCCATGTGGGCAGTTGGGAGCTCGATCTCGGCGACCGCTCGCTATTGTGGTCCCAGGAGACCTATCGCATCTTCGACGTCGACCGCGGCAGCTTCGATTGCAGCTTCGAGAACTTCCTGGCCTGCGTGCATGCAGACGATCGCGCGCTGGTGCGGGAAACGTTCACGGCCAGCATCGCGAAGGGCACCGGATTCGAGATCGAACATCGCATCCTGCGCCCGGACCGCAGCATACGAACGCTGCTTCAGCGCGGCGAAGTTCGCCACAGCGACAGCGGCCTGCCGGCCAGCGTGCAGGGCATGACGCAGGACATCACCGAACGGCTCGAGGCCGAAGAGAAGCTGAAGCTGGCGGCCAGCGTCTTCTCGGCCGCCCACGACGGCGTCCTGATCACCGACCCCCGGGGCGTCATCATCGACGCCAACCCTTCGATCTGCATCGCCAGCGGCTACGACTACCATGAATTGGTGGGCAGCAATCCGCGCGTCTTCCAGTCGGGCCGCCAGGACGACGCCTTCTATCGCGATCTGTGGCAGTCGCTGAAGGGCCGCGGCTACTGGGAGGGCGAGATCTGGAATCGGCGCAAGGACGGCAAACTCGTGCCGGAGCGGGTCAGCATATCCGCGGTCTGTGACGACCGTGGCCGCGTCACCCACTACATCGGCGTCTATACGGATATTTCTGCACTCAAGAAACAGCAGCGGGAGCTGGAACGACAGGCACACATCGACCCGCTGACCGGCCTGCCCAACCGCCGTCTGCTGATGGACCGAATCCGACTGACACTGGCCCAGGCGGCACGCGGCGGCGGTCGACCGGCGTTGGCCTTCGTCGACCTCGACGGCTTCAAGCCGGTCAATGACCGCTTCGGTCACGAGGCCGGCGACGACCTGCTGGTCGAAGTGGCGCGACGACTGCACCGCGCAGTGCGCAGCGGCGACACCGTCGCCCGACTGGGGGGCGACGAATTCGTACTGTTGTTCGTGGGCATGGAGTCGCCTCGAGAGATCGAAATCACCCTCGACCGGGTCCTGGAGCAGATCCGTCAACCGGTCATCATCGCCGGCCAGGAGATCACCCTCAGCGCGAGCATCGGCGTCGCGCTGTACCCGCGGGACGGCAGCGATCCCGAAGCCCTGCTGCAGCACGCCGATGCGGCCATGTACCGCGCCAAGCACGATGGCCGCAACCGCTACCGCCCGTTCCGCGAGCGGGAAGACGACGCCTGAGGCATGTCCTGCCGGCCGATGACGTACCGGCCGCGGGGAAAGCCGGCGCGCAGCGGGCGCCGGGGCGGGCGTTACGTACGCTGCGGCGACGCGCTCATCGCTGCGGCCAGACCGGAGATCTCGGCGACCTGGGAGCGCACCCGCGCCAGTATGCGTTCGAACTCCTCCGGATCGATCGAGTAGCGCGCGTCGAGCAATCCGGCCACTTCATCGGCGGGCGGCGCAAGCTTCGCGAACAGGGCGCCATGCTCGGACCCAGGCGCCGCCGCGATCTCCGGCATTGCCGCGATGTGTTCCGCGATCGAGAGCGCGACCGACAACGAAGGGGGAGACGGCGGCTGGCGGTGGTGGTGCCTGTGCAGGTCGCTCAATCCCTCGGGTAGCCCCCAGTAGGCGAGCAGGGCACCGGTCAGCTCGCCATGGCTGGCACCGAGCACGCTCTCCTCGAGCGGTTCGAGCGACGCGCCCGGATCCGCAGCGAGCGCCTCGAGCCGCGCGAGCACGCCGGGCTCGCGCAATTCGGCGAACATGTAGCCGATGTCGTGCAGCAGCCCGGCCAGATAGGCCTGGGCCGGATCGATGCCCAGCCGGCGAGCCAGATCGGCCGCGACCACTGCCGTGGTCAGCGCATGCAGCCACAATAGCTTGCGACGCACGGGTGACACGCCGACCTCGAGCGGCTGGCCCACCAGTGCCGCGGTGCACAGCTGGGCCGCCCGCCGCAGGCCGAGCCGACGAATGGCCAACGGCACGGTGCCGAAGCGCACCCGAGACAGGCCGAAGGCCGCGGAGTTGGCCGCACCGATGAGCTTCGCCGCGAGCTGGGGCTCGCCACTGACCACATGCAGCAGGCGCGACTCTGCGTCGTCGTCCTCGATGTGCAAGTCCAGCAATTCGATCGCATGCGGCGACAGCGACGGCAAGGCGTCGACCCCGACCAGAACCAGATTCATCGCCATTCGGCTCGCCATCCCTGTCGCGGAGGAGTCGTTATCTACGGCCGATCTGGGCCGGCCTGAAGTGCCATGGCGGACACGCTCGGCCCTACAATGGGCCGTCCCCTCCCCGGAGCCGCCCCATGAGCACCAATCCGCCCGCCCTGCTTCCCTGCATCGAGATCGAAACCGGCGAGTCGCCTCGCCACGCCGTGATCTGGTTGCACGGACTGGGGGCCGACGGTCACGACTTCGAACCGATCGTCGACGAATTCGATACCGACGCCCTGCCGGCGCTGCGCTTCGTGTTCCCCCACGCACCGATGCGGCCGGTGACGATCAATGGCGGTTTCGTGATGCGAGCCTGGTACGACATCGTCTCGGCAGATTTTTCCGAGCGCCGGGAAGACCCCGCCGGCGTACGGGAGTCGGCACGCCAGATCGAGGCGCTGATCACCCGCGAGAACGCCCGTGGCGTGGACGATCGGCGGTTGATCCTCGCCGGCTTCTCCCAGGGCGGCGCGATCGCCTTGCACACCGGGCTTCGGCACCCTCGGACCCTGGCCGGCATCATGGCCCTATCCACCTATGTGCCGCTGGCCGACACGCTGGCCGCCGAAGCCCACGAAGCCAACTGCCGCACGCCGATCTTCCAGGCCCACGGCCGCCAGGACGGTGTGATTCCGCACGACTTCGGCAAACATTCCGCCGAGTTGCTCGACTCGATGGACCATGGCGTCGACTGGCACAGCTACCCGATGGACCACGGCCTGTGCCTCGAAGAAGTGCGCGACATCGAGCGCTGGATGTCGCGCTGCTTGTCCGAGGCCTAGGCGCCGGTCGGACCCGCTCCTGCCACGGGCACCCGCTCGGCGCGCGGCCAGCGCCCGCGCCCGACAGCCCTCTGCAATCGACCACCCGTTCGAATTGCGAACGCGGTCCCGCCGGCCGCCAGCGGGGCCGCGGCCGGTGGTGCCGACTCGGCGGTCACCACCGGGCGGGGGCGGCAATGAACTCTGGCAATCTCGCGAGAGGAGACGATGGCCGCGGAAGATGGCGTTGTGGTCCCGTCGCCACGGCGGCAGCGGAGTAAGCTGCAGCCGGGTGACATTCATTCGGGAGAGTCCATGTTCCGCTTCCATGTGGTCAAGCTGCTGAGCCTGCGCTGGTGGCTGGTCTTCCTGCTCGCCGGTGTGTTCTTCATGGCCTTCGGTGCGGTCTCCTACAACCTGTTCCGCCTGCTGCAAGCCAACATCTGGCTGTTCGCGGAGCATGGCCTGATGGTGATCGCCGAAGGCGCCCTGGAGCAACTGCTGGAACTCACGCTGATGGGCTACGCCAGTCTGCTGCTGTGGCTCGGCTTCAAGGCGTGCGAGGGGTGGCTGGTGGCCACGCTGATGCAATACCGCAGCCGTGACTGAATTCGCACATCCGATGTAAGTCCGCACGGACCCGTTCGGTCTAGCAAGGCAAGCAACGCGATTTCGCCGGTAACGATGCGGCGGTATCGCGGGCAGCTTCCGGCCGCTCGGCCGGCCACCCTCGTCACCCGAATGGAGATTCGACCATGAACAAACGCCAATTCCTCGTCGCCGCCGCCATTGCCGGCATCGCCGCCGCCGCCGCCAATCCTGCGCTGGCGGCCAAGGAAGGCAAAGAAAAGTGCTTCGGCATCGCCAAGGCCGGCGCCAACGACTGCGCCAGTTCGACCGGCGCTCATGCCTGCGCCGGCCAGGCCACGAAGGACAACGACCCCAACGAATGGAAGTACGTTGCCAAGGGCACCTGCACCGAAATGGGCGGTTCCCTCAAGGCCGGCGGCAAGGGCTGACTGCGCCCCGGCGCGGCGCGCCATGCGCCGCGCCACCCATCGCCCCGATTCCCTCTCGAGAAATCCCATGCCCACCACGACCGCACTCGCCGGTTACGGCATCGGCCTGCGCGGCTGCCACTACCGCGATTTCCTCGCACACCGCCCAGCGGTGGACTGGATCGAAGTCCATAGCGAGAACTTCTTCGGCAACGGCGGCTGGGATCTGCACGTGCTCGACCGCCTGCGCCCCGACTACGCGCTCAGCCTGCACGGCGTCGGCCTCGGCATCGGTTCGGCATCTGCCGAGCATTTCGACGCCCACTTGGCGCGCATCGCCCGCCTCGTCGAACGCTTCGAGCCGGCATTGGTCTCGGAACACCTGAGCTGGGCGTCGATTCCGGGGCGTCATTTCAACGACCTGCTGCCGATGCCCCTCACCCTCGAGGCGCTCGACCTCGTCAGCGAACGCGTCGAGCGCGCCCAGGCCCGGCTCGGCAGGCAGATCCTGCTCGAGAACGTCTCCTCGCACCTGCGTTTCGTCGCCGACATCCTGCCGGAAACCGAGTTTCTGGCGCGCCTTTGCCAGCGCACCGGCTGCGGTCTGCTGCTCGACGTGAACAACCTCTACGTCAATCAGTGCAACCATGCCGAGGACGCCTTCGAGGCCATCGCCACACTGCAGACGGCGCCGGCCGAGATCCATCTCGCCGGCCACCTGGTAACCGAGGATTCGGTGGTGGACCACCATGGCGACCACGTCGCCGAACCGGTGTGGAGGCTCTACCAGGAAGCCATTCGTCGCTTCGGTGAAGTGCCGACGCTGATCGAGTGGGACACCGACATCCCGGCGCTCGAGGTGTTGGTCGCCGAGGCCGCCCAGGCGCGCGACACGGCCGCGCGAGCGCTGGCAGGGCGCGCACGTCGCCATGGCTGACGATCTCGCCACGATCCAGCGGTGCATGGCCGACGGCCTGCTCGACGCCGGCACCGAGCCGGTCGCCCTGTTCCGCGGCCCTGCAGCCGTCAGCGCGCGGCGCTTCGCGCTCTACCGCGGCAATCTCACGGCCAACTGGCAGCGCGCCCTGGCCGGCGCCTATCCGGTACTCGAAGCACTCGTCGGTGACGAGTTCTTTCGTGCCTTGGCGCGCCGCTACGCACACAGCCATCCCTGCCGGGAGGGCGACCTCAACCACTTCGGTGCGGCGCTCGCGGCATTCCTCGGCGATTTCGGCGGGCTCGACGACTACCCCTACATGGCCGACGTGGCACGCCTCGAATGGGCGCTGCACCGCGCCCACTACGGCAGCGACGAGGCACCGTTGGCACCGGCCGCACTGGCGGCGATCGAGCCGGCGCTGCTGGGCGAATCTCGCATTGCGCTGCATCCCACCGTCGCACTGATCGCCTCGAAGTGGGCGATCGGGCACATCTGGCGGGCCCACCAGCCCGCGGCCACCGAGCCATTGCCGTACGAGCTGCACGCTGCCTGCCGGATGATCGTCCATCGTCCCCGCTGGCGCGCCGAGTGCCGGGAGGCCGGCATCGGCGAATTCGCCGCCCTGCAGGCGCTGGCACGCGGCGAGCACCTCGGCGACGCGCTCGAACGCGCAGCCGACGCCGAATCCGATTTCGATCCCGGCGCGACCGTCGCGCGGTGGCTCGACGAAGGTCTGTGGCTGACTGCGACCCCCCCGACGACACAAGGAGAACTCCGATGAATGCCGCACTGCGCCTGCACCGTCTGTCCACCGCCTTCGACCGACCGCTCAACGAGTGGGGGGGATCGCTGCTCTCCCTGGCGATCCGCCTCTACGTCGGCTGGGCCTTCTTCAAATCCGGCCTGACCAAGATCCGCGACTGGGACACCACGCTGTTTCTGTTCGAAGACGAATACCAGGTACCGGTATTGCCGCCGGAACTGGCCGCATGGATGGGTACGGCCGGCGAACTGATCCTGCCGCTGCTACTGTTCGTCGGCCTGTTTTCCCGCCCCGCCGCCCTCGGCCTGTTCGTCGTCAACGCCATGGCACTGATTTCCTATCCGGCCCTGTTCGAGTTCGAGTGCCCGGCTGCTGTGCAGGACCACTTCTATTGGGGCGCCATGCTGCTGGTGGTCACCGCGTTCGGCCCGGGGCGGCTGTCGCTCGACGCGCTGATTGCCTCGCGCGGGCGCTGAGCGTACGGCCGCGGCCAGCCCCGCGGCCGCCTGATCACGCCACCGGCACCTGGATCGCCCGCGGCCGGCCCGGCTGCGCCTTGGGTAGTTCGATGCGCAGTACGCCGCTACGATAGCTCGCCTTCGACGCCTCGGCCTGAACCGCCGACGGCAGGGCCACCGCCCGGCGGAAGCTGCCGTAGGCACACTGCATCACCCGCCAGCGCCCGTCGGTGCCTTCCCGTTCGAAGCGCTTTTCGCCCTGGACGACAAGGGTGTCGTCATCCACCCGGATGTCGAAGTCCTGCTTGCTCATGCCGGGCACCTCCAGGCGCACGACGATGCGCGTCTCGTCCTCGAACACCTCGCCGCCCAGCATCGACCAGCTGCGGCTCGGTGCAAAGAAGCTGTCATCGACCTCGTGTTGTGCCGGCAGCCGGGTGTTCTCGTCGCTGGAAAACCGGGTCAGCGCGCTCGCCGCCGATTCGCGCAATCGCTGCCAGCCGTCCGCCAGCGAGTGGCGCAGGTGGTCGATGCCGGTTCTGATGTCGTCGATCTTCATGGTTGCTGACTCCTTTCCGCACCCTCGCGCCTCAGGCCACGTCGATGCGGATCCGTTTCGGCTGGGCCTGCTGGACCCGGGGGATGCGCAGGCGCAGGACGCCGTTCTCGAATTCCGCACCGACGCGCTCGGCATCGAGCTCCTTCGACAGCGTGAACACGCGGCGATAGTTCAAGGTCGGCTGCTCCTGGTGGGTCCATTGCATGCCCTCCGGCAGCGACAGCCGCGCTTCGCCTTCGATGCGCAACTGGTCGGCCTCGATGTGCAGCTTGAGACCATCCTTGGGCACTCCCGGCAGGTCCGCCAACAGGGTGATGCCACCCGCGTCCTCGATGACGTCGACGGCCGGCGAGAGAGTTTCTGCGCGGCTTGCTTCCGCCTGCTTGTTCCGTTCGTTCATGTTCGCCCTCACTGCACGTTGATTCGCCGCGGCCGGCTGGCAGCGCGGCGCGCGACACGGATATGCAGGACCCCGTCGCGGTAGCTCGCGGAGACCGAATCGGGATCGGCATCCTCCGGCAGATTGACCACGCGCCGGAACCGACCGGCAAAGCGCTCGCCGATATGCACCGCGGTGCGTGCATCCTCCGCCGGCAGCTCACCGGCGCGCTCTCCCGACAGCGTCAGTACGCCGCGATCGAGGGTCAGCTCGATCGCGGCCGGATCGAGGCCGGGCGCGAAGGCGAAGATCTCGACCGTTTCGGGCGTACCCCCGACGTCGAGCGCGGGAAATCGGCTGTGACCGCTGCCGCGGATGCTTGCCGACTGCTCCAGGGGATGGCTGTAGTCGCGCTGCAGGCGCTCCAGTTCGGCCATCAGATCTCTCGGAAATACGTTCCACACCATGGCATGCCCTCCGGCTTGTTCCTGTCGCCGATATGGGGTGGGTCGACGCCGCTTTCAAGACCTTGAGAGCCCGGCGGTATGGACCCATATTAGAAGAGAACGATAGATCAACCACCTTGTCCGGGAGGCACTACCTTGGAATTCAGGGACTACTACCAGACGCTCGGGGTGGAACGGAACGCCACCGCTGACGAGATTCGCAAGGCCTTTCGCAAGCTTGCGCGCAAGTATCATCCCGACGTCTCGAAGGCGCCGGACGCCGACGAACGCATGAAGGAAGTGAACGAAGCCTATGCGGTGCTCGGCGACGCCGAAAAGCGCGCCGCCTACGACCAAGTAGGCCAAGGCTTTGCACCGGGCCAGGAGTTCTCGCCGCCGCCGGGCTGGGACGACGGATTCGAATGGTCCGGGCGCCAATTCCATGCGCGCGACGCTGGCGAATTCAGCGACTTCTTCGCCGAGTTGTTCGGCCGCATGGGGCGCGACGGGCCGGGTCGCCCCGGCCGGCACGAGTTCCACGGCCGTGGCGAGGACCACATCGCCCGGGTGCATCTGGATCTGGAAGACGCCTATCGCGGCGCCAATCGCCAGATCACGCTGCGCTCGCCGCGGATCGATGCGGAGGGTCGCGTGCAGTTCGACACCCGCACCCTCGATGTGCGCATCCCCAAGGGTGTGCGCGAAGGCCAGATCATCCGTCTCGCCGGCCAGGGTCATCCGGGCTTCGGCGACGGCCAGGCCGGCGACCTGCTGCTCGAGGTGCATTTCCGGCCGCACCCGAGATTCCGGGCCGAAGGGCGCGATGTCCAAATGACGCTCCCGGTCGCACCGTGGGAGGCGGCGCTCGGCGCGGTGATCGAAGTCGACATGCCGAACGGAAAGCTGCGGGTGCGAATCCCGGCAGGCGCCCAGAGCGGCCGCCAACTGCGGGTGCGCGGCCACGGTCTGCCCGGCGCCCAGCCGGGCGACCTGCTGCTCGAGCTCCGGGTGGTGCTGCCATCGGCCGACGACCCCAGGGCACGAGCGCTGTACGAGCGGATGGCCGAGGAGCTCGACTTCGACCCGCGGGGGAGCGCCGGCCATGGTTGATCCCAAGCGACACGGTGACGGCAGCGAATCCGGCGAGACGTATTTCACGATCGAGCAATTGGCCGGTCTCTGTACCCGCGACCGCGAGTGGGTGAGAGCGCGTCTGGGCGAAGGGCTGCTGCCGACGGAACGCGGCAGGGGCGACGCAGCGCGATTCTCTGCCGCCGGCCTGCGCCACGCGCGCCGGATGGCCGCCCTCGAGCGGGATTTCGATGCCGTGCCGGAACTTGCCGCACTGGTGGCCGACCTGCTGGGCGAACTCGATCGCCTGCGCACCCGACTGCGAAGTCTCGGACTGGACTAGGGCATGGACGACGGCAGCGGCTGGCCACGACATCGCTGGAGCAATCGCTTGCAGACGGTGCTGCTGATCGTGACGATGCTGGCGATCAGCAGCACCGCGGGCTATCTCCTGCTCGGTGACCTGGGCCTGTGGCTGACCCTCGGCATGGCGGCAGCGGCGCTGGTGGCCGAACCGGCAGCCGGGGCCGAATGGACGCTGCGGCTGGTGCGGGCACGAGCACTGTCGCCGGCCGAAGCCCCCTACCTTTGGCAAAGCCTGGCGGATCTCGCGGAGCGCGCGGGACTGCCCGCCCCGCCGACCCCGTACTACGTTCCCAGCGCCACCATCAACGCATTCGCCGTGGGCCAGCGCGAGCGCTCGGCGATCGCGGTCACCCATGGCCTGCTGCGACATCTCGACCGTCGGGAATTGACCGGCGTCCTCGCCCACGAGATTGCCCACATCGCCCACGACGACCTCCGGGTGATGAATCTCGCCGCCCACGTCGGGCGCATCACCATGGTGTTTTCGGCAGCCGGTCAGATTCTGTTGCTGCTGGCCCTGCCGAGCCTGTTCGGCCTCGGCTGGTGGCAGGTGAATTGGCCGGCACTGGCCCTGTTGCTGTTCTCGCCGCAAATCGCGCTGCTCGCCCAACTCGGGTTGTCGCGCGTGCGCGAGTTCGATGCCGACGCGACGGCGGCGTCGTTGACCGGCGACCCCGGCGGTCTGGCGCTGGCGCTGGCGCGGATCGAGCAGACCGCGCCGACCTGGTTCGCACGTCTGCTGCCCGGCATCCACGACCGGCAGCCGCGATGGCTGCGCAGCCATCCCGAGACCGATCGGCGAATCCGCCGTCTTCAGGCGCTCGCCGCGGCGCTGACCCGACCTTCCGCATGACCCCCACATCTGTGGAAATTTTCCCCACAAATCGGCATCTCCCCAGGACTGGGTGAATCTCCCCAGTGAATTACCCAGGGTTCGGGTGGCATGACCCGGAGATCGGGTGATTTAGCCCATCTTAAGAATTCATGCCATCCGGAATTTCCAGGCGACGAACGGCAATTCGTTGGATTGCCGCTTCCCCAGCCCGGACGCGAGATGGGCACCAGAAACAATGCTTTTGTAATGTTTCAAAATCTTTCGCCGGCACATCCTCGGGCCGGCGCTCCTGCATCGGATGGCACGCAGCATGCGAAATGAGCGCTGCAGGCTGGGGAAAAGTCGCTGACCACGCTCCGGCCGATCGTCCCCGTCGGCATTCGCTTGCCAATCCGGGGGCGGGACACCCACCCAATAGATCCGATCACTGGAGACAACAATGTCCATTCGCCTCGCAGCTATTGCCCTTGCCATCGCCGGCCTCAACCTCGCCCAACCCGCCCTCGCGCTCGAAGTGCCGATCGAACTCGAGGGAACCGTCGAGGAAATCGCGCCGACCGCCGACACCATGGTGGTGATGGGCATCCCTGTGACAGTTCCGCGCAGCACGCCGATCGTCACGCCGACAGGCGACATCAACGCCCTCGCCACCGAGCTCGGCACTGCCGTCGGCCGGCCCAACGTCAAGCCGTTGGTGCTGATGCGCCGCTTCCGGGTCGACGGCGTCGACGTGCTGCCGGCGCAACTGCCGGGTCGCAGCCAGATCGGCTTTCTCGGCGCCACGGCAACGATCGTCGGTTCGGCGGTGCTCGACGACGCCACCGGCGCGCTGGTGTCGATCACCGCCACTTCGGTCTTCGCCGAGCCGGCCGAAAACGTCATCCTGGGCGGCATCACCAGCGTCAGTTGCTCGACGCCCGATTGCAGCGGCCCATCCGACGTGCTGACCAACCTCGGCCGCCCTTTGCAGCGCCTCGACGATCCGCGCATCCCGGCATTGCCCGTTGCCGACGACTTCGGCTTCGCGATCGACCTCTCGTTGCTCAGCGGTCCGCTGCCTTCCGCCGTCGAGGGCTACTACGGGGAGGACCAGGTGATGCACTATCACACGCTGTCGATCGATGCCGGCACCAGCGGCATCTCGTTGCTGAACCAGGGTGCCGAAGTGAGCATCCTTCGCGCCCAGTGCGACGAAGGCGACGGCGAACTCGATTTCGAGATTCGCGGCGCCACCCACGACCCCTCCTCCGGTCTGGTCGAATTCACCGACAGTGCCACCGGTGCTTTCCTCGGTGACGTCGATGTCGAAACCGTGATCGACGAGGTGAGCGGCCAACCGACCCGCTTCGGCACCTTCCGCTTCCGCGACACGGTGGATGATCCGACCGACCAGGGCTGCCCGGCCAACGTCACCGCGACCTTCGTCGACGGCGGCAACGTCAGCGCGGAATCCCCCGTCAACTAAGGCGAGCCGCCGCCGGCAGATTCGGCAGACGACACCACGAGGGGCCGCACGACCGTGCGGCCCCGCTTCGTTTCGTGTGGCGTCGATACACGTCCGCTGTTCGAAGCCGGCGGCATCGGCAACAATACGGTCCGCATATTCCGTGACCAACGACCGGCACCATGCCCAACAACCATCCACGGCCCCGCTGGCTGCCTCCGACCGTCGACGCCCGGCTGCTCGCCGGCTTCGCCTTGATCGCCCTGCTGCCGACCCTCCTGGCCGGCCTCGTCGGCATCCGCCTGGTGCGCACCACGATGGCCGACGAAGCCATCGACCACGCCGCCGGTCAACTGACCGTCGCCGCCGGCGCGCTCGCCCGCGAACTCGAACACCACGCGATGGCGCTGCGCGCCGCCGCGGATGGCAGCGGGCTGCAGGCGATGCTGTCCACAGCCCGGGCCGACGACCCTGCCACCGCGGACCGGGTCGCGGAAGAACTGGGCGACTTGTTGCGCGGCCAGCCCCACTGGCAGCGACTCCGGCTGGTGGACCGCGATGGGCGGGTACTGCTGCAGGCGGACCGGGGCGCCCCCCACATCGGCGGCTTCGTCGCCACGGCTGTCGCCGCCGGTGAAATGGAGGGACTGCGTGCGGTGCACGACTCCGCCGCCGGCCAGGTGTATGTGTCGCCACTGCAGGACGACGCCGACGACGTAGCCCATCTGGCCCTCGGCGCGGCAGTGCGCGACGGCAGCGGCCGCAGCATCGCAGCCCTGCTGGTCGAAGTGCCACGAACGGCGCTGACCGACCGCCTGCCGCCCCTGTCTTCGCTGCAAGCGGCACGTTGGCATCTGCTCGACCGTTCCGGCCGCATATTGCGCTGGCAGTACGAAGCCGGCAGCAAGGTCGAGGCCCAGTTGCTGCCGGCGGTCCAGGTCGGCGACACCCTGCCTCGCGCCATCGCAGACCGTGTGATGCGCGGCGACAGTGGTCACCTCACCGACGGCAGGCGCACGGTGCTGTTTGCCGGCATCGCGCCGAAGCTCGCGATGGTGTCCAGCGCCTCGTCGCCGCTACGGTGGAGTCTGGCCGCGTCCGCGCCGAGCGACCGGCTCGGCGCGGACGCGGTGCCGACCCGGCTGTGGTTCGTCGCCCTGGCGCTGATGCTGCTACTGATGACGGCCGCTGGACTGGCATTCGCCCGTCGCCTGCTGCAACCGTGGCGAATCCTGCAGCAGCAGGCCGCGGAGATCGCCGACGGACACTTCGAACAACGCGTCGAATGCGGCCGTCGCAGCGCGCTGGCGCCCGTCGCCGACAGCATCAACCGCCTCGCCGAACGCCTGCAGGAGGCCCGCGAAAACAAGGAGGCCCTGGAGCGCCGCGCCTCACAGCAGCAGAGCGTCGCAGCGCGCCAGGGGCAGGAGCGCGCCATCGCCCTCGAGCGGGCGATGGCCGGCCTGCCCCTCGGTGTGATCCTGGCCGACCGCCAGGGTCGGGTACTACTCGCCACCCCGCGCGCGGCCGAACTCCTCGGCGTCGCGCCGGACAGCCTGCGAGAGAGCTGGCTCCCTGCCCTGCTGCCGCCCCTCGAAACAGCGCTCGATCGCGGCGAGGCCATGCAGTGTTCCCTGCACCGACCGCAAGGTACGCTCGAACTCGGCGTGCAGCCGGTGGCAACCGCCACCGACGGCCAGCCGAATCTCGTCGTCACCCTCGCCAAGCTCGCCAAAGCCGGTGACGACCGGCCGCCGGTGGCGGTTCCACCGGAACTCGTCCGCGAACTCGCGGCGGCCACCGCCGACAGCCTTTCGCGCCCCCTCGGCGGGATGAGCCTGATGGCGCAGACCCTGCTGCGCGACGCCACGCTGCCCCCGGGGCCGCGCAAGCACCTGGTGCGCCTGGCCGACGAACTCGAGAAGATCGCGCGCCGCCTGCAGCCACTGAGCGAACGGACGGCGGCCATCGCGCCGGAAAACCGCCCGCTCGACGCGGCGGCCGCCATCGACCGGGCGCTGGCCGAATGGACGGCCTACGCCAAGGTCCGGGATCTGCAGATCGATCGCTCGGGCCTCGCCGACGACATCCGCATCGCTGCCGATCCGCAGCACTTCGCACGGTTGCTCCACCACCTGATCGCCAACGCCTTCGATGCCATGCCCGACGGCGGCACCCTGACGCTCACCTCGCAGCCACGCGCCGACCGCCTCGAAATCGTCCTCGAAGACCGAGGCGAGGGCATCGCCGAGGCGGCGCTGCCGACCCTGTTCGATGCCTTCCAGGGCAGCCGTGGCGACCACGCCGGCCTCGGTCTCGCCAGCGTGCGCCGCATCCTGGCGGCCCAAGGCGCCGAAATCTCCGTCGCCAGCGCCGTCGGCCAAGGCACCCGGATACGCGTGTCCTGGCCGCTGGCCGACGACTGAACGGCGCCGAATGCCCAGCCCGACCGCAAGCCAATGGATCCCCTCGAGCCGGTCCTGAGCGCGATCGGCGAAGCCACCGCCCATGGGATCGGCCGCATCGTCCGCCGAAACTTCGCCCTCGACGCCAAGCAGAGCCAGCGGATCGGCGAGTACGTCGTAATCGGCGCGGTGGCGGGCGCCGCGGTGGCAGTGACGCTGCTCTTCTCGTGATTTACCCTCGTGCCGGCCTCGCCGCGCTCAGCGACCGGCGGCGGCGCCATGCTACCGTGGTCGCGGCATGGGATCGCAGACCTTCCGCCGCCACCCCAGGCCACCCGCCCCCACCCGTCGGAGCCCAAGTCCCATGATCGTCCTCCACCAGTTCGCGCCGGCCTTCGGGCTGCCCAATGCCAGCCCATTCTGCATGAAGGTGGAAACCTGGCTGCGCATCGCCGGGCTGCCGTTCACCCTCGATAACCGGGCGTCGCCGCTCAAGGCGCCGAAGGGCAAGCTGCCCTACATCGACGACGACGGCGAAACGGTCGCAGACTCCGGGATGATCATCGCCCACCTGGTGCGCAAGCACGGGGTCGATCCCGACGCCAAACTCGATGCCCACCAACGGGCGGTGGCCACCGCGTTCACGCGCCTGTTCGAAGAGCACCTGTATTGGGCGGCGATCTACACTCGCTGGATCGACGATGCCGGCTGGCTGCGCACCCGCGAGGCCTTTTTCGGTCGCCTGCCGCCGCCGCTGCGCCAGTTGGTCCCGGCCCTGGTGCGGCGGAACATGCGCCGCCAGTTGTGGGACCAGGGCATGGGACGGCACAGTCGCGACGAGATCATGGCGCTCGGCAGCGCAGACCTCGACGCGGTCGCCGACTTTCTCGGCGACAAGCCCTTCCTGATGGGCGGTGAGGCCAGCAGCGTCGATGCCACAGCCTACGCTTTTCTCGCCAACCTGCTGTGGGCACCACCCGATTCACCGCTGCGCGAACACGGCCGCCGACGGTCGAATCTGGAGGCCTATTGCCAGCGGATGCGGGACACCTGGTTCGACCCCCCCGCCTAGGCGTCCGGCGGACGTGCGCAATCGCTGCGGGCGAGGGCGACAGCGCAGGGACAGACTCGGTCGGACTCGCGCACCGTGGCGCGGCACCACGCGATGATGGTCGCCGATGGTCCGTCTCGCCACCGGCAGCGCAGGTCGGCCGCGGGCCCGGCACGGTCCTGGCGCTTCAAGCCGCCTCCGAACGCGCCAGCTCGTCGAGCGCACGCTGCAGCGCTTCGCATTCCAAGTCGAAACCGCGGCGCGCTTCGTCGAAGTAGGCATCCCAACCATCCCGGTCGAGGGCGCGACGGTAATCGGGTTCGATCTGTAGGGTCTGAATCGCCAGGATGAGGTCGGCGGCGCGCCGCCGCAGAGCCGACAGCACCGATTCCAGGGTCGCCCGGTCGCCGGCGTCTTCGCCGTCGGGCGGCGCCCCCGGCAACGAATCGATCTCGTGCAGCAGTTGTCGCAGCGCCGCGACGTCACGGCCGCGGAATGCCTTCTGGACGCGCACGAATCGATCCTGGGCGGCAGCCTTGTCGGCCTCGCCGACGCGATCCGGATGGCAGCGCATCGCCGCACTGCGGTACAGGCGCTTGAGTTCATCGGCGGTCCTTGCATCCATCTCCGGCAACGGCGCGTCGTCACCGTCGACCGTTTCGCGATAGGACTGCTCCTCGTCGGCTGCTCTGCGGGCAGCGGCGACGTCGTCCGCATCCCGGCTGATCTCGGCGCGACGTCGGGCCAGTTCGTGGCGCAGCCGCAAGCAGTCGGCCAGACACCGGCCGAGGGCGCGGAACTGGGCGAGCTGGAAGGCTTGCAGGCTGCGCTGCATCTCGGCTTCCCGCTCGGCGAGTTCGACGATGCGGGTTTCGACATCGGCGATCTTGCGCCGCAAGTCGTCACAGGCCGGATCAGCGACGATGGCCGGTGTGGGCACCGGCCCGGCCGCCGGCGTCGAAACGCCGGCTTCGGCTTCGGCTTCGGCTTCGGCTTCGGCTTCGGCTTCGGCTTCGGCTTCGGCTTCGGCTTCGGCCTCCGCTTCGGCTTCGGCTACGGCGTCCGCCGCGGCGTCGGCCACCGCGTCGGCG
>JAGRFZ010000087.1 GCA_020445785.1 Rhodocyclaceae bacterium
CGTCCGGCACCTTGTCGGCATGGACTCGGCCGACCTCGATGTAGAAGCCGTGCACCTTGTTGAACTCGACCTTCAGGTTGGCGATGCCACTGCGCTCGCGCTCGCGGGCCTCCAGCTCCATCAGGAAGGCCCCGCAGTTCTGCTGGATGCCGCGCAGCTCGTCCAACTCCGCGTCGTAGCCCTCGGCGATGACGCCACCGTCGCGCACCGCGTTTGCCGGCTCCGGCGCCACCGCCGCCACCAGCAGCGCGACCAGCGCTGGCGGCGCGTCGAGATTGCGGTCGAGTGCGGCCAGCAGCGCATCGTCGCAGCCGGCCAATGTTTCCCGCAGCCCGCCCAGTCCGCCGAGGCTGTCCCGCAGGGCGGAGAGATCCCGCGGCCGGGCGCTGCGCAAGGCCACCCGCGCACAGATGCGCTCGACGTCGGCGATGCCGCGCAGCCCGGCCCGCAAGGCATCGAAGGGCCCGTCGCCGGCCTCGCCGATCAGCGCCGCCACCGCGCCGTGGCGCCGGCTCGCCGCCTGTGGATCGCGCAGCGGATGGTGGATGGCATGGCGCAGCCAGCGCGAGCCCATCGTCGTGCGGCAGCCATCGAGCAGGGACAACAGGGTCGGCGCTGCCTCGCCGCGCAGGGTCTCGGTCAGCTCCAGATTGCGTCGGGTGGCGGCGTCGAGCCGCAGGAACTCGTTCTCATGCTCGACCCGCAGGCCGGTGACGTGGGCCAGACTCTGGCGCTGGGTCGCCTGGGCATAGTCGTAGAGCGCGCCGGCCGCAGCCAGCGCCACCTCGACGTCTTCGACGCCGAAGGCGGTGAGATCGCGGGTGCCGAAATGCCCGGTCAGCAGCTTGCACGCCGTGTCGGCGTCGAACTGCCAGTCGGCCAGCCGCCGCAGGCTGAGTTCCGATTGTTCGAGCAAGGGCAGGCGCAAGCCGTCCGGCACCAGCACCTCGGCCGGCCGCAGCCGCTCGAGCTGGCTCGCCAGCGCCTCCGGCTCGGTCTGGGCGAGGCGCAGATCACCGTTGGCGAGGTTCAGCCACGCCAGCCCGAGCCGGCCCCGCACCAGGGTCAACGCCAGCAACAGCGAATCCGATCGCTCGTCGAGCAGCGCCGCGTCGGTGACCGTACCGGGCGTGACGATGCGGCTCACCGCCCGCTCCATCGGCCCCTTGGTGGCGCCGGGCTCGCCGACCTGCTCGGCGATCACCGCCGACTCGCCCATCTTCACCAGCCGCGCCAGATACTGCTCGACCGCATGGAACGGCACCCCGGCCATCTTGATCGGCGCGCCACCCGAACTGCCGCGGGTGGTCAGCGTGATGTCGAGCAACTGCGCTGCGCGCTCGGCGTCCTCGAAGAACAGCTCGTAGAAATCCCCCATCCGATAGAACAGCAGCAACTCCGGGTACTGCGCCTTCAGACCCAGGTACTGCTGCATCATGGGCGTGTGCTTCTCGAGGGCCTGGGCGTCGATCGCGGGGGCAGGGGTCATGTCTCGGGCTGGCGGGCGGGGGGAACCG
>JAGRFZ010000088.1:0-181 GCA_020445785.1 Rhodocyclaceae bacterium
AGATCGCCCACAGGAACCTGGCCTGCGGATGCTCGCTCGCCCGCAGCGCCTCGAAGCGGGCGGCCGGGTCGCGGTTCTTCAGGATCGCCGCCACCTCGGGCGCCACCTCGGCGCCGCTCGGCCGGTAGTCCTGGCTGGCGAGGTCGAGCACCATGATCTGCTTGCCCTGCTTGCGGAAGAT
>JAGRFZ010000088.1:333-6750 GCA_020445785.1 Rhodocyclaceae bacterium
CGCTCTTCGGCCGGCCGATCAGCGGTCCGGTCAGCGCGTCCACCTCGTCGAAGCCGAGGCCCATCTCGGCGGTGTGGTGCATCACCGCCAGCATCGAGAAGACGCCGACGCGGTTGGCGACGAAGTTGGGGGTGTCCTTGGCGCGGACGATGCTCTTGCCGAGGGTCGTGGTCAGCCAGGCCTCGAGCTGGTCGAGCATCGCCGGCTCGGTCCGGGCGGTGGCAATCAGCTCGACCAGCGCCATGTAGCGCGGCGGGTTGAAGAAATGCACGCCGCAGAAGCGGCCGCGCAGGTCGGCCGGCATGCCCTCGGCCAGGGCGTTGATCGACAGGCCCGAGGTGTTGGAGGCGAAGATCGCATCGGGGCGGATATGGGGCGCGACCTTGGCGTAGAGATCGAGCTTCCATTCCATCTTCTCGGCGATCGCCTCGATGACGAGGTCGCACTCGGCCAGTTGCGCCAGGTGCTGATCGTAGTTGGCAGCGTCCACATAGGCGATGCGGTCCTTGCCGCAGAAGGGCTCTGGCTGCAGTTTTCTGAGCCCGGCCAGGGCCTTGTCGACGATGCCGTTGGGCTTGCCCTCGCGGGCCATCAGATCGTAGAGCACGACCGGCACGTCGGCGTTGGCGCAGTGGGCCGCGATCTGCGCCCCCATGACGCCGGCCCCGAGTACGGCGACCTTGCGGATGTTCAGTTTGCTCATGGTGTTCTCCGGTGAACGGCAGGCGCGGGCCAGCAGCCGACAGCACGCCGGCGGCGTGCCGGACTGCTGGCCGCGGCAACGGGGCTGCGCCCCGTGTACGTTCAGAAATCGTAGGTCAGTTGCACACCGAGGATGTCGACGGACGCCTCGTAGCTGCCGACCAGATGGCCATTGGCCGCGGGGTCGCCGCCATCGGCGTCGATCTTCGGATCATTGATGAACAGATGCGCGTAGCCCACGTCCACCACCAGTGCCGTGCCGACCCGATACTGGGAACCGAGCGACAGCCACAGCCGATTGGCGTCCGGCAGGCGGGCCAGCCGATGCTTGGTCTCGACCGGCGACTGATCGTAGGCGATGCCGAACTTGAGCCCCACCTTGTCCGAATAGCGGTAGTTGGCGCCCAGCGCGATGCGCCAAGTGTCTCGCCATTCGAGGGTCTCGGTCGACAGCAGGGCGCCGCCGGTACGGAACACCTCCAGCGTTTCGAGCGACGACCAGCCGGTCCAGGAGATGTCGCCGAGCATCGTCCACTTCGGGCTCAGCTGCTGCATCGCGCTGATGATGAAGGTGTCCGGCACCTCGACCTCGGCCTCGCCCGGTCCGTTCGGCGCCCCGGCGGCCATCGCGCCGTTGAGTTGCGCATTGCCGCTGTCCGGTCGCTGGAAGCTGATGTCGCCGGTCAGTTCGTGCTTGATCTTGGAGCGGTAGGACAAGCCGACGCGGGTGGTCTGCGACGGCTGGATGATCACGCCGACGTTCCAGCCCCATGAGAAATCGTCGGCCTCGACCTTGCCGACGCCCTCCAGGCCCGGAAACACGCCGAGGCCCGCCTGGGCCAGCAGACCCGAGAAATTGACCGCGTTGGTCAGTTCGGCCTCGATCTTCTGGTAGTTGACGCCGAAGCCCACCGAGACCATCGGGCTTACCTGGTAGGCGATCGACGGGTTGATGTTGATCGTCTTGATCTCCGAATTGATCGCCAGAAAGCGGCCGATGAAGTCGTCGTCGTACTCGGTCTTGAGTCCGAACGGCGCGCCGAATCCGATGCCGACCGCGAGCTTGGGCGTGAGCTTCATCGCCAGGTAGGCATTCGGTATCGCCGCAATGCCGCCGGCATCGCCGCCAACGCCCGTGCCGCTGGCGGTCAGCGCCGGCAGCGTGCTGCCTTCGTCGCTGAATTCGAAACCCACCCGGACCAGATCGAGCCCGCCGGATACCTGGCGATCGCCGCTCAGCAGCGTCATGCCGGCCGGGTTGAAATAGATCGTGCTGGCATTCTCGGCCACCGCCGCAGAACCGGCGAACGAATTCGCGACCCCGCTGCCGTTCTGCTCCAGCAACTGGAAGCCGGCCCCATGGGCGCCCGCGCCGCCGAGTGCGATCGCTGCGACCGGAATCAGCTTGGCGATGATCTTGTTGTGCATTCGCTGTGTCTCCTCAGATGATGCGTCGATATGTTGATGTTATAGCCCGTGAGGCGCAACCGAGCGACGACGGGAATCCCGCGGCTGGCGGCCGATCGCATCCCCGCCAGGATGACAATCCCCAGGTTGCGCGACCCGCACGATGCCGTTCAGCCGACCGAAGGCAGCGCGCGCTTGGCGCCGCGCTCGTCCACCGCAACGTAGGTCAATTGCGCCTCGGTGACCTTGACCACCACCGGGTTCTCCGGATGGCGCTCGGCATAGACCTCGACGTCCACGGTGATCGAGGTCCGCCCCTCACGCACCACACGGGCATAGAAGCTGACCAGGTCGCCGACCGACACCGGTTGCTTAAACAGGAAGGAATTGACCGCCACGGTGGCCACCCGCCCGCGCGCCCGCCGGATCGCCGGCACTGCGCCGGCGACGTCCACCTGGGCCATGATCCAACCGCCGAAGACATCGCCCATCGGGTTGGTGTCCGCCGGCATCGGCATCACCCGCAGTACCGCATGCTCGCCTTCCGGCAGGCTGACCGGAATCTCCTGGGTCATCGATCGTCCTCTTCCGTTTCATTTCGTCGGGGCACGGCCGGCGCCGGCCCACGCTGTTCGAGATAATGCATCGGGCCGCCGGTGAAAGGCGCGAAGCCGGTGCCGAAGATCACGCCGGCATCGGCCAGTTCGGCATCGGCGACCACGCCATCGGCGACGCAGCGCCGGGTCGCCTGCAGCAGCGGTTCGACGATGCGCGCGGCGAGGCCGTCCGGCGCGGCCGAGGCCGTACCCTTCTTCGCCTTACCGTCCTGCCAGACGTAGAATCCTCGCCCGCTCTTGCGCCCCAGGTGCCCTTCGGCCACCAAGGCCTCGAGCTTGCGGGGCGGCCGCTCCTCGCCGGTCAGCGCCTGGCCGGCGGCCAGCGCGATATCCAGGCCGACCGTATCGACCAGCTCGATCGGCCCCATCGGCATGCCGAATTCCTTTAGCGCCTGGTCGACGGTCTCGGGCGCAACACCCTCGTCCACGCAACGCATCGCCTCGAGCATGTAGGGGCCGAGCACCGCATTGACCAGGAATCCGGGCGCACTCTTCACCGGCAGCGGCAGCTTGTCGATGCCGCGCACGAAGGCCGTGGCCTGGGCGAGCAGCCCCTCGTCGGTGGCCTCGCCGCGCACCACCTCGACCAGCGGCAACTGGGCCACCGGGTTGAAGAAGTGGATGCCGACCAGACGCGACGGCTGTTCGAGCCCTTCGGCGATGTCTTCGATGCGCAGGCTCGAGGTATTGGTGGCGAGCAATGCGTCCGGCTTCGCCCGCGCCTCGATGCCGGCGAACAGGGCACGCTTGGCGTCGAGGTTTTCGAAGATCGCCTCGATGACGACGTCGGCGTGGCGCACGCCGTGGCCGTCGGGATCGGCGATCAGGCGGTCCATCGCGAAACGCTGTTGGCGGCGGTCGCTGCGCAGCTTGCGGCCGAACAGCTTCGCCGCCCGCGCGATCGCGGGCGCGATGCGTTCGGCCGACTGATCCTGCAGCGTGACGATCATGCCGCGCAGCGCGCACCAGGCCGCGATGTCGCCGCCCATGACGCCGGCGCCCACCACATGCACCCGCCGCGCCGCGAACTCGGCGGCCTTGCCGAAGCCCTTCAGCCGCTCCTGCAGGAAGAACACCCGGATCAGGTTGCGCGTGGTCGGCGAACGCACGATGCTCTCGAGCGACGAAGCGTCCGCGGCCGGCACCGCCAGCGCATTGCCACCGAAACGGTGCCAGATGTCGATGATCGCGTAGGGCGCAGGATAGTGCTGCTGCCGTGCGCGCTCGGCCAGCCGGCTGCGCGCACGCTCGGCGACGACCTGCTTCAGCGGACCGTTCATCAGCCGCTGCGTCCAGCCGGGGCGGTGTCGCGCGCGGCCGGACACCACCAGCAGGCGCGCGGCATTGTCCATGATGCGCGGCGGCACGCACTCGTCCACCAGCCCCAGCCGCTTCGCCTTGCGGGCATCCACCGAACGACCGGTCAGCATCAGATCGAGGGCCGCCGCCGGACCGATCAGCGCCGGCAGCCGCAGCATGCCGCCCCAGGCCGGCACGATGCCGATCATCACTTCGGGCAGCGCCAGCCGGGTACCGGGCTCGTCCACCGCGACGCGATAGCGACAAGCCAGCGACAGTTCCAGGCCGCCGCCCATGCAGTGCCCGCGGATCAAGGCCAGGGTCGGATAGGGCAGCGCCGCGATCCGGTTGAACAGCGCCCAGCCCCGGCTCACCATCGCCCGCGCCCCTTCGCCCGAACTCAGCGCGGTGAATTCCTCGATGTCGGCGCCGGCGATGAAGCCGGCCTCCTTCGCCGAACTGATCACCAAGCCCTTCGGCCGCTGGCCATCGAGGCGGTCGAGCACTCGGGCCAGTTCGTCGAGGGCCTCGGTGGACAGCGTATTGGTCGACGCGCCCAGCCGATCGAAGCGCAGCCAAGCCACGTCGTCGGCATCGCGCCGCAACTTCCAGTGGATGAACGGCTCGCTCACTGGGCGAATCTCCTGTTACCCGCCGGCAGTCGGCAGGTTGCATGCGTGCCGCGCAGCCGCGCGGCGGCCAGCGCGTCGAACCGACAATGGGATCGGGTCATGTGCGCTCCACCAGCATCGCGCCGCCCTGGCCGCCGCCGATGCAGATTGCGGCAATGCCGCGACGGCCGCCGGTGCGCTCCAGCACCTGAAGCAGGTGCAGCACGATGCGCGCGCCCGAGGCGCCGACCGGGTGGCCCTGGGCGATGGCACCGCCGTCGACGTTGAGCCGCGATTCGTCGAGGCGCCCCATGGCGACATCGAGCCCCAACTCTTCGCGGCAGTAGTCGTCGTCGGCCCACGCCCGCAAACAGGCGATCACCTGGGCGGCGAAGGCCTCGTTGATTTCCCAGGCATCGAGATCGTTGATGCCGAGGCCATGGCGTTCGAGGATGGGCGTGGCCGCGTGCACCGGCCCCAGCCCCATCTGCTCGGGCGCCAGCCCGGCCCACTGGCTGTCGCTGATACGCGCCCGCGGGGCAAGCCCGAAGCGCTTCACCGCCGCTTCCGAGGCCAGCACCAGCCAGGCCGCGCCGTCGGTGATCTGCGAACTGTTGCCGGCGGTGACGCGGCCATAGCGCTTGTCGAAGAAGGGCTTGAGCTTGGCCAGCCCTTCGGCGCTGGAATCGTCGCGCACGCCGTCATCGAAGCGATGCAGGGTGCCGTCGTTCTCGATCAGCGGTACCACTTCGCCATCGAAATGGCCGGCGTCGCGCGCCGCCGCGACCCGCTGGTGGCTGCGCACGGCGAAGGCGTCCATGTCGTCGCGGCTGATGCCGAAGCGGTGGGCGAGGTTTTCGGCGGTCTGGCCCATCAACTGGCCGACCACCGGGTCGGTGAGGCCCTTCATGATGCCGATCACCGGCGCCAGCATCGCCGGCCGGAAGCGGGTCAGCAGCTTCAGCCGCTGGCCGGCGCCGCGGGCCGCATACCAGCCCGACAGCCAGCGCACCATCGCATCCGAGAACAGCAGCGGCGCCCGTGACAGCGCATCGACGCCGCCGGCCAGCACCAGCTGTGCGCGGCCGTTCTGGATGTTGGCGATGGCCGAATCGAGCGCCTGCATGCCGGAAGCGCAATTGCGCATCACCGTCCAGCCGGGCACCTTGTTGCCGCAGCCCATGCGCAGCGCGGCGACACGGCCGATGTTAACTTCGTCGGGCGAGGGCGAGGCGCAGCCGAGGATGACTTCGTCGAGTTCATCGGCAGCGAAGGGCTGGCGCACCAGCAGGGCGCGGCCGGCGGCGGTGGCCAAGTCGCCCGCGCTAAAGGGGCCGGGGGCATTGCGCGCCTTGAGGAAGGGCGTGCGGGCGCCGTCGACGATATAGACAGGTTGGTTGTTCATGTTCACTCCTCTATTAACCCCTCACCACAGAGACTCAGAGAAACCCGACAACTTGCAAACTGATCTTCAGTGTCCTGTGCCTCAGTGGTGAGTGGTTCTATGCGGCGGCCCGATGCGGCGCCGGCTTGGTTTCGCTGCGCTGCAGGCCGAGATCGAAGGGGAAGTCGTCCACCTTGATGACTTCCGCAGTCAGCGCGTGGGCGCGGGCGAGCAGTGCCTGCTCCTCGGCGGTGATGACGCCGTGCGCCAGCGCCTGACTTTCGATTTCCTGCAGGCTGTTGCCGGACAGCGTGCCGGCCTTCTGCGCGGCACGGATCTTCGCCGCCACGCCCTCCGCCTTGATCGTCGCCTCGAGCGCCAGCTCGACCACGCCGAC
>JAGRFZ010000089.1:0-1571 GCA_020445785.1 Rhodocyclaceae bacterium
GCGAAATTGGTCTTGCCGCAGGCCGAAGGGAATGCGGCGGCGACGTAGGTCTTCTCGCCTTCCGGGCTCTCGACGCCGAGGATCAGCATGTGCTCGGCCAGCCAGCCTTCGTCGCGGGCCATGGTCGAGGCGATGCGCAGGGCGAAGCACTTCTTGCCGAGCAATGCGTTGCCGCCGTAGCCCGATCCATAGGACCAGATTTCGCGGGTCTCGGGGTAGTGCACGATGTACTTGGTGTCGGGGTTGCACGGCCAGCGGCTGTCCTTTTCGCCGTGGGCGAGCGGCGCGCCGACACTGTGCACGCAGGGGACGAAGTCGCCGTCGCTGCCGAGGACGTCGAACACGCCCTTACCCATGCGGGTCATCGTGCGCATGTTGGTGACGACGTACGGGCTGTCGGAGATCTCGACCCCGATGTGGGCGATCGGCGAGCCGAGCGGTCCCATCGAGAACGGCACCACATACATCGTACGTCCGTGCATGCAGCCCTTGAACAGCTCGCCCAGGGTCTTCCGCATCTTTGCCGGATCTTCCCAGTTGTTCGTGGGGCCGGCATCCTCGGGCTGCGTAGAACAGATGAACGTGCGGTCCTCGACGCGGGCCACGTCGGAAGGATCCGACCAAGCCAGGTAAGAATTCTTGCGCTTCTCCGGATTGAGCTTGATCAGCATGCCGGCTTCGACCATCTCGGCGCACAGGCGGTCGTATTCGTCCTGGCTGCCATCGCACCAGACTACCCGGTCGGGTTCGGTCAGGGTGGCGATTTCGGCGACCCATTTCTTGAGTCCCTGGTGGCGGACGTACTCCGGTGCGGCTGCCATGGCGGCCTCGGCGATGCGTTGATTCATGGTGGTTGTGTCTCCAGGAAAAGCAGGCTGGCTGGACCCGGCCCGGCAGCCCGCCCCCTCTCGGCGACTGGTCGGACCTCGCTCCTCGCGGCCACGTCGGACCCAGCGAGGAGTTCCCAATTTGCGGAAACTACGAAGTGCTTCCGGATCTGTGAAAGCCTAAGATTATGCCACGCCGAGGTGGCTTTCGAAAACGTGCATCTGCAACACGAGGTCTCCGAAAGCCGCTGGCGCGACTGGACTTTTTGTCGCGCAATCGGGTGAAACCCTGATCGGTCGGGCTTCGGCGCCGGCCACCGAAGAACCGCATTGGAGACATACCGCCCATGGACGATCGAATTCGCGAAGCCGCCCTCGAATAC
The DNA here is from genome assembly GCA_020445785.1 of Rhodocyclaceae bacterium. Classification (GTDB taxonomy): domain Bacteria; phylum Pseudomonadota; class Gammaproteobacteria; order Burkholderiales; family Rhodocyclaceae; genus Cognatazoarcus. The sequence continues at coordinate 1,211 of JAGRFZ010000089.1, forward strand.
CACCGCCATCCCCGCCCCGGCAAGATCGCGATTTCGCCGACCAAGGCGCTGACCAACCAGCAGGATCTGTCGCTGGCCTATTCGCCGGGTGTGGCCGCCGCCTGCGACGCGATCGTCCAGGATCCCGGCCAGGCCGCCGAGCTGACCGCGCGCTCCAATCTGATTGCGGTGGTCACCAACGGCACCGCAGTTCTCGGACTGGGCAACATCGGCGCTCTCGCCTCCAAGCCGGTGATGGAAGGCAAGGGCGTACTGTTCAAGAAGTTCGCCGGCATCGATGTGTTCGACCTGGAGATCGACCAACCCGACCCGGACAAGCTGATCGAAACGATTGCATCGCTGGAGCCGACCTTCGGCGGCA
>JAGRFZ010000089.1:1637-16799 GCA_020445785.1 Rhodocyclaceae bacterium
TTCCACGACGATCAGCACGGCACCGCGATCGTCGTCGGCGCTGCGGTGCTCAACGGCCTGCATCTGGTCGGCAAGGACCTGAAGCAGGTCAAGGTCGTCACGTCCGGCGCGGGTGCCGCGGCGCTGGCTTGCCTCGATCTGCTGGTGATGCTGGGCATCCCGGTGGAGAACATCTGGGTGTCGGACATCGAGGGCGTGGTGTTCGAAGGCCGCACGGTGCTGATGGATCCGATCAAGGCGCGCTATGCGAAACAGACCGATGCGCGCAGCCTGGCAGAAATCATCGACGGCGCCGACGTCTTTCTCGGGCTGTCGGCCGGCGGGGTGCTCAAGCGGGAGATGGTCGCGAAGATGGCGGCCAAGCCGTTGATCCTGGCGCTGGCCAACCCCAACCCGGAAATTCTGCCGGAGGACGTCCTGGCCGTACGTGACGACGCGATCATCGCCACCGGTCGCTCGGACTACCCGAACCAGGTGAACAACGTACTGTGCTTTCCGTTCATCTTCCGCGGCGCGCTCGACGTCGGCGCCACCACCATCACCGACGAGATGAAGCTGGCGGCGGTCAAGGCGATTGCCGAGCTGGCGCGCGCCGAACAGAGCGACATCGTGGCGATGGCCTATGGGGAAAAGGTGTCCGGTTTCGGGCCCGAGTACATCATTCCACGGCCGTTCGATCCGCGCCTGATCGTCAAGATCGCCCCGGCGGTAGCCCAGGCCGGCATGGATTCGGGCGTGGCGACCCGCCCGATCGAGGATCTGGAGGCCTATCGCAGTCAGCTCAACAACTTCATCTGGCATTCCGGCCTGATCATGAAGCCGGTGTTCGCCGCGGCGAAGAAGGCACCCAAGCGAATCATCTTCGCGGAGGGCGAATCCGAGCGCGTGCTGCGGGCGGTGCAGACGGTGCTCGACGAGGGCATCGCGCGCCCGGTCCTGATCGGCAGGCCGGCGGTCGTCACCAACAACATCGAGCGTTTCGGTCTGCGGATGAAGCCCGAACAGGATTTCGACCTGGTCAATCCGGATTCCGATCCGCGCTACCGCGAGCTCTGGACCCACTATCACAAGCTGACCGAGCGCAAGGGCATCTCGGTCGAATATGCCAAGCGTGAGACGCGGCGGCGCTCGACCCTGATCGGTGCGCTGCTGCTGCAGTTCGGCTACGGTGACGGTCTCATCTGCGGCACCTTCGGCATGCATCGGCTGCACTTGAAATTCATCGAAACGGTACTCGGTCGGCAGCGCGGCGTGCGCAACTTCTATTCGATGAACATCCTGATCCTGCCGGGCCGCACGCTGTTCCTGTGCGACACCTACGTCAACTACGATCCAACACCCGAGCAGATCGTCGAGATGACCGTGCTGGCCGCTGCCGAGATGCGTGGTTTCGGCGTTACCCCGAAGGTCGCGCTGCTGTCGCACTCGTCCTTCGGCTCCGACGATTCACCGACCGCAGAAAAGATGCGCCGTGCGCTGGTGATGCTTCATACCGACCACCCGGAACTCGACGTCGAGGGGGAAATGCACGGCGATGCCGCCCTCGACGCGGGGCTGCGCAACCAGATCTTCCCGAACGCGCGCATGCGCGAAGACGCAAACCTGCTGATCTTTCCGACCCTGGACGCCGCCAACATCGCGTTCAACTTGCTGAAGACGGCGTCCGGCGAAGGCATGACCGTGGGGCCGATCCTGCTCGGCGCGGCCAAGCCGGTGCATATCCTGACCCCCAGTACCACGGTGCGGCGCATCGTCAACATGACCGCACTGACGGTGGTCGAAGCGGGGCAGGGAGAGGGTTGACGACCCGCCTCGCGGCTGCCGACGCGCAAACTGCTGCGCGATCGGCCGCCGGACGGTAAGCTTGCCGCTGCTTGTCGGGAGGGGAAAGTGGCGGACGGAAAGGCGGCCTTGGTCCTGACCGGTGGTGGCGCCCGCGCGGCCTACCAGGTCGGTGTGCTCACTGCGATCCGTGAAATTCGCGGGCGTGGTGGCGGCAATCCGTTCCCGATCCTGTGCGGCACCTCGGCCGGCGCCGTCAATGCTGCCGCCCTGGCGGTGTTCAGCGACAATTTCGACGCGGCCGTGCGGCGCCTGGCCTGGATCTGGCGCAACTTCACGGTGGGCCAGGTCTATCGTTCCGATGGCCTGTCGGTGCTCGCTTCCGGGATGCGATGGGGGTCCGCGTTGCTACTGGGCTGGATGGTGCGGCAAAGCCCGGCGTCGCTGCTGGACAACCAGCCGCTGCGCCAACTGCTGATCAATGCACTGGATTTCGATGCGATTCAGCGCAACATCGATCGCGGTCACCTGCATGCGGTCAGCGTCACCGCCTCGGGCTACGCCACGGGCGAGAGCCTGAGCTTCTATCAGGCCGCGGCAGAGGTCGAGGGCTGGCGCCGAACCCAGCGGGTCGGCGTACGCTCCCCGATCACGGTGGATCATCTGCTGGCGTCGAGCGCGATCCCGTTCGTGTTCCCGGCGATCAAGATCCACCGGGAGTTCTTCGGCGACGGGTCGATGCGACAGTTGGCGCCGGTCAGCCCGGCGATCCATCTGGGGGCGGACCGGATTCTGGTGGTCGGCGCCGGGCGCATCGGGCTCGAGCCGCGCCAGCGTACCGACCGCTACCCGTCGCCGGCGCAGATCGCCGGCCATGCGCTGTCGAGCATTTTTCTCGACAGTCTCGAGGTGGACCTCGAGCGTCTGCAGCGCATCAACGACACCGTCGGCGGCATTTCGGCGGACCAGCGTGCGGCCCTCGGAATTGCGTTGAAGCCGATCGAAACGCTGGTGATCGCGCCCTCGCGCAAGCTCGAGTCGATCGCCGCACGCTATCGGCAGACCCTGCCGCGGGTACTGCGGGCGGTGTTGCATGGCGTCGGTGCGACCCGCCGCAACGGCTCGATGATCCTGTCCTACCTGCTGTTCGAGTCCGGCTACACGCGGGCCCTGATCGAACTCGGCTACCGCGATGCGATGGAGCGGCGCCGCGAGGTTGCGCGCTTCCTGCGCTGCGACTGACGCCTCGCGCCTTCGAATCGGAAATCGATCGCAGGCGCGACATTAACTATTTTTTGTAATGGCCTAATTTTTCGCCACAATGTGCCGTCAACGGCAGGGTGGCCTGGGATGGCTGCATGCTGAAAGAATCTGCGCAGAGGGGTAGGCGATGCGATTTTCCCGATGGATCAAGGTCCTGTTGCTGGCGGCGGTCTTGTCGGCCACATCGACGATGGCGGACGATCGGGTCCAGCCGTCGCGAACCGCACTGCGACTGGACAAGGATCTGTGGTCGGTGGACGGGCAACATCCGCCTGCGCTCAAGTCCTCGGCCTTCGTCCTCGCGGACCAGGCCACGGGGCAGTTGCTGCTCGAGCAGAATGCCGACGACGTGGTACCGATCGCTTCGATCACCAAGCTGATGACCGCCATGGTCGTGCTCGATGGCAACCAGAGCCTGTCGGACGAATTGACGATCGGCCGCGACGACATCGACCGCCTGCGCGGCAGCCGCTCGCGACTGCCGGTCGGCACCCGCCTCAGCCGCGAAGAGATGCTGCGGCTGGCCTTGATGTCGTCGGAGAATCGCGCGGCTTCGGCCCTCGCCCGCCACCACCCCGGCGGGCTGAAGGCCTTCGTCAAGGCGATGAACGCCAAGGCCCGCCAGATGGGGCTGCAGGACACCCGCTTCGTCGACAGTACCGGGCTGCACGCCGAAAACGTCTCGAGCGGGCGGGATCTCGTCCGCTTGGTCGCCAAGGCGGCTCGCTATCCGCTGATCCGGGAGTTCTCGACCACCGAGGCACACGAGGTCAAGGTCGGCCGCAAGTTTCGTCGCTTCGGCAACACCAACGGTCTGGTGCGCAACCCGGAGTGGCGGATCAGCCTGTCGAAGACCGGGTACATCCGCGAAGCCGGCCGTTGTCTGGTGATGCAGGCCTGGATGCAGGGTCGCCCGATGATCTTCGTGCTGCTGGATTCGATCGGCCGCTACACACGCACCGCGGATGCCCGTCGGATCAAGCAGTGGCTCGAGTCGGGGGCGGTCCAGTTGCGCGCCGCGCTCGCCCAGGAATCGTCGGGCTGAGCGTCGCACGCAACCGCGGTGGCCGTATTCAGGCCGGCACGTAGCCGAGCGACCGCGAGATCTCCCTGGCGGTTTCGCGGATCACCCCGGCCAGGTCGGGGTTGAATCGTTCGGATGGTGTGGACAGCGACAGACCGGCGACCAGCGTGCCGTTGTCGTCGCGGATGCCGGCCGCGATGCAGCGCACACCGTTCTCCACCTCGTCGAGATCGTAGGCGACGGCGTGGCGGCGGACCTTGTCGAGTTCCTTTTCGAGGGCGTCGAGGGCGACGATCGAGGTCGGCGTCAGCCGCGGCAGGCCGGTGCGGCGTGCATACTCCCGGACCAATTGCGGGCCGTCGTCGGCGAGAAAGAGCTTGCCGGTGGCGGTCACGTGAAGGGGCGCCCGGGCGCCGACGATATGCACCACCCGCACCGCCGAGCGACCGCTCGAGGTGCGCTCCACATAGACGATCTCGTCGCCGTCACGGATGCCGAGGTTGACGCTCTCGCCGGTCTTCTGGTGCAACTGCAGCATCGCCTGCATCGCGGTCTCCCGCAGCGAGATGCGGGATTTGACCAGGGCACCGAGTTCCAGCAGCCGGATGCCCAGCCGATAGGTTCCGTTTTCCGACCGCTCCACGAAACCGCTGTTGGTCATCGCCGCCAGGATGCGGTGGGCGGTGGAGGGATGCAGGCCGGTTTCGAGTGCGAGGTTCTTCAGCGGCACCGGGTCGGCATGCGCAGAGAGGACGTCGAGCAGGCGCATCATGCGCTCGATGACCTGGATGGAGTTCTTCTGTTCGGGTGCGTTCATGGGCGGATTCTCTACGATCGCATGGTACCTGAGCCCGGGCATTTCGCACAGTGAAAACGCATGTCGTCTGTCGGTGACGGGGCGATCCCAGGCGCTGGCGTCAGGGGCCGGCCGGCTTCCGGTGCCGATTCGGGGCGATTCAGCGTTGTTCGAAGTGCGTCACGCGGCTATAGTGACGCACCCGAGGGAGCTTGCGGCGGGCTGTGGTCGCCCGGCCGCGGTGCGCGCCAGCAACGACAACGAAAAACATGAGCCCATACCGGTCCATCAGCGTGATCGCGACCCTATTCCTGTTCTGGGTCGTGATGTCAGGTTTCTTCACGCCGTTCCTGTTGACGATGGGTGTGGTTTCCGCGGTGGCGATCCTGTGGTTCGCGCACCGTATGGATGTCGTCGATCACGAAGGGCATCCCATCCACCTGGGCAGGAGCGCATTCTCCTACTGGCCATGGCTGATCGGCGAAATCGCCAGGTCGGCACTGGATGTGAGCCGCATCATCGTCGACCCCGCGCTGCCGATCAGCCCCACCATGGTCCGCGTCAAGACCTCGCAGAAGACGCAGGTGGGGCAGGTCACCTACGCCAATTCGATCACCCTGACCCCGGGCACGATCTCGGTCGCGATCGCCGGTGACGAGATTCTCGTCCATGCGCTGACGCGCGAGGGCGCGCAGGGCGTCGCCGACGGCGACATGGATCGCCGGGTGACCGCCTTCGAGGGTCTGTCATGATCTACGTCGCCGTCGTGCTGTCTCTGCTGGTGACGCTGGCGCTCGCGCTGGTGCGCGCCTTCCGCGGCCCCACCGTCTTCGATCGGGCGCTGGCCGGAAACGCCGTCGGTACGGCGACGATGATGCTGCTGGCGATCTTCCAGTTCATTTCAGGGCGTCCCGAATTCGTCGATCTGGCGCTGGTGTATGGCTTTCTCAACGTGATCGGCACGATTGCGCTGCAGAAATTCTTCCGTTACGGCGATCTCGGCGAGCCGGGCAGGGCTGAGGGCGAGCGCCGATGATCGGGATCGACATTCTGACTTGGTTCCTGGTGAGCGCCGGCGGGGTGTTCTGTGTGATCGGCGCGGTCGGCATGTTGCGCATGCCGGATTTCTTTACCCGGATGCATGCGGCCAGCGTGATCGACACCCTCGGCGCAGGGCTGATCATCGCCGGACTGATCCTGCAGTCCGGCTTCACGCTGGCCTCGCTGAAATTACTCATTCTCGGCCTGCTGATTTTCTTCACCTCGCCGACCGCCTCCCATGCGCTGGCGAGCGCAGCCCTGGAGCGCGGTGCCGAACCGATCCTCGCCGACGAAGAAGGAGAGTCGTCATCCTCACCACGCTGACCGCCGTCGTGCTGCTGACGCTGATGGGGGCCGCCGCGATCGGAATCGCGCGGCAGCGCAACCTGTTCGGCGTGGTGCTGCTGTCCGGCATCTACAGCTTCCTGATGGCCACTCTGTTGGTGGTGCTCGATGCCGTCGATGTGGCCATGACCGAAGCCGCCGTCGGTGCCGGCATCTCGACGGTGCTGCTGCTAGGGGCGATCCATCTCGCCGGCGGCACCGAGTCGAAACCGATCCACAAGCCCTGGTTGCCCCTGTTCGTGGTGGTGGTCACCGGTGGCATGCTGGTCTACGGCACCCTCGGGCTGCCGGCATTCTCCGATCCACAGGCGCCGATCCACCAGCACGTGGCGCCGAGCTATCTCGCGGAAGGCCCGGTCAAGACCGGCGTGCCCAACGTCGTTACCGCGGTGCTCGCGAGCTACCGGGGCTTCGATACGCTGGGCGAGACCACGGTCGTGTTCACCGCAGGCATCGGCGTCATCGCCCTGCTGCGGCGGCGCAAGCCGCGGGAGAAATTCGGAAGCAAAGACGGAGAGGGTGGCAAGTGAAGCTCGACATCATCCTGCGGGTTCTGGCCAAGCTGCTGATTCCGTTCGCGGTGATGTTCGCCTCGTACGTCCAGTTCCACGGCGACTTCGGTCCGGGAGGTGGTTTCCAGGCGGGCGTCATCATCGCTGCCGCGGTGATCTTCTACGCCCTGATCTACGGCTTGCCGAGCGCGCGCCAAGTCGTACCGGATGCCCTGGTCGAGGCGATGATCGCGGTCGGCGTTCTACTTTATGCCGGTGTCGGCATCGCCGGACTGCTGCTCGGCGGCAACTACCTCGATTACTTCGTGCTGGCCCACGATCCGGTGCACGGTCAGCACCGCGGCATCTTCTGGGTCGAGGCCGGCGTCGCGATCACGGTGTCGGCGGTCATGCTCAAGATCTTCTACGTATTTGCCGGGCGGCGACGCGATGCCAGCGAGGAGGCGTCGTGAGCATTGCCGGTCACTACAGCTACTTCGTCACCATCCTGCTGTTGATGGTAGGGCTGTTCATCGTCATCGCGCGCAGCAATCTGATCAAGAAGCTGGTCGGGCTGGGTCTCTTCCAGACCGCCGTCTACCTGCTCTATATCGCGCCCGGCAAGCTCATCGGTGGCGTCGCGCCGATCATCGGCGAGGGGTTCGAGGTCTATTCGAATCCGCTGCCGCACGTGCTCATCCTGACCGCCATCGTGGTTGGCGTCGCGACCCTGGCCCTCGGTCTCGCCCTCGTGGTTCGGATCAAGGAAGCCTACGGCAGCATCGAGGAAGAGGAAATCCTCGCTCTCGATGCGGACGACGAACTGAAAGCCAGAGACCCCAGCTAAGCCCTTGCTGAATTCACATCTCCCCATCCTGCTGGTGGTGGTGCCGCTGCTTGCGGCGCCGCTGATCGTGTTGCTGAGACGCTCGTTGCCGAGCTGGATCGTGGCTACCGCCGCCAGTGTTGCGACCCTGGCGATCGCGCTGCCCCTGTTGCAGCAGGCGGTGAGCGAGGGCGTGATCTCCTATGCCATCGGCAACTGGCCGCCTCCGCTCGGCATCGAGTACCGGGTCGATGCCGCCAATGCCTTCGTCGCGGTCATCGTCTCGTTGATCGGTGTCTTCGTGATGCCCTACTGCCGTCGAGGGGTTGCCGCCGAAGTGCGTTCGGAGGAGCACTACCTCTTCTACGCGATGATGATGCTGTGCCTGTCGGGCCTGCTCGGCATCCTGCTTACCGGTGATGCCTTCAATCTCTTCGTGTTCCTCGAGATTTCCTCCCTCGCGACCTACGTTCTGATCGCCATGGGACGGGACCGTCGCGCCTTGGTGGCCTCCTACCAATACCTGCTGATGGGCACCATCGGTGCCACCTTGTACGTGATCGGCATTGGCCTGTTGTACCTCCAGACCGGTACCCTGAACCTCGCCGACATGGCGGCCCGGCTGCCGGCAATGGGAGATCCGCGGGCGACGCTGGCGGCACTGGCCTTCATCACGGTCGGGATCTCGCTCAAGATCGCACTGTTCCCGCTGCACCTGTGGCTGCCCAACGCCTACGCCTATTCGCCCTCGGCCGTTTCGGCCTTTCTGGCGGCGACCGCCACCAAGGTTTCGATCTACGTGTTGATGCGCTATTTCTTCACGATCTTCGGCGAGACCGTGGTCTTCGATGCGCGCTATACCGGCGTGATCCTACTGGCGCTGTCGCTGGCGGCGATGTTCGTCCCGGCCGTGGTCGCCATCTTCCAGACCGACCTAAAGCGCCTGCTCGCCTATTCGAGCGTCTCGCAGATCGGCTACATCACATTGGGGATCAGCCTGCACTCGGTCGGCGGCCTGACCGCCGCGCTGGCCCATCTGTTCAATCATGCGCTCACCAAGGGCGGCATGTTTCTGGTGCTCGGCGGGATCGTGCTGCGGCTCGGCGGCTCTGCCCTCGATCGCATGGCCGGGCTCGGCCGAACCATGCCGATTGCTGCCTTCGCATTCGTCATCGGGGGGCTGTCGTTGATCGGCATTCCCGGGACCGCCGGATTCGTCAGCAAGTGGTACCTGGTCACGGCCGCGATGGCGGAGGGGCAGTGGTGGCTGGCCGGTGCCGTGATGCTGAGTTCGCTGCTGGCGGTGATCTATGTCTGGCGTTTCGTCGAGATCGCCTACTTCCGCGAACCACCCGATGACCATCCGCCCAGCGGCGAGGCCCCGCTGTCGCTGTTGGTGCCGGCATTGCTGATGATTGCCGCGTGCGTCTGGTTCGGTCTGGACGCTTCCTGGAGTGGCAGCATGGCCCGTGCCGCAGCCGAGGCGCTCGCCGGGGGGTGGAAATGAGCGGCTCGATGGCACTTGCCGGCATTCTCATGACGCCCCTGATGGGCATGGTCCTGGTATCCGTGGCGGGCCGCTGGCCGAATCTGCGCGAAGGTGTCACGCTGACTACGGCAGTGGTGCTGTTCGCCCAGGTACTGAGTCTGTACGGGGCGGTGGCCGACGGTGCGAGGCCCGAACTTCTGCTGCTGCCGATGCTGCCCGAGGTTTCGCTGCAGCTCACTGCGGAGCCCCTCGGCATGCTATTCGGCCTGATCGCATCGGGCCTATGGATCATCAGCTCGATCTACTCGATCGGTTACATGCGCGGCAACGACGAAGGCCATCAGACACGCTTCTTCGTCTGCTTCGCCGGCGCCATCTTCGCCGCTCAGGGCATTGCTTTCGCCGGCAACATGCTGACCTTGTTCCTCTTCTACGAGGCCATGACGCTGATCACCTACCCGCTGGTGACGCACCATGGCACCGAGCATGCGAAGAAGTCGGCGAGGATCTATCTCGGCGTGCTGATGGGCACCTCGATCGTGTTCCTGCTGACCGGCATGCTGGCCACCTGGGTGCTGGCCGGCACACTGGACTTCCGTCAAGGCGGGATTCTCGCGGGGCAGGTCGGCGCGACCGGCACCGCGGTGTTGATGGCGCTCTACATGTTCGGCATCGGCAAGGCGGCGCTGATGCCGTTCCATCGCTGGCTGCCGGCGGCGATGGTGGCACCGACGCCGGTTTCCGCGTTGCTGCATGCGGTGGCGGTGGTCAAAGCCGGGGTGTTCAGCATCGTCAAGGTGGTGGTCTATGTGTTCGGCGCCGACAACCTGATGTCGCTGGGCAGTGCCGACTGGGTGCCGCTGATCGCCGGCTACACCATCGTCGCTGCGTCGATCGTCGCATTGCGGGCGGACAACCTGAAGCGGCGTCTGGCCTATTCGACGGTGAGCCAGCTCTCCTACGTGACGCTGGCGGCGACCCTGCTTGCGCCGATCTCCATCGTCGGCGCCGCGATGCACATCGCCGCCCACGCGGTCGGCAAGATCACCCTGTTCTTCGCCGCTGGCTCGATCTACACCGCTGCCCACAAGACCGAAGTCAGCCAGCTGGACGGCATCGGACGCAAGATGCCGTGGACGATGCTCGCCTTCGCGGTCGGTGCGCTGTCGATGATCGGCCTGCCGCCGGCGGCAGGCTTCATTTCCAAGTGGTACATCCTGTCGGCGGCGATGGGCGCCGAGCACTGGATCGCGGTGGCCGTGCTGGTGATCAGCACCCTGCTCAACGCCGGCTACTTCCTGCCCATCGTCTGGCGGGCATTCTTCCGCGCGCCGCCGGCGCATCATGGCGACGACCATGGACACGACCACCACGACGACCACGGCGAGGCGCCGTGGCCGATGGTGCTCGCGCAGGGCGTGACCGCCACGCTGACGATCATCCTGTTCATCTATCACGAGCCGGTGCTGAAGCTCGCGCGCGCCGTGGCCGGAGGGGACTGAACATGCATTGGCTGGTACGTCCGGAGAATATCCGCAAGCTGTGGATCGGCTTCATCGCGATCCTCGTCCTGACCGTCATCGCCGAATTCTTCGTCGAGGCCCACCCGCACTTCGGCATCGACGCCCTGCCGGCCTTCAATGCCTGGTACGGCTTCATCGGCTGCGTGATCCTGGTTTTCGGTTCCAAGCTGCTCGGTATGTGGTTGAAGCGCCCGGACGACTACTATGACGAGCAGTGACATGATGCTGCATCCCGGCCTGCTGCTGATTGCCGGCGGCATCCTGCTGGCCTTCGTGCGCGGCTCGGCGCGCTCGGCGCTGGCCGTCGTCCTGCCGGCGCTGGCCCTGTTCATGGTGTGGCAGGTCGGCGATGGCATCTTCGGCCGCGTCGGCTTCCTCGACTACGAGCTCGAGTTCGTGCGCGGCGACCGGCTGGCCCGCGTCTTCGCGACCATCTTCACGCTGATGGCACTGGTCGGGGGCGTCTTCGCCCTCAAGCAGGAAAGCCGCATCGAAGTGCCGGCGGCCTTCGTCTATGCGGGCTCGGCGGTCGGCGCCGTGTTCGCGGGTGATCTCATTACCCTGTTCCTGTTCTGGGAGCTGATGGCCGTCGGTTCGACCCTGGTCATCTGGGCCGGTGGCGCCTCGGCACGGGCCGCGTCGATGCGCTACCTGATGGTGCATCTGTTCGGCGGCGTGGTGTTGATGGCCGGTATCACCGGCCACGTGGCCGACGGTGGCAGCCTCAGCTTCGAGGCGATGCAAGCGGATTCGATCGCCCATTGGCTGATCCTGATCGGTTTCCTGATCAACGCCGGCGCGCCGCCGTTCTCCGCCTGGCTGCCCGACGCTTACCCGGAAGCATCGTGGAGCGGTACGGTATTTCTTTCGGCGTTCACGACCAAGACCGCCGTGTATGTGCTGCTGCGGGGCTTCCCCGGTACCGAGATCCTGATTCCGATCGGGCTCTACATGGTGTTCTACGGGATCGTCTACGCGATCCTCGAAAACGACATGCGTCGCATTCTGGCCTATTCGATCATCAACCAGGTCGGCTTCATGGTCACCGGCATCGGCATCGGCACCGAAATGGCGCTCAATGGTGCCGCAGCCCACGCTTTCGCCCACATCATCTACAAAGCGCTGTTGCTGATGTCGGCCGGGGCGGTGCTCTACCGTACCGGCAAGCGCAAATGTACCGACCTCGGTGGCTTGTTTCAGAGCATGCCGCTGACCACCATCTGCGGCACCATTGGTGCCTTGGCGATCTCGGCCTTTCCGTTGACCTCCGGCTTCACGACCAAGTCGATGATCTCCCAGTCGGCCGCCAACGAGCACATGATGATCGTCTGGCTGCTGCTGGCGGCGGCGTCGGCCGGCGTGTTCCTCCATGCCGGCATCAAGTTTCCGTGGTTCGTGTTCTTCCAGAAGGATTCCGGCATGCGGCCGAAGGATCCGCCGGCCAGCATGGGTTGGGCGATGGTGGTCTTCTCGGCCTTCTGCATCGGCCTCGGCTGCTACCCGGATCCGCTCTATGCGATCCTGCCCTATGCGGTCGACTACCAGCCCTACACCGGCGCCCACGTTGTCTCGCAGTTGCAGTTGCTGCTGTTCTCGGGGCTCGCTTTCTTCCTGCTGTTGAATTACCTCCAGCGCACGCTGACGATCACCCTCGACCTCGACTGGTTCTATCGGGTACTCGGGCCGGGGATCGCCCTCGGTCTGGCCGAGGGCGTGGCGAGCGGGCTGGCCGCGTTCGGGCGTGGCGCGGTCGGTGCGTTCGGCAGCATCCGGACCGCCATCTTCCGCCACTACGGCCCGAGTGGCGTGTTGGCCCGCACCTGGCTGTCCGGGCAGATGGTGCTTTGGGTGGCGATCCTGCTGCTGATGTATCTGGTCCTGTTCTACGTGCCGGACTGAGCCGGTGTGCGCTCGCCGAGCCCGTGTCTGCGGCCGCTGGCGGGCAGCGCAAATTTGAGCACCAGCAGCCCGAGCAGTGCCGACGCCGCGGTGCCGGCGACGATGCCGATCCGGCTCGCCGCCATGATGTCCTGACTCGAACTCTCGAAGGCCAACGACGCGATGAACAGGCTCATCGTGAAGCCGATGCCGCACAGGATCGAGACGCCGAAAATCGCCCGCCAGCCGACGCCTTCGGGCAGTCGTGCGAGACCGGCCCGGACCGCCACCCAACTGAAGCCGAAGATTCCGAGCGGCTTGCCGAGGAACAGCCCCAGGGCCACGCCGAGCGGCAGGCCGGCGGTCAGCGCCGCCGCATTCATGCCGTCGAACGGTATGCCCGCGTTGGCGAAGGCGAACAGGGGAAGGATGCCGAAGGCCACCGGTGTATGCAGGTCGTCCTCGAGCCTCGTCAGGGGCGCAGGACGCGCCGTTGCCGGCGTGCGCAACGGAATGAAGAAGGCAAGCAGAACCCCGGCCAGGGTGGCATGGACGCCGGATTTCAGCATCGAAATCCACAGCACCGTACCGACCAGAAGATACGGCGAAATCCGGTGCACACCACGATGGTTCATGATGCCGAGCACGGCCAGCGAAGCCGCTGCGATCACCAGCGATGTGAGCGAGATCTGGCTCGTATAGAACAGCGCGATGATCACGATCGCGCCGAGATCGTCGATGATCGCCAGGGTCAGCAGGAAAACCTTGAGCGAGACCGGCACGCGGTCGCCGAACAGGCTCAGCATGCCCAGGGCGAAGGCGATGTCGGTCGCGGTCGGGATCGCCCAGCCGCTCATGGCGTGGCTGTCGCCGGCATTGATCGCCCAGAAGATCGCTGCGGGTACTGCCATGCCGCCGATCGCCGCGATGCCCGGCAGCGCGATCTGGGATGGCCGAGAGAGTTCCCCTTCGAGAACTTCACGCTTGATTTCCAGGCCTACGATGAAGAAGAACACCGCCATCAGGCCGTCGTTGATCCACAACAGCAGCGGTTTGGCGATTTCGAAGTCGCCGACGCGCCATTCGACCGGGGTTGCGAGCAAGGCATCGTAGAGGGAGCGAAACGGGCTGTTGACGACGGCCATCGCGAGCGCGGCCGATGCGACCAGTAGGAGGCCGCTGGCGGCCTCCAGCCGCAGGAAGTTTCGGATCGACGAAATCATGGGGGGTCCTTGGTTTATGTTCAGGAAAAACTGACAACGATCAATACGTGAGGTTCAGTTGGTTGACGAAAGCCTCGCCGAGGCCGATTCACTTCCGTCGCATGGCGGCGACCGCAAGTTCGTCTGCGACGAGATGCTGGGTCGCCTCGCGCGCTATCTCCGCGCCGCCGGCTACGACACCGCGATGGCGTCGGGCGGTGCGCCGGATCGGCAATGGCTCGAGGTGGCGCGGCGGGAGGCGCGGACGCTGCTGACCTGCGATCGCCAGCTGCTCCGCCACAAGGCGGCGAGGGGGCGCGTGCTGTGGCTGCGGCAGGGTGCGCTCGACCAACAGGCCTTCGTGCTGCGCGAGGAACTCGGCGTCGACTGGCTGTGGCGCCCCTTTACCCGCTGTCTGGTGGACAATGCCCGGCTCGAGTGGGCCGGGGCTGCAGCGCTCGGGCGCTTGCCGCCCGACCTGCGTTCACGTGCGGTGCGCGAATGTCCCGATTGCGGTCGCATCTATTGGGCCGGTTCCCACCATCGCCGGATGCGAGCGCGGCTCGCGTGCTGGGCAGCCCGCGTCGGCGGTCACGGCGGCGCTACACTGCACCCTCGGGGATAAATTCGGATCAGGACATGGCGGACGAAAGGCGCGGGCAGCTGCGGCGCGGAAAGGAGCGGGTGGTACGAGTGCGGCGCGAACCGCCGCAACCGGCGGCCGGCGTCGAGCCTCATGCGGACGGAGAGCGCTTGTCCAAGGTGATGGCGGCGCGCGGCCTGTGCTCGCGCCGCGAGGCCGACGAGTTGATTGCGCGCGGCTGGGTGCGCGTCGACGGGCGGGTGGTCAGCGAGCTGGGCACGCGGGTGCTGCCCCAGGTGACGATCGACCTCGACCCGCGCGCCGAGCGGCAACGTGATCGACGGGTCACGATCCTGCTCCACAAGCCTGTCGGCTACGTGTCAGGTCAGCCGGAACCGGGCTGCAAGCCGGCGGTGGCGTTGGTCGTGCCCGGCGCCCAGGTGGCGGGGGCCGCGGGCGGCCCGCGCTTCCGCCCGGCAATGTTGAAGGGGTTGGCGCCAGCCGGCCGGCTCGACATCGATTCGACCGGTTTGCTGGTGCTGACCCAGGACGGCCGCGTCGCGCGGCAGTTGATCGGCGACGACAGTGAGGTGGACAAGGAGTACCTGGTGCGGGTCGAAGGTCGCTTGCGGGCCGACGGCCTCGCACGGCTCCGCCACGGTCTGTCGCTGGATGGCCGTGCGCTGCGGCCGGCGAGTGTCGAGTGGCAGAACCGCGACCAGCTCCGATTCGTGCTGCGCGAGGGGCGTAAGCGGCAGATCCGGCGGATGTGCGAACTGGTGGGCCTTACCGTGGTGGGCCTCAAGCGCGTCCGCATCGGCCGGGTGCCGCTGGGCGAGTTGCCGCTCGGGCAATGGCGCGTGATGCGGACCGACGAACGCTTCTGAAAACGCCTTAGCCCGGACATTTCACCAGTAGC
>JAGRFZ010000090.1 GCA_020445785.1 Rhodocyclaceae bacterium
AAGGTGCTGGCCTGGTACGACAACGAATGGGGCTATTCCTGCCGCATGCTGGACGCGGCACGCGCCTTCGTGAACGCAGCCTGACCCCGGACCACTCTCCGAACGCCCTGCCCCGCAGGGCGTTTTTCTTGATCAGGACGAAACGACATGCAAGTCAGGAAACTCATCGATCTGGATGTGGCCGGCAAGAAGGTCTTCATCCGAGCCGACCTCAACGTACCCCAGGACGAAGCCGGCAACATCACCGAGGACACGCGCATCCGCGCCTCGATCCCGTCGATCGCCCGCTGCCTCGACCAGGGCGCGGCCGTGATGGTCACCTCGCACCTGGGCCGTCCGACCGAAGGTACGGTCGGCCCGGACGACACCCTGGCGCCCGTCGCCGTACGTCTCGGCCAACTGCTGGGCCGCCCGGTCAAGCTCGTCACCGACTGGGTGGATGGCGATTTTTCGGTAGCCCCCGGTCAGGTCGTGCTGCTCGAAAATTGCCGCTGCAACAAGGGCGAGAAAAAGGACGACGAAGCACTGGCGAAAAAGATGGCTGCCCTGTGCGACATCTACGTCAATGATGCCTTCGGCACCGCCCACCGGGCGGAAGCCACGACCCACGGCATCGCCCGCTTCGCCCCGGTGGCCTGCGCCGGCATCCTCATGGGCGCCGAGATCGACGCCCTGTCCAAGGCCACCGAGAACCCGGAACGCCCGCTGGTGGCGATCGTCGGCGGCGCCAAGGTATCGACCAAGCTCACCATCCTGCGCACCCTGGCGGATAAGGTCGACCAGTTGATCGTCGGCGGCGGAATCGCCAATACCTTCCTGCTGGCGTCGGGCAAGCGCATCGGCGAATCGCTGGCGGAACCCGAGATGGTCAAGGAAGCCCAGCAGGTCATGGACATCATGAAGGCGCGTGGTGCCGAGGTGCCGCTGCCGATCGACGTGGTCGTGGCCGACGAGGTCTCCCGGCTGGCGCGCGCCAACCGCATCTCGGTGGAGGACGTCGGCCCCCACGACCGCATCCTCGACGTCGGACCGAAGAGTTCGGTGCGGCTGGCCGAGATCATCGCCCACGCCGGCACCGTCGTCTGGAACGGCCCGGTCGGCGTCTTCGAATACCCGCAATTCGCTGGCGGCACCAAGATGATGGCCTCGGCGATCGCGCACTCGGAGGCGTTCTCGATCGCCGGCGGCGGTGACACCCTGGCCGCGATCGCCAAGTTCCACATCGCCGAAGACGTGGGCTACATCTCCACCGGTGGCGGCGCCTTCCTGGAATTCCTCGAAGGCAAGACGCTGCCGGCGATCGCCGCGCTCGAATCCCGCGCGCGGGACTGAAGCCGCTGTATGGCCGCCCTCACGGCCTTCAGTCGTCGTGACGGCGGCCCCGCCTCTCCTTGCGCCGCTCGGCATTCTCGTGCTGCCAGTTGTGCTGCCGCGGATCCCATTGGTTGCGCCGGTCCTTGCTGCGGCGATCGCGATGGTGCCGGTAGGTGCATTCGCAGACGCCCGCGGAACAGCCGGGCAGGGGCAGCGGTGGCGCTTCGTCCGGAAAGTAGCGGCGCCCCCGGATCAGATCCACCGCGGAACAGGCATTGGGGCCGCCGACCACCGACACGCAGCGGTAGGGAAACTGGGACATCCGCTCCGGCTGAGGTGCCCGCTCGGGGGTTTTGTCCCCACCGCGATGACGCAGCAGGAACCAGATCAGCAGTACGCCGGCGATCAGTCCGGCAATCAGCGCAGTTGACACGGTCGGCCCGATGGAAGATCGAGGCCCTCATTCTACGGTTGGCAGACGCGGACTTCGCGGGTGACTGAAAACCCTTGTAGCAAGTGATCGCCCGCCGCTGCCGCCGGATGCGCGGGTCGGACACCCGCCGTCACCCGTAAATCCTTAAGAATTCTTAATTTTTTGGACACCGGACAGGCGCGAGACCGTTGCACCCCGTGCCCACACGACGACGAACGGTCGGACGGGCGACGTCCGAACACAACGCAGGCTGGCGGCGGATGTTCAGCCGGAAAAGGTACCCAGCGAGCGGAGCGAGGCCTGATCCGCCAGCAGGGCGCCCAACGCGGGGGCGTCGATGGCGCGGGAGAACAGGAATCCCTGGGCTTCGTCGCATCCCGATTCGCATACGAAGTTCCAATGGGCGGGGCTCTCGACCCCTTCGGCGACGACCCGCAAGTCGAGGTTGCGGGCCAGCGCAACGACGGCCCGCGAGATGGCGGCGGCGCCGTCATCCTCCGGCGCGCGGGCGATGAAGGATTTGTCGATCTTCAGGGCGTCGATCGGAAAACGCTCGAGGTACGACAAGTTGGATTGTCCGGTGCCGAAATCGTCGAGCGCCATCGACACGCCGAGGGCGCGCAGCGCATCGAGCAGGCTGGCGGCCTCCTCCGCATTCTCCATGACCATCGACTCGGTCAGTTCGAGTTCCAGCGACGACGCCGGCACCCCCGCATCGCGGACGATGTGTTCGATACGCTGGGCCAGGTTGCGCTGGCGGAACTGGAGTGCCGACAGGTTGACCGCGACCTTCATGCCCTGATGCCCCCCATCGTGCCAGATCCGGAGTTGCCGGCAGGCTTCGATCAGTACCCACTCTCCGATACCGGCGATCAATCCGGTTTCTTCGGCCAAAGGCACGAACTCGGCCGGCGACACTTCCCCGAGACTGGGACTGATCCAGCGCAGCAAGGCTTCGGCGCCGACGATGCGGCCGCTTGCGGTGGACAGCTTGGGCTGGTAGCGCACCTCGAGTTCGCCGCGGGAAATGGCCTCCCGCAGCCCCGCCTCGAGCGCGAGACGACGCTTGACCCGGACATTGAGGGAGGATTCGTAGAAGCAATAGCGGCCACGCCCATGCTCCTTGGCCCGGTACATCGCCGCATCGGCGTTGCGCAGCAGGGTTTCCGGAGAGTCGCCATCGCGCGGGAAGACAGCCACGCCGATACTGCCGCCAGGGTACGCGACGGTGCCCCGAACCCGCACCGGCTGGGCCAGTGCATGGATCAGCTTGTCGCACACGGTGACCACGTCGGCCTCGTGGCGGACGTCCGCCATGACGATGACGAACTCGTCGCCGCCCAGGCGGCTCAGGGTGTCGCTCTCGCGCAGGATGCCAGCCAGGCGTCGGGACACCGTCACCAGCAGTTCATCGCCGATCGAATGGCCAAGACTGTCGTTGATCGTCTTGAAACGGTCGAGATCGGCCAGCAGCAGCGCAACGCTGCTGCCGACTCGACGCGCGTGGCGAATCGCCTGCTCGGTGCGATCGCACAGCAAGCTTCGATTGGCGAGACCGGTGAGGTCGTCGTGATTGGCCTGGAACTCCAGCTCCGAGGTGCGCATCCGCACCTCGCGACGCAAGGCCAGCGGCTGGTTCAGCAGCATGTAGGTCAGCCCCCCCACCAGGGCTGCGACGAAGACCGAGACGCTGGCCTCGAACACGATCAACCACGGCGACCCCCAGCCTCCACGACGCCCGACCGACAGTTGCCATTCGCCGTTGGGCACCACCACCTGCTGGATCTCGCTGGCCGGGATGCGCGTACCGACCGACGCCGCGATGACCTGCTCCTCGGACTGACCCGGTATCCAGCGCGTGAGCCGGTAGTCGTAGCCGAGCTGCGGCAATTGCTCGATGCCGGCGGCCCGCATCAGGTCGTCGGTGCGAATCAGCGCGGTGGCGAATCCCCAGAACGGATCCTCGCCTTCCGGTCGGCTGAGGAAGACCGGCATTCGAGCCACCATGCCGGTCCCTCCCTGGATCAGGGTGAACGGGCCGGCCAGCGTCATTCGGCGCGTCTGAACCGCCTTCAGCGCTTCGTTCTCGCGGGAGGGATCCTTGAGCAGGTCGTGTCCGATGACGCGCTCGTTGCCATGCACCGGCACGACGCGCTGGACCACACCGCCGGGCGCCAGTTGCAGCGCGGAAACGGCCGGGAACGACGGCAGCATCTGCCCGGCGACACGCTCGAAATTCGGCGCGCTGCCCGCGCTCTCGTGGACCATCGCGCGCAGCAGATGGAGTGTGGACAGCGACTGGGTAATCTCCATCTGGATGTCGGCAGCCGCGTCCAGCGCAGCATAGCGCGCCGCTGATCGCTCTTCGTCACGCCGACCGCGCTCGATGACATAGAGCACGGTGAGATTGGCCGCCGCCATCAACGCAAAGGCGAGCAAGGCAAGCAGCATGACCCGGCGACGCTCGCTGGACACGATACGGAACAGCGCATTGCAATGCCACCACCGGTCGGCTGCAGCGACGCCAACGCGGTCGGAGTGGGCGTGACCGTTCATGCGCCGACCGCCACCGCCAGCCCAGGAGGCGCCGACGTGGCGTCCCAATTACGGAATGGCGGCGCCGCCGATTCCTGCCGGCGGGAATCCGCGCAGGAAACTTCGCGCGCGACCCGCCGCCCGATCCGCCCGCCTGCCGTCCCATCCAGCGACCACGACCGACGCCGGCCAACTCCGCTGTAACCCACGCCGCTGGCGGGTTTCAGCCGGGTCTCGGTCCCACCAGCGACCTTATGCATTTGACATGCTCGCCACAAAGTAACAGGAGCCCGGGAAATTTTCGTTACGAATTTCAGCAATTTTCCGGCCACTTCCGAAGGAATGCCCGCGCGGCCAATCGTGACCGCACGCCCGCGGTCGCGGCTAGAATGACGGACCGACCGCAGCGCAGCCCGTGAGCCATGCCCCGACACACCAAGATCGTTGCCACCCTGGGACCCGCTTCGTCCTCGGCCGAAGTCCTCGAACGCATGGTCCATGCCGGTATCGACGTGGTTCGCATGAACTTCTCCCACGGCACCACCGAGGACCACGTCGCACGTGCCGAGGCCATCCGCGACGCTTCGGCTCGGGGCGGTCGGCCGGTGGGCATCCTTGCGGACCTGCAGGGGCCGAAGATTCGTGTCGGCAGATTCGAGGAGGGGCGCGTGATGCTGGCCCGCGACGACGAGTTCGTCCTCGACGCGAATTGCACCATCGGCAACCGCCAGCGGGTCGGACTCGACTACAAGGACCTGCCGCGCGACGTCAAGGCCGGCGACATCCTTCTGCTCGATGACGGCCGCCTCAAGCTGCGTGTCGAGCGCGTGTTCGGCTCGGAAATCCGCACGCGCGTACTGGTCGGCGGCGAACTGTCGAACAACAAGGGCATCAATCGCCAGGGAGGCGGCCTGACCGCACCGGCGCTCACTGCCAAGGACATGGACGACATCAAGACGGCCGCGTTGATCACCGTCGATTTCGTCGCCGTCTCCTTCCCCAAGAGCGCCGCCGATATGTACATGGCGCGCCAGTTGCTGCGGGCGGCCGGCTCTTCGGCCCTGCTCATCGCGAAGATCGAGCGGACCGAGGCGGTCGCCAACCTGACCGAAATCCTCGACGCGTCGGACGGCATCATGGTCGCCCGCGGCGACCTTGCGGTCGAAGTCGGCGACGCGGCGGTGCCGGCACTGCAAAAGAAGATGCTGCGGGCGGCACGCGAGCGCAACAAGCTGACGATCACCGCCACCCAGATGATGGAGTCGATGATCCAGAGCCCCGTCCCGACCCGGGCGGAAGTGTCGGACGTAGCCAATGCAGTGCTCGACGGCACCGACGCGGTCATGCTGTCGGCGGAAACTGCGGCCGGCAGTTATCCGGTGGAGGTCGTCGAGGCCATGTCGCGGGTCTGCCTCGAAGCCGAAAAGTCGGCCGACACCGCGCTCGACCGGGACGTGCTGAACCGGGTCTTCACCCGCATCGACCAGTCGATCGCGATGGCGGCGATATGGACCGCTTTCCATCTCAAGGTCAAGGCCATCGCCTCGCTGACCCAGACCGGCTCGACCGCCCTTTGGATGAGCCGCCCCAACAGCGGTGTCCCGATCTATGCGCTGACCCCGGAAAAGACCGCCCGCAACCAGATGACGCTCTACCGCGAGGTCTATCCCCTGCTGATGTCGCAGACCCATCACGACCGCGACGTCCTGCTATGGGAAGCGCAGCAGATTCTGCTCGACCAGGGCGTGGTCGAGCACGGGGACTTGATCGTGTTGACGATCGGCGAGCCGATCGGCGCTTCGGGTGGCACCAACACCCTCAAGATCGTGCGGGTCGGCGACCATCCGGCCCCGAATTCGAGCGGATACTGATCGAGGGGGCCGCCGCCGCAGGCCGCTGGCGCGCCGCCGCGCCCAGCGCACAGCGGATCGGCTCGATGGCCGACAGGCTGCTAAAATCCATGGCTTGATCTGTTGCCCATCTGCCGGCCCCACTGCCGGCTCAGCCCGGAGAACCCCATGCCGCTCGTTTCGATGCGCCAGTTGCTCGACCACGCCGCCGACAACGGTTACGGCCTGCCCGCATTCAACGTGAACAACCTGGAACAGGTCCAGGCCATCATGGAAGCGGCGGCCGAAACCGACAGCCCGGTGATCATGCAGGCTTCGGCCGGCGCCCGAAAATATGCCGGGGAGGCGTTCCTGCGTCACCTCATCGACGCGGCGATCGAAGCCTATCCCCAGATCCCCGTGGTCATGCACCAGGACCATGGCCAGTCGCCGGCGATCTGCATGACGGCGATCCGTTCCGGCTTCTCGTCGGTGATGATGGACGGCTCGCTGCTGGCGGACGGGAAAACGCCCTCCTCCTATGAGTACAACGTCGAGGTCAGCCGCAAGGTGGTCGAGATGTCCCACGCCATCGGCGTCACCGTCGAGGCCGAACTGGGCTGCCTCGGGTCGCTCGAGACGGGGCAGGCCGGCGAGGAGGACGGCATCGGCGCCGAAGGAACGCTGGACCATTCCATGCTGCTGACCGACCCCGACCAAGCCGCCGACTTCGTCCGGCAGACCGATTGCGACGCCCTCGCGATCGCGATCGGCACCAGCCACGGTGCCTACAAGTTCACCCGCAAGCCCACCGGCGACATTCTCGCGATCGAGCGCGTCAAGGCAATCCACGAACGCCTGCCCAACACCCACCTGGTGATGCATGGCTCGTCTTCGGTGCCCCAGGAACTGCTCGAAATCATCCGCCAGCACGGTGGCGACATGAAGCAGACCTACGGCGTACCGGTCGAGGAAATCCAGACCGCGATCCGTTTCGGGGTGCGCAAGATCAACATCGACACCGACATCCGCTTGGCGATGACCGGTGCCATCCGCAAGTTCCTGGCCGAAAACCCGTCCAAGTTCGACCCCCGCGAGTACAACAAGCCGGCGCGTCAAGCCGCGAAGGAGGTCTGCGTCGCCCGCTACCAGGCATTCGGCTGCGCCGGTCAGGCCAGCCGCATCAAGCCGATCCCGCTGGAACGGATGGCCCAGCGCTACCAGGCTGGCGAGCTCGCGCAGGAGATCCGCTGACGCCGGGCTGCCAGCCTGCCCCCAAGGAGCGCTGCCGCGGTACGCCCCCCACTCGGCAACCGACCCGGCCACCAAGGCCGGGGGTGGGTGCCGAGCCGGCTCGGGATCACGATCGGAAGATCGACGCACAGGTCGCCGCCGGGCGCCCTGAACGTAACATCATGCAACATCGGCCGAATCCGGCCTTGCCTGAACATCAGCTTGCACTTATAGTCGGCCCGCCCCAAATTGGTGCAAGCGAATTTTGGGGTGGTGGAGACGCGAGCCTGAAACGATCGACGCCCCCGTCAAGAGGGGCGCCTTACAGGGATCTTCCCGTCCCCCGTCGGACGCCCGCCGACGGGCCGTGAGCACAAGCTAGCCCCCCATCCGGCGTTCCCGGCGCTCGTGCCGTTCCTGCGCCTCGATCGTGTAGATCGCGGTGGGACGGGCCAACAGACGGGCGATGCCGATCGCCTCCCCGGTTTCCTCGCACCAGCCGAAGCTGCCGTTGTCGATGCGCTCGATGGCCTCATCGATCTTGTGCAGCAGTTTGCGCTCGCGATCGCGTACGCGGAGTTCGAGCGTGTGGTCCTCCTCGAGGGTTGCCCGGTCCGAAGGATCCGGCGTGGCTTCGAACTCCTTCAGGTGCTCCGTGGTCTCCCTCGCCGCCGACAGCAATTCGTCCCGCTCGGCGCACAGGCGGGCACGAAAGAACGCCAATTGCCGCTCGTTCATGTAGTCGGACTCCGGCGCGGCCAACAGTTCCTGTTCGGTCGGCAGGCTCTCGGCAATGATATTCCCGTCATCCATACGCAATCCTCCCGGGCGTGGCGGCACGGATTCACGATACACCCGAATGCCCGTCGATGCTTCCGTCGCGGCCAACGCCCGTGACGGGCGGCGCGACATGGGCGCCGTCTGGCTTGCCTTTCGGACAAAAACAGGGCATTTTATTAGCTTACGTTGCTGCTAGCAGCTTCTGGCGGTCCGACGCCTCGGCAGATTCGTCGAATCGGGCCTCGGTGTCCGGCAGGCGCCATCGCTGCATCAGGGCCACCCCGCCAGCGCTGGCAGCCGCCACCAGCCTGCCGTCGGCACCGCCGTTGCGTGCCGGCCCCGGCCCGGCCGGCGAGAACCCGACGAGTTCCCGCCGGGGCGCCGGGCGAAACCGGAAACTGCCGCGCCGACAGCCCTGCAGAACCCGTGCCAGGGGTTCTGCCCCGATCGCGGGGTGACGACGAAAGGACGTGGCGCAGCATACCGAGATTCCGCAATGTAGCGAAAAGGAGATGATCTATTGGCTAAGGAAGACCTGATCGAAATGAACGGGGTGGTCGACGAAGTACTGCCCGATGCACGTTTCCGAGTGACCCTGGACAATGGTCACAACCTCGTGGCTTACACGGCAGGCAAGATGCGCAAGTACCGCATCCGTATCCTCGCCGGTGACAAGGTCACCCTCGAACTGTCGCCCTACGATCTCAGCAAGGGGCGCATCACCTTCCGCCACATCGAAGGCCGCGGCCCCGGCTCTGCCCGTCGCAGGGCCTGATCCGGCGCAAGCCAACGCCAGTTGCGGCGACCGTGCTACCGAGCATGGCCGCCGCGCCGGCGTATCCGGCTGCCGACGGAACCGCCATGCCACTTGCGTTGCCACCCGACGCGCGCGCACAGTATCGCTGACTTCGCCCGTACGGCCGACAAGAACTGGAGACAACGATGGCTGCCTCGTCCGAGAGCGTGAGCATGGCGGTGTTCTGTGACTTCGAAAACGTCGCGCTCGGCGTGCGCGATGCCAAGTACGAAAAATTCGACATCAAGCCGGTGCTCGAGCGGCTGCTGCTCAAAGGCGCGATCGTGGTCAAGAAGGCCTATTGCGACTGGGAGCGCTACAAGGGCTTCAAGGCAACCATGCACGAAGCGAATTTCGAGCTGATCGAGATTCCCCACGTACGCCAGTCCGGCAAGAACTCCGCCGATATCCGCCTCGTGGTCGACGCCCTCGACCTCTGCTATACCAAATCTCACGTCAATACGTTCGTCATCGTCAGCGGCGACTCGGACTTCTCACCGCTGGTCTCCAAGCTGCGTGAAAATGCCAAGCAGGTGATCGGCGTCGGCGTCAAGCAATCCACTTCCGACCTGCTGATCGCCAACTGCGACGAGTTCATCTTCTACGATGATCTGGTGCGCGAAAACCAACGCAAGGCGGCCCGGCGCGAACACACCCCCCAGCAACGACTGCAGCCCGAACAGCTCGAGGCGAGGCGCAGCCGCGCCATCGAGATGGCAGTCGAAACGCTCGACGCCCTGCTTTCCGAGCGCAGCGACAGTGGCAAGATCTGGGCGTCCGTACTGAAGGAGGCGATCAAGCGCCGCAAGCCCGACTTCAACGAGTCCTACTTCGGCTTCAAGGCCTTCGGCAACCTGCTCGAGGAAGCCCAGTCGCGGGGTTTGCTGGTGGTCAGCCGCGACGAGAAATCGAACACCTATGTGCAGCACGTAACGGGAAGCCACGGCGGCGCCACGCCGGCAGCCGAGGACGCAGTCGCCGACGAAGGCAAGCATCGAAACTCGGCCGAAGACGCCGCCGCTTTGGCTGACGCCGCGAGCGAAACGACGGCCGAGCCACCCACGACCGAGCCGACCCAGGGCGATGCGGCGCCCAAGGCCCGCGGCGGGCGCGGCCGGCGCAAGACCACTGCGCCGGCCGCCCGCGACGAGAAGTCGGTCGATGCGGTTGCCGACATCGCCGGTCCGGCTCAGCCCAAGCCGACCGAGGAAGCCGCCGAAGCGCCCGCCGCGGAATCCAAGCCGAAGACCCCCAGGCGCAGCCGGACGACCAAGAAGGCCGCGAGCGCCACCGCCAAGGCTTCGCCGGAGTCAGACGCAGCGCCGCCGCAACAGCCGGAAGCATCGGTGGAATCGGCCGAGCCCAAGCCCAAGCCCAAGCCCCGACGCAGCCGCCGTACGACCAAGACGACGACCGCCGCGCCGGGCGCCGAATGACCGGGCGGCCCTGCCGCCCACCCGCGTCCTCGGCAGCGTCTGTCGACCACCGGCCAGGGTGAGTCCGCCATGGACAGCCTGATCGCCGTCATCCTCGACGCCGGCCGCTCCGCGGTCGAATTGGCGCTGTTCGTCGTGTTGCCGGTGATGGTCGTGATGCTCTCGCTGATGCGCATGCTCGAGGCGCGGGGCATCCTCGACGCACTCGTCGCAGTCCTGGCGCCGGTGCTACGCCCGCTGGGCCTCACCGGCCTCGGCGTCTTCGCTGCACTGCAGATCAGCTTCGTCGGCTTCGCCGGGCCGATTGCGACACTGACGATGATGGCCACCCGGGGCGCCTCCGACCGCCATATCGCGGCCACGCTGGCGCTGGTCATGGCCATGGCCCAGGCCAACGTGCTGTTTCCGATGACCGCCCTGGGACTCGCGTTCGGCCAGACCCTGACGCTGTCATTGGTCGGCGGGCTGGTTGCCGCCGCCGCGACCTACCACTGGGTCGGGCGTTCGCTGTCGGACAGCGAGGACGACGTGGACGAAACCCTGCGCCATCCCGTTGCCGAGGACGCCAAGGGCGTGCTCGATGTCATCAACCGTGCCGGCGCCGAATCCTTCAAGATCACGATCGGCGCGATTCCGATGCTGGTTCTGGCGCTGGTGGCCGTGACCGCGTTGCGTGCCGTCGGTGCGATCGACCTGCTGGCGGCCCTGCTGGCGCCGTTGCTGGACGCCCTGTCCCTCGATCGTTCGCTGATTCTCGCAACGCTGACCAAATACATCGGCGGCGGCACCGCCGTGATGGGTGTCTACGACGAGATGCTGAAAAGCGGCGAGGCCAGTGTCGGCTCGATGAATGCGGCGGCCGGCTTCCTGCTCCACCCGCTCGACATTCCGGGTGTGGCGATCCTGATTTCGGCCAGCCGCCGGGTTGCCGCCGTGTGGAAGCCGGCCGTCGTCGGCGCCGCGATCGGCATCCTCGCCCGCAGCATTGGCCACGGCCTGCTGAACTGAGGCGAAGCGGCCGGCGCGCTCAGGTTCGAATCCGTCCGGCGCCGATCACGTCGGCACCGAGGATCAGGCGCACGTCGCTGCCCCAGCGCTCCGCCTCGCCTCGAACGACCGCCACATCGAGCCCGAGCCGGCTCGCCAACGCGCGTGCCTGATCCTCGTAACCGCGACGGTACTCGACCTTCGACTCCGCCAGAGCAAACGTCTCGTAGTTGTTGACGCGCCGCACGTCCAGACCCGCCGACTTCAGCCGAGCACCGACTTCGCTGGCAAAATGGCGCACCCCGTTGGCATTGGAAATCTCGAGCCGGGCATCGATCGTCACTGCGGGCGCGGAAAGGCCGACCCGTAGCAGCGTCGGCCGTAGCGGCAACAAGCCGGCACCAGCGACACCCGGCGTCTGCGCCGAGCGGGCGGGCGATTCCACGGCCTCCGCCCGCCACAGATCCGCCGTCGCCGACAGCACGGTGCGCGCAGAATCCTTGGCCTGCGAGGCCACGACGGGCAGAGCCGGCGGAACCGGCGTTTCCCGCACGGCGACCGCCTGGGGTGGTACGAACTCGGGAGCGCTCCGTTCCGTTGCCGAGGCCAATACACGGCGATCGGCGTGCGGGAAGGCCGGCACCGCACGCGCCAGCGTCAGAGAAACCACATCGGCCGCGACCGGTGTCGTGACGGCTTCGCCATTGCCCTGCCGGTTCGGCTCGCCACGCTGCTGCGCCATGGCCACCAGATCCGTCCTGCCGGCGGCACGGGCGGCATTCTCCAGATTGACCCAGGCCCGCTCGAAATCCGGCGCGAGGACGACCGCGGTGCGCAGTCGCGCAACCGCCTCCGCGTGCCGGCCCTGCAGGTACAAGGCATAGCCGGCATTGTTGTGCAAGTAGGCCTGGGAAGGCGCTTGCGCCAACAGGCGCTCGAACAGGCGGCTGGCGTCCTCGAGTTCTCCGCGCGCCGCCAGCAGCGAAGCCAGCGCGTTGATCGCATCGACATGGGCGGGGTCGGCGACCAGCGCTTCACGGTAGGCGCGTTCGGCCAGGGGCAGGCGGCCCTGCCCCTGGAAGTAGCGGCCGAGCCGATATTGGGCCTGGGCCTGGCGCATGCCGTGCCGGACGTCCACATGGGGCTTCACCTCCCACGCCAGGTCACGTTCGACGGTGTTGGCGCAGCCAGCCGCCAGGGCGGCGCCGATGATCAATGCGAGGCGGGTTCCTTTCATGGGATTTCGACTCCGACTAGTTGGCGCCGACCAAGGTCGGCAGCACCTTGACGATGCGGATCATGGCCGGCCCGCCGACCACGATCATGATCGCCGGGAAGATGCACAGCACGAGGGGAAAGATCAGCTTCACCGCCACCTTTGCCGCGCGCTCCTCGGCACGCTGTTGTCGCTTGACCCGCAGCATCTCCGAATGGATGCGAAGGGACTCGCCTACGCTGGTACCGAACTTCTCCGATTGCACGAGCATCGCCACCAGGGTGTCGATGTCCTCGACGCCGGTACGCATCGCCAGATTTCTCAACGCGCGCTCCTTGCCGCTGCCGGCCCGGAACTCGAGGCACACCAGTTGCAGTTCCTCCGCCAACTGCCGGCTCTTGAGGGAGATCTCGTCGGCCACGCGATTGAGTGCCGCCTCGAGGCTGAGGCCGGCTTCGACACAGATCGTAAGCAGGTCGAGCGCGTCCGGGAAGCTCTCGAAGAGCTCGCGCTGGCGGCTGGATCGCAAGCGGCTGAGCACGGCATTCGGCAGAAAGAATCCGACCGCACTGACCAGTCCGACCCAGATCATGAACTGATTCATCGGCATGTCGCTGCCGGAGACGATGCGAATCGCGAACAGCAACGACGGCAGACCGAACGCTGCGATCGTCTTGATGGCGAAGAAGATTGCCGGCGCGCCCGGGCTGCGCAGGCCGGCTTGGATGAACTGTCGCCGCAGTTCGGACTCCTCCCAACCTTCGTCGGGCAACGACAACCTGGCCAGCGGTGCCGCGACCCGCGCGACGCTTTCGATCCACCCCGGAGACGGAGCGCCGCGCCTGTCGGCCAGACTCGGTCCGGCCGCCAATTGCTCCAGTCGCTGCTGCGCCGCGCTGCGCCGAAACAGCACGAAGAAGATCAGCGGCAGGCCGCTGACGACCAAGAAGACCACCACCAGGAACGCCAGTTGGTCAGCCGAATAGTTCATCATCTCAGTTCCTCAGACCCGAATCCGGACGATGCGGGACATCCAGACGGCACCGATCACCATGAACAGCAGTCCGCCCTTCATGAACGCGATGCCGGTCGAGTCGGTCCACAGCAACGACATGAACTCCGGATCGATCAGGTAGAGCAGGGCCGCCGTGGCAAAGGGCAGCAGCATCAGGACGATGCCCGAAAAGCGCCCCTCCGCCGACAGCGCGCGGACCTTGCCGAACAGCTTCAGCCGCTCACGAATGATGCCGCTGATGTTGCTCAGGATCTCGGACAGATCGCCGCCCGATTCGCGCTGGATCAATACCGCGATGACGAAGAAGCCGAGATCGGTGCTGGGCACTCGCCGCGCCAGATTTTGCAGGGCGTCCTGGGCCGAAATGCCGAAGTTGATCTCGTCGAAGGTCTGTCGGAATTCTTCGCCGACCGGGTCGGGCATCTCGGTCCCGGCCATCTGCAATGCGCTCGGCAGGGCATGTCCGGCCCGCAGGGAGCGCCCGATCAAGTCGAGGGCTTCGGGCAGCAGGCTCTCGAAACGCTTCAGCCTCTGCCCACGGCGGTGGGCCAGGTACAGGGTCGGCACCATGCCTGCCGCGACGGCGATCATCGCCGCGACCGCTGTCGGCTGGCCGCTCAACAGGCTGCCGAAGAAACCCACCGAGGCGAAGCTCGCGGTATACAGCAGGTAGTTCGGCAGCGACCATTCCGCACCGCTCTGCACCAGAAAGCGATCGATCCGGGACAGCCTCGGCAGCAACCCGATCAATCGATCGAGCGCCGGCCCGTTGCTGGTCAGGCGCCGCTTCAGCACGGACATCTCGCCCGACCCGACGGTGCCGCCGGCGGAGATCATGCGCAGGCGCTTTTCCATGCGCTGCTTCTCGGGGCTGCGGGTCGCGTGCCACCACAGGTAGATGGCCTCGGAGGCGGCATAGACCGCGACGAAGACCAGCAGCAACGCGATCGGATAAAAGGTCTCGCCCATGCCCCCTCCTCAGGAAAAGCGCCGCGACGGATCGAAGTACTCGTCCGGCAACTGGACGCCGAAGCTTCGCAACCGATCCTGAAAGCCCGGTCGGACACCGCTCGCGGCGAAGTGACCGTCGACGGCACCGTCGGCACCGAGTCCGAGCTGACGAAAGCCGAAGATCTCCTGGCTGGTGATGGTTTCGCCTTCCATGCCGGTGATCTCCTGGATCGACGTAATGCGGCGCTTGCCGTCCACCAGGCGGGCGGTCTGTACGATCACTGTCACGGCCGAGGAAATCTGCTGTCGCACGGCCTTCGGCGACATGCTCATGGCGGCCATGCCGATCATGTTTTCGAGACGGGACAGGGCATCGCGCGGGGTATTGGCGTGGATCGTCGCCATCGACCCTTCATGGCCGGTGTTCATCGCCTGCAGCATGTCGAAGGCCTCGGCGCCGCGCACCTCGCCGAGGATGATGCGGTCCGGACGCATGCGCAGCGCGTTGCGCACCAGCACCCGCTGCGTGATCTCGCCCCGACCCTCGATGTTCGGAGGCCGCGTCTCGAGCCGGACCACGTGGGGCTGCTGGAGCTGCAGCTCGGCGGCGTCCTCGATCGTGATGATCCGCTCGTCGGCCGCAATCCCGGCCGACAGAATGTTCAGCAAGGTGGTCTTGCCGCTGCCGGTACCGCCCGAGATGATCAGATTGACCTTGGCCCTCGAGAGGGCTTCCAGGGTGCGCGCCATGGCCTCGGTCAGCGTCTTGTGGCCGAGCAGGTCTTCCATCCGCAGCGGCGTCACCGAAAAGCGCCGAATCGACATGATCGCGCCATCCACGGCGAGCGGAGGGATGATCGCATTGACGCGCGAGCCATCCGGCAGGCGCGCGTCCACCATCGGGCTCGACTCGTCCACCCGGCGCCCGACCCGCGAGACGATCTTGTCGATGATCTTCATCAGGTGCTGCTCGTCGTTGAAGCTGACGTCGGTCAGCTCCAGCCTTCCGCGCCGCTCGACATAGACCTGGCGGAAGGTGTTGACGAGGATGTCCGACACCGTCGGGTCGGCAAGCAGGGGCTCCAGGGGTCCCAGGCCCAGCATTTCCCAGCGGATGTCGCGCACCAGGTTGCGGCGCTCCTGGTCGTTGAGCGCCACTTCCTCTTCGATCATCAATTGCTCGACCAGCGTCTTCAATTCCTCGCCGATCCGCTCGCTGCCCAGCTTCTGAAGTTGGCCCAGATCGACCCGGTCGAGCAAAGTATGGTGGATGCGCTGGCGCACCTCCTGATAATGGCGGCGGCCGTCGGCCGAGACGACCTGGGCGCTGAGCCGGGACGGGGTGCTATCGACGGTTTCGAATCGTGCTCGGATCGACATGTGCGGGGCTTCCAGATGGCTAACGGCGGGCAAACAGGCGTGACAACAGGCCACGCGACGGCTCGGACTGGCGGTCTGCGATGCGGTCGGCCAGTTCCTCCAGGCTGCGGCTGACCGGGCTGCCGGCGTCGAGGGATTGGATCGGCACGCCCTGATTGACCGACGCGGTAACGGACTTGTAGTGGTTCGGTACGCTGGCGAAGATCTTGTAGAAGAGGTGTTTCTCGGCATCCTCCTGACTGAGATCGCCAGCCGCCCGCTCGACCCGATTGAGCACCGGGCGCACCTTGTCCGGCCCGTAGTCGAGGGATCGATAGACGTCGAACAGTCGCTTGGCGTCCCGCAGGAACGGCAGCGTCAATTGCAGCACCGGATAGATCTGATCGGCCAGGTCGAGGGCCTGGATCGAACACGTATCGAGCGAACGGCCGACATCGAGCAGCACGAAGTCGTAGTGCGCCCTGGCAAATCGGAGCAGCGCCTCGATATGGGTCGGCCGGATGTCCATCGACTGGGTGGGATCCTCGGCCGAAGCGAGGATGCTGTAATTCGGCAGCACCTCGATCTGGGCCGACTTGAGCAGCGACAGATCGATGCGTTGGATGTCCCGCGCGACATCGGGCAGCGTGGCCGCCGGCCGCCGATCCGACAGATACAGGACGGCGTCGCCGAACTGAAGGTTGAGGTCGATCAGCAGCACCCGCTTGTCGGTGCGCTTCGCCAGACCATAGCCGAGGTTGGTCGCCAGGAAGCTCGCACCGCTGCCGCCCTTGCACGACATGAAGGCCATCACCCGGCCATCGCCGCGATGAACGCCGCGGGACTTCTGGTGGATGCGATGAAGCGCGACCTGCAGTTCATCGCGGCCCACTGGCGTCTTGATCACCTCGCGCACACCTGCCCGCAGCGCCCGCAACAACAGTTCGGGCGATTCCTGGTCGACCACGAGAATCGCATTGAGCCGGGGGTAGAAGCCCAGCAGCCGTTCGAGGTCCTCGATCGGCGCCACGCCGCCATGGCGGCAGTCGAGGATCAGGACGTCCATCTCGTCCTTGACCGGCAAGGTCTGCAGCTCGGACAAGGCGCCATGATGGCTGACCAATTCACTGACCAGCTCGAGCCCGGTCGCGAGCTTGCGCATGTCTTCGAGGTTTCGGCTGTCGCCCGCGATCGTTATGACTTTCAACGGCGTACTCTTTGCGTCAGGTGGCGTCGTCCGTTCAGACGCACAGGGGGTTGTCGGAGCTGTCCAGGCTCTCGGCCGGCAGCGAGGTCGAATAGGCAGGAATCGTGAAGCGCAGCGGCACCAGCGGGATCGCCGCATCGAAGCTGAAGTTCTGAATGCTGACCGTCACCGGATCGCAGCTGGCCGCCGAGCAACTGGCCGCCGGATAGGTGATGTCGATGTTTTCGCTCTGGAGCAATGGCAGCAGCGCGCGCATCTTGGCCTTGACCAGGGCGGCGTCGCCCTTGCTGCAGACCACCGCCATGCGCGCCCCGAGCCG
The DNA here is from genome assembly GCA_020445785.1 of Rhodocyclaceae bacterium. Classification (GTDB taxonomy): domain Bacteria; phylum Pseudomonadota; class Gammaproteobacteria; order Burkholderiales; family Rhodocyclaceae; genus Cognatazoarcus. Next base: position 17,411 of record JAGRFZ010000090.1, read on the forward strand.
GGTCGCTTCGACCGAGGTCGTGTAGACGTAGGCCAGTCGGCCGAACTCGACGACGGCGATGACCATCGCCAGGAACAAGATCGAGACCAGCGCGAACTCGACCGAGGCGACACCGCGCTGGCGGTGACGGGCGGAGACAGGGGCGCGCATCAGTAGAGCTGCCTCATGGTGACGCCGATCGGATCGAAGGTGACCGCGCCGAGCCGCGTCAGGCCGGGGAAGATCGGGCTGAAGGTGTAGCCGTCGATCACGACCTTGACCAGATCGATCGAACCACTGGCAGTCGCAACCGCGCCGAAATCCTCGCCCGGGCACGCCGAGGAATCGACCCGGTCGCAGATCCGGATCATGGCGCCGGTCAGCCCGGGCACGATCGGCTGCGCGCCATCCGCCGCCGAGGCAGTGCCGTACAGCATCCGGCTCTTGGCTGCGGCGACCGGATACTCGGAAGCGATGGTCGGATCGAAGAAGCTGAGATAGCGCGCACCGTCACGCGCCGCCTTGACCAGTTGGTCATAGACGAACATCGCCCGCGCGAAATCGACGGTAGCCACCACCAGCATCGTCAACAGGATGGAGACCAACGCGAACTCCACCGTGGCGGCGCCGCCGACCCGGCGGTGTGAGGGCGATCGGAGACTTCGGATCTTCATGTCATTGCACCAGCGCCGGGACCTTGGGACCGCCCGCGGCCGGACCGCCGGGCGCCCCCGAGGTGACACATCCGGAGTTCACGTCGTTGGCCGGCCCGCGATACTCCAGGCCCATCTCTTCGTTGGGGTTCGCCACCGGATTGAGCATCAGGTAGCAGGCCCAGCCGAGGATGTCCTGGGATTCGGTCCCGCCCTCTTCCCACGGCTCGCAATCCACCACCGGGCCGACCACCAGACGCCGGTCACTGCCGGCCTCATGCACACTCGACGGGCTTGCCTGCCAGCTTCCGCCCAGATCCGGCAGGCCGTTCCAGGGCGTGTGGCTGGCGCGCCGCGCCTTGAAGTCGTCGAAGGCATTGAACTCGTCGGGCCAGTTGGCCGGCGTGTAGGCATAGCCGGACAGGTCCGGCACGAACGCGCCGGCAGGCGCACCCGACATCTTCTTCACGCCGAAACGCCAGTTCCAGACGTCCACCAGCGAGTTGATCGCGCCGGTGCTGGGTTCCAGCGTCGTCGTGCCCGACAGGTCGCATTGCCCACTGCCGCCGATCAGGCCGGACAGATCCGGGGTGCGCTCGAAACCGGGAAATTCCACCCACTTGAACTTTCCGGTCAAGTTGCTCGGCGGATCGAAGCGACCCTGCAACCACTCGCCTTGGACATAGCCGAAGTTCGGCGCGGCACTGCCGGGCTTCTTGCAGATCGCCAGCGGCAATGCGCAGTTGGAGATCGACGGCTGCAGCGACGCCACGGCCCTGGCGCGTGCCGTCGCCGGCGCGACATGCTGCCCCTCGATCAGATTGATCACCTGCAACAGCAGCAGCGGGATGTCGGCCTCCTCCAGCGTGCAACGCGCGAAGCGCATGGCCAGTTCGTCCCCCGCCGCCCCGCTGCGGGTCCGGTAGTCGCCATCGAGGGTTTCACTGAAGGTCACGTCGCGGTCGGCCACCACCGTCACCGCCTGCGCCTGCAACCCGACGCGATTGCGCGTAGCCGCGGCGATGCCGAAGTCCTCGGCAGCCTTGAGTTGGTTGACGTTGGCACCGGTCAATGCGGCCGCCGCCGCCAGTGCGCACGAGTCGGCGGCATTCTGGAGCTCCGCCTTGCTGACGTAGAGTCGGCCCACGTCGGTTCCGAGGCCGACGAAGCCCAGCAACAGCGCAATCATCAGGATGAAGGCGACCGCCACCGCACCCCGTTGGCGGGGCCCGGGCCTGAACGATGCGGGGCGGTGGGCGATCGCATTCATGCTCGTGGCGGGCTCACTGCCCCGACTGGCGCGATCCGAAGCCGATGTTGAAGATGTTGACCGGCTTGGGCGGCTTCGCGAAGGAACTGTAGTAGCGGTCCACCGCCACCGCGGCGGCGCGGGCCTCGAAGCCCAGGACCATGCGGTCCTGATTGCGCAAGGGGGCGGCCGGGTCGGCCGTCTGCTGCGCCTGCAGCGCAGTCATCGATTGGCCGAAACGGGCGTCCAGCCGATCGGTGGTCGACGTGCAGGCACCGAGTGCCGGCAGCAGGGCGCAGACGAGCAATCGCTTTTGAATCGACATGTGGATTTCCTATTTCAGTTCGAATCCGCCACCGGCCGGCTGCCGGCCGTCGCCCGGCATCGGCGCGTCGGCCGCCTCTTCCACCGGTTCTCCCTCCAGCTTGCCGCGCAAGAAGAGGTCGGCCCGGCTCGGCTCGATGTAGCCATCGGTCGGCAACGCATAGTTGGGTGGCAGCGGCTTGACCAGCCGCGGCGTGATCACGAAGACCAGCTCGCTGCGGTCGGTCTGGAAACTGGTACTGCGGAACAGCGCACCAATGACCGGCAGCTCACCGAGAATCGGGAACGCATTGACGTTGCCGGTGACGTTGTTCTTCATCAGGCCGCCGATGGCGAAGCTCTGTCCATCGTAGAGCTGCACCGTGGTCGCCGCCTTACGGGTCGTGAAGGCGGGCAGCACGGTCGTCGCGCCATTCGCCGACGAAGTGATGGTGACGCCGGTGGAACTGAGTTCCGAAACCTCCGGATTGACCTCGAGATTGATCCGACCATCGCCGAGCACGGTCGGGCGGAAGCGCAAACTGACGCCGAACTCCTTCTCCTCCAGGGTGTAGGTAACCGCCCCGGTTCCGTTGTTCTGCACCACCGGAATGAAGATCTTGCCGCCGGCCAGGAAGCTGCCCTGCTGGCCACTGATCGCCATCACCGTGGGCTCTGCCAGCACCTTGACCAAGCCATCCTGCTTCTGGGCGTCGATGCCGATCGACGTGGCATTCTTGCCGGCGAGCAACGGGATCTCGACCACCCCCTCGCCGAGACGCGCCTCGCCCACCGGCGCGGTCAGGGCCGAGGTGGCACTGCCGTTGCTGACCGAATCGATGACACCGCCACCGACACGCGCACCGAGGGTTCCCGCCACCTGGCCGGCAACCACCGGCTTGCCGCCGAGCAATCCGTTGAGGAAACGCATCGCCGTTCCGTCGGCGAGTGCGAATGCGCGGGCGAAGTTGATGCCGAACTGATCCAGCACGGTCTTCGACACTTCGGCCACCTTGACCTCGAGCATCACCTGATGAGGGGCCGCGACGGACATCATATTGACGATCAGGCTGCGCGCCCGGGTCCGCTCCTCGCCGCTGCTGATCGAAATGCCGCCCTGCCCGCCGCCGGTCTGAATCGCATCGAGATTGCGCGCGGTGCGAATCACATAGGATTCGGCAAGGGAGGCCACCTGCTCGGCGGCGAGCGCACTCGAAACCTCACCCGAGAGTACGATGCTGTCGCCGGTGGTGGCGACGACGATGCCCTTCTCGTCCGGCATCACGCTTTGCAGCGTCGCCTGCAACGGGCTGGGGTCGAGCTGCACCAGCACGTCGAGCACCGAGCAATTGCCGTTCTTGGCCTGCAGGATCATGTTGGTCGTACCGACCGCATTGCCGAACAGGTAGAGCGAGGTCGGCGACACGAGCTTGGCGTGGGCGACCTGGTCGTTGCCGACGGTCAGTCGTGCGACCCGGCTGTCGAGCGTCAGGAACTTGGATTTTCCGGCTGCCAGTGCGAGAGTCTGGGGCGGCGCCACCTGACCCGGGCATTCCGGCACATGCACCCGTTCCTTGGTGGCCGCCACGGCCGGATCGGCGAGGCCGGCGATCATCGCCAGCATCAGTACCCCACCGGCCCGCAGCCGCCACCTTGGCTGCCCCTGCGTCGCGGGCCCGGATCTCGCGGATTTCAAAAGCATTGTTCACTCCTGCTGCGGCCGTTGAACACTTCAACGCACTCCTTCTTCGGCGGCGCCACCCGGCGGACGACATGACGGGTCTTGATCAGCCGCGCTGGCTGTACCGGCTGCGCGAGGCCCAACAACACGTCCTTGGTGATGCCCTGTGTGGCCACCGGTGCGGTGTCCACCTGGTTGCGCAACACCAGCGAGAGCTGACCGACGCTGCGCGCCAGGTCGAGCGCCTCGGCCTGCTCCGGTGTCACTTCGAGGGTCACCGCCTTCACCACCTTCGGCTTGGTGTCGTCGCGCCCCGCTTCCTCTCCAACGGCCAGCACCAGAATTTTCTCCAGCACGATTTTCGAAATGTTCTGCTTGTCCCGAACCTTTGTTTCGTCCTTCGTGCTGACGATCACGTCCACATAGTTGCCGGGCAGCGCGAAGCCGGCGACGCCGACGACGTCGTTGACCCGAACGGTGATTGCGCGCTTGCCTTCGGCGATCACCGCGGAGAGCCCGCCCCGTGTCCCTTCCGGCGCGAGCTTGGCTTCCAGCACCGGCTCGCCGCGCAGGATGTTGATGCGGGTCACCCGCTCGGCGAGCGCCTCGGAATCCGAAAAGGCCCCTTCCGGCACCGACCCGCTCGGCCAGTCCACCAGGCGAAAATGCTCCGCCGTGATCTGCTGGCCGAGGTCGAGATCGACCGCGGCGACGGCGACCTTGCGGGTGGCCAGGGAACTCTGTTGGTTCAACCAGCGGGCAGCGAAGACGATGGCCATCACGCCGGCCAGCAGCGAAACCAGGATCATGGTCACGGCACGGGTATTTCTCATGGGAAAACCTCTTTGATTCAGTAGCTTGACTTCTGGTAGTGGGTCTCTTTGCCGCCACCGGACAAACCTGGCGAGCAGAAATAGGTCCACCATGCACGGTCGAGGGCGGCGCGACTCGCGACTGGGGCCGCGCCTTCATAGCGGGCGAAATCCCGGATGCGACCGACCAGATCGCGCGGATAGCAGGCCAACAGTGGTCTTTCCTGCGGCTCATGGCGCTCGGCCAGCAGCCAGTCGAAGGCGGTGCCGTCGAAGACGACGCCGGACTGTTCGCAGGCCTGCTCGAAGATGCGCCGGTAGTCCGCCCGCGGCATCGGCCCGAGGTGCACCTTGTAGCCGAAGCGGCGCAGGAAGGCTTCGTCGGCCAGGTCGTCGGGTTGCAGATTGGTCGAGAAGATCACGGCCAGATCGAACGGGACGACGAAGCGGAAACCCGAATGCAGGCTGAGGTGGTCCCGGCTGCGATCGAGCGGGACGATCCAACGATTCATCAATTCGCGGGGCGATACGAGCTGGCGCCCGAGATCGTCGACGACGAACAGCCCACCATTGGCCTTGACATGGGGCGGCGCCTGATAGAAACGGGCGGCTGGATCGAACTGCAGATCGAGCATCGGCAGCGTCAGCTCTCCGCCGGCAATCACCACCGGCCGCCGGCAACGCTGCCAGCGCGTGTCTTCGTCTCTGCGGATCAGACCACTGCCGCGCACGGCGTCGAGCGGATGGTGAATCAGCGGGTCGAAGATCTGGATGATCTCGCCGCCGACCGAGATCGCGTACGGCACGAGGACTTCGCCCGGCAGCAGCGCGGCAAGCCGTTCCGCCAGGAAGGTCTTGCCACTGCCGGCCGGGCCATAGACCAGGACGGCTCGCCCGGAATTCATGGCCGCGCCCATCTGGTCGAGCACGTCCGGATCGACGACGACATCGGCAAAGGCGGCCCGCACGGATGCCGCGTCGAGACATTGTTGGCGGACGGAGTGGCGCGCCACCATTTCCTGGTAGGCCGCCAGCGAGACCGGCGCCGGCCCCACGTATTGGCAGCGATCGAGGGCATCGCGCGCAAACGACCGGCCCGCTTCGGTCAGCTCGTACTCGACCTCCGAGCCGACACCGCCATGCCCCGCCACCTGAACGAGGCGCTGAGCGCGCAGAATTTCCAGGACCTCCGATGACACGCTGATCGGCAGACACAGCACCTCGGCGGCGCGATCGACCCGCATCCGACCGCGCTGCAGTAGCAGCCGGGTGGCCAGTTCCCCGAGGATGGTCACATCGAGCCCCGTGTCGGCCATCGACCGCGGTGCCGCCGGGAGCACCTCGGCACCGGTCCGTCGTGGGGAGGGAGCCAGAACCGAATCCGTCGATTCGAGCATCGTCATTTCCATGATGTCAGCCCCCCATCGAAAGCCAGGTGAGCGCACCGAGCGCGATCGCCAAGGCGTAGGGCAGGCGATGGGCGGTCTGCGCCAACCTCGGAGCAGTGTTGCCCGGCTCCTGCGTCGTACGCATGCCGAAGGAAAGGACCATGGCGCGCAGGTTGTCGGCCGCCAGCGCGGTGGACCGGGTCGCGACGATCGCGATCACCGCCAGGACACCACCGGCAATGAAGGTATAAAGCGCGATCGGAATCACCGCAGGGGCCCCCACCAGGCCGCCCACCACACCCATCAGTTTGACGTCTCCGCCCCCCATGAACCGCAGCGCGAAGAACGGCATCAAGACCAGGATGCCGACGACGAATCCGCCCGCCCAGGCCATGAGCCCGTCGATGCCCTGAAACCACATTCCGATGGCAATGCCGAAAAACATGCCGGCTGCGATCAAGCCATTTGGAATTCTCCGATGGCGCAGATCGAAAATCGACGAAATTAATAGTGCGGCGCACAGCGCCACATATCTAGGATCATCCACTGGCAATCCAGATCGTGGGTTCGATATTAAATTTGACCCGACCGATCGTACCGGATCGGGTCAGGCAGAATTCACCGACGGCAATCACTGCATGGCCGACAATACGACAGCTGCAAGTGCCTTGTAGGCGCCACTGAGATCGAATTGGGAGGCCGCCACGAGAGCTGCAAGCGCCACGAATCCAACCACAATCGCGTATTCGGAAGCCGCAGCCGCGGACTCCTCCCTAACAAGCCTTCCAGATATTTTCATCAAGAAATTCAGCATCCTGCCATTTCCTCGGATGCCGGGCATGCTCATTCCCGCAAGCCCGGCATCCAGCGACGATCAGCCGATCAATGCAATCACCTTGTCGGCGGCAGCCTTGAAGATCCCCCCCAGATTGAACTGCTGGACTGCCACCGCGATGAGCGCGGCAATCACCGCCACCAAAATGGCGTATTCCGAGGCGGCAGCGCCATCCTCTTCACGGACCAGACGCCCCATCAGATTCTTCATCGACTCCATGATTTACTCCTTACTTGAAAACAGCACAGGGTTTTTCGCGAACATTGAAATATGGCCTGACATACGAATCGATTTGCCGATGACGCCTGCCACGAAATCAATGATGATTATGTCGATGGCGCCAGGCACGGAAATATTGCACGGCAAAATAGGGGCGATCTGCGCCGCCGTGACAAGATTTGCGACCTACGACTTTGGTTATGTGAATTACTTCCGGATCAAACCCTCCTGCCACCCCGCCCGCGTGCCGATGACGATCGCTGGATCCTCATCCGACGCAGCAGGGAGCAGCGGAATGGGGTCGCAGGACCTCGGACCGGGCAGGCCCATCGCCACTTCCGCCGCCGTCTCGTCTGCAGCGACACCGATCGATCCGGGATAGCATTGCACCCATGCTCAAGGCGCTGACCCTGCTCCTGTCGTTTCAACTGGCTGGCGAAGTCCTGTCACGACTGCTGGCTCTGCCGGTACCCGGCCCTGTCGTCGGCATGGCCTTGATGTTTCTGCTGTTGATCGTCCGCAGCGGACCCGGCGCGGAGCTGCGCGAAACCGCCAATACCCTGCTCTCCCACCTCTCGCTTCTGTTCGTACCGGCCGGTACCGGCGTGCTGCTGCACATCCACCGTGTGGCCGAGGAATGGCTGGCGCTTTCGGTGGCGCTGGTGGCAAGCACGCTGATCGGTATCGCAGTCACCGCCCTGGTGCTCGACGCGCTGGTCCGCCGGCGTCGACGGGACGAGGCGCAACCGTGAGTTCGCCGATCGCCGACATCTGGGTCTATCTGGCGGCCACCCCACTGCTCGGTCTGACCCTGACCCTGGTCTGCTACCAGATCGCCTTTGCCATCCACCGGCGCCTGGGCATGCATCCGGCGGCCAATCCGGTGCTGCTCGCGGTGGCCATGCTGGTGGCGGTGCTGCTCGCGACCGACACCCCCTACCCGGTCTATTTCGACGGCGCCCAGTTCGTGCATTTTCTGCTCGGGCCGGCCACCGTCGCATTGGCGGTACCGCTTCATGCCCAATTCGGCCGGCTGAAGAAGCTGGCGCTGCCGCTGCTGGTGGCGCTGGTGGCCGGTTCGCTGGCGGCGGCCTTGTCGGCGGTCGCCCTGGGCGCGATGTTCGGTGCCAGCCGTGAACTGCTGATGTCGCTGGCGCCGAAGAGCGTGACCACGCCGATCGCGATGGGCGTGGCCGAACGGCTCGGCGGTCTGCCCTCGCTGACTGCGGTGCTGGTGATCGCCACCGGCATCCTCGGCGCCATCGGCGCACGCTATGTCTACCGGGCCCTGCACATCGAAGATCCGGCGGTGCGGGGCTTCGCCATCGGCCTTGCGTCCCACGGTATCGGCACCGCCCGGGCCTTCCAGGTCAGCGAACAGACCGGCGCCTTTGCCGCGCTGGCGATGGGCCTCAACGGTTTATTCACTGCGGCCGCACTGCCGAGCCTGCTGCCCTGGCTCGAATCCCTCTTCAAGCCCTGACATCCACGCACCATGAATCGCCTGACCCATTGGCTCGATCGCAACTTCATCGAACTCGGCCGCGAAATGCGGTTGTCCTACCTGCCGCCGCTGATGGTCTATATGGCCGCCGGCATCTCCGGCCTGACCAGTCTGGTCGGCACCTTCTTCGTCAAGGAATACCTCGGCCTGTCGGCCGCCTTTCTCGCCGCGCTGGGATTCTGGGCCGGCATTCCGTGGGCCCTGAAGATGCCGGTCGGCCACCTGGTGGATCTGCTGTGGCGCTGGAAGGCCGGGCTCGTCTATCTCGGCGCCAGCCTGATCGCCGTCAGCATCGCGATCATGATCGGGCTGATCGGCTCGCCCGAGCCGATGCGCGAGATCATGAGCGCCGAGCACTGGTTCGTGGTCTCGGTACTGCTGGCGCCGATCGGCTACGTCATGCAGGATGCAGTGGCCGACGCCATGACCGTCGAGGCGGTGCCGCGGTTCGAGGCCGACGGCACGCCGGTTCCGAACGAGACCCGGCGCTTGATGAACACCACCATGCAGACCCTCGGCCGGGTCGCGATCATCGGCGGCAGCGTACTCGTGTCGCTCGCCAACGTGGTGATGTTTTCGGGCACCGAATCCCTGCCCCAGGCCGACAAGGTGGCGATCTACCTCGACATCTACCGCATGGCCCTGGCGATCCCGCTGCTGTCGGTGGCCGGCGTCGCGTGGGCCGGCTGGCTACGCCGCCGCAAGCGCCGCCAGTTGCTCGCCAGCGGCACCTCGGATGCGGCGCTGGCCGCCTTCGATCGCCCCGGCGGCACGGCCCTGACCCGGCCCAACTGGTGGATTCTCGGCGGTAGCGTGGTATTCGTCGTGATCACCGTGGGCGTCGGCCTGTCGGGGCTCGAGCACGGTCAGGAGATCATCTTCGTCGGCAGCTTCGGCGTCATCGCCTTCCTCATGAGTCGCCTGCTGCGCGAGCTCGACGCCGGCGCACGGCGCACCCTGCTCGGCACGGCGATCGTGATCTTCGTATTCCGCGCCCTGCCCGGCCCCGGCGCCGGCTCGACCTGGTGGATGATCGACGAGTTGGGCTTCGACCAGAGCTTCCTGGCCAAGCTGTCCCTGATCGGGGCCAGCCTCACGCTGGCCGGCCTGTTCCTGTTCCGCCGCATGATGGCCGAGCGCTCGATCGCCTGGATCGTGATCTTCCTGACCCTGGCCGGCACCGCCCTCGCCCTGCCCATCGTCGGCATGGTCTACGGTCTGCATGAATGGACCGCGGCCCACACCGCCGGCGTGGTGGACGCGCGCTTCATCGCGATCTTCGACACCGCCCTCGAATCCCCCCTCGGCCAGATCGCGATGGTGCCGATGCTGGCGTGGATCGCGAANNNCTCAAGGCCACCTTCTTCGCGGTGATGGCCTCGTTCACCAATCTGGCCCTGTCCGCATCGCAGCTCGGCACCAAGTATCTCAACCAGATCTTCGTCGTGACGCGCGAGGTTCGCGACCCGGCCACGGCGGCAGTGGTCACGGCGGCCGACTACGGGGCGCTCGGCACGCTGCTGCTGACGGTCACCGCGCTCGGCCTGTTGCTGCCGCTCGTGGCGATCGTTCTCACCCGACTGGTTGGCCTGCGCAGCGCCTGAAGTCCGTCGGCGGACCGCGGCCAATCGGTGGACGCGGCCCGGGCAACCGGACATGCCACCGGAACAATCCCGAATTTCGCAACAATAATTTGAGCCGATTCGCGTTTATCCCAGCGGCAACCCCCAGTACAGTGGCACCCGTGAACACACGGAAGCCCGCCATGTCCCTGCCCCGACACACCCGCTACGACCCGGTCGCCATCACGCTGCACTGGCTGGTGGCCATCGTGATCGTCTGCAACTTCGCGCTCGGGGTCTACATGCACGAACTGCCGTTGTCGCCTTGGAAGCTGAAGATCTACTCGTGGCACAAGTGGGCCGGGGTGTCGGCGTTCCTGCTGGTCGCGCTGCGACTCGCCTGGCGCCGATTTCACACGCCGCCGCCGATGCCCGAGTCGATGCCGGCATGGCAGCGCCAGTTGGCGCAGCACGGGCACCATCTGCTCTACCTGCTGATGTTCGCGGTGCCGATCAGCGGCTGGCTGATGAGTTCGGCGCTCGGCGTCCAGACCGTCTATTTCGGCGCCCTGCCGATTCCGGACCTGCTCGACAAGGACAAGGAACTGGGCGAAGTGCTGAAGCAGGTGCACGAGGCGCTGAACCTTGGCATGGCGGCAATCGTGCTCGGCCACGCCGGCGCCGCCCTCAAGCACCACTACCTGGATCGCGACGACGTCCTGACGCGGATGCTGCCGTGGTCGAAAACCCCGAGGAATCCCCAATGAAGAGATCCCTACTGGCTTGCCTGCTGGCAGTGACCCTGCCGGCTGCCGCTGGCGAATATTCGGGCTTTGCCGCTGACCAGAGCCGGGTGAGCTTCGTCTCCACCCAGATGAACGTGCCGGTCGAAGGCCGTTTCCAGCGCTTCGGCGGCGAGATCCACTTCGATCCGGCGACGCCGACCACCGGCAGCGCGCGCCTCGAGGTCGAGCTGCAGAGCATCGACACCGGCCTCGAGGAGGCCGACGAGGAAGTGGCCTCGGCCGAATGGTTCGACATCGCCAAGCATCCCAAGGCCGTGTTCGAGTCGAGCGCAGTCGAAGCCCTCGGCGACCAGACCTACCGCATCCGTGGCACGCTGACGATCAAGGGCACGACCCGCGAGATCGCCACCGAAGCGCGCTTCGAGCCGGGCGCCATCGGCGCGTTCAGCGGCAGTTTCAAGCTGATGCGCTCCGACTACGCGATCGGCGAAGGCATGTGGAGCGACACCAGCGTGGTGGCGGACGACATCGAGATCCGCTATCGCATCGCCGCCCCGGCCCAATGATTTCCATCCCCCGTTAGACAAACCCAGGAGTCACGATGAAACGCTTCGCCCTCGCAGGCCTGATCGCCACCGCATTCGCCGCTTCCAGCTTCGCTGCCCCGGAAACCTACGACATCGACCCGACCCATACCGCGCCACGGTTCGAGTACAGCCACTTCGGCTACTCGACCCAGATCCATCGCTTCGACAAGACCAGCGGCACCGTCACGATCGATCGGGAAGCCAAGACCGGCGCAGTGGACGTGACGATCGATGCCACCTCGGTCAATACCGGCTTCGACACCTTCGACGGACACATCCAGGAAAAGGACTTCTTCGATACGGCCACCTACCCGACGATCACCTTCAAGTCGACCAAGGTCACCTTCGATGGCGACAAGCCGGCGACCGTCGAAGGCGACCTGACGATCAAGGGCGTGACCAAGCCGGTCACCCTGACCGTCACCAGCTTCCATTCGATGCCCCATCCCATCAAGAAGAAGGACGCGATCGGCGCCAACGCCACCACCCAGATCAAGCGTAGCGAGTTCAACGCCGGCAAGTATGCGCCCTATGTTTCCGACGACGTGACGCTGTCGATCGCACTCGAAGCGATCAAGCCGTAAGCATCGCCGGTTCCGGCGCCCGAGCCGGAACCGGCCTGTGCCCCCGGCGCAGCCGCCTCCGTGGCCGCCGGGCCGATGCTGCACTGCCGCTAGCAGTTTTCGGAAACGCCGGTTATAACGCTCTCATCGGCAAGACTCCGTTGGTCCGGGCCTCACCCGAACCGACAAGACGAGGAGCGGCAACCCCATGAGAGAGACAGCGAAGGGCGGCATTCCGCAAGAGATGGTCGAGCGCCTGCAGGCCATGTCGCGGGGCCGCAGGATCATCCTCGCGGTGGTGGTGGTCTGGGCGATCCAGGCGATTCCCAAATGGGCCACGGCGATTTTGGCCGACGGCGAAACTTCCGCCCAGATCATGCAGTTCTTCATCCGCCCCCTCGCCTGAGGGCGGTCGTCCGCCAGGCCCCGGCCATCGGGCGCCTGCGACAGCCGCGGCACGCCGCGGCCGGATTCGTTCGACATCACGCATTTCGTCCCAGCGGCGCGGGCGTCCTGACCCGGCCAGACATCCATGACCTATTCCATCATCGGCCGAGATCCCGCCAACGGGGAGCTCGGCATCGCCGTCCAGTCCAAGTTTCCCGGTGTCGGCAGCATCGTCGTCCACGCCAGCGCCGGCGCCGGCGCGATCGCGACCCAGGCCTTTGCCAATCCCGACCACGGCCAGCGTGGGCTCGAGCTGCTGGAGCGCGGAGCCAGCGCCGAAGAGACCCTCGCCATCCTGCTGCGGGGCGACGACCGCCGCGAGGAGCGTCAACTCGCGGTGATGGCCGAGCAGGGCCGCGCCTGCGCCCACACCGGTGCGCACGTGGATGCCTGGGACGGCTGGTCGGGTGCGGCGATCGGCGAAGACGCGGTCGCCAGCGGCAACACCCTGGCCGGCGAAGCGGTCGTGACGCGGATGCTCGAGGCCTTCGAGGCCGCGCCGGGGGCGCTCGCGAGTCGGCTGCTGTGCGCCCTGGCCGCGGGGCGAGACGCCGGCGGCGAGCTACGTGGCCAGCAGTCCGCGGCGCTGCTGGTGGTCAAGCCGGGCGGCGGTTACGGCGGTCGCGACGGCCGTCACGTCGATGTGTCCATCTATGACCATGTGCAGCCGATCGACGAACTCGCCCGTTGCTACGAGCTGCACCGGCTCTCCTACTTTCCGTCGAACGAGGACGATCTGGTGCCGATCGACGAAGCCATCGCCCGCGAACTGAAGGCCGTCCTCGCAGCGTCGGGCTTTCGCCCCTTGCCGCCGGGCGCAATCTGGGACGAGGCCTGCATCGCGGCCATGGCGCGCTTCATGGGCGTCGAAAACTACGACAACCGGATTCGCGACGACGCCCGCATCGATCTCGAGGTGCTGGCCGACATCCGTCGCCGAAGAGCCCAGCGCTGACACGGGATTCGCGCGACGCAGCCGCCTGCGCATAGAATCGCGGCTTTCGCGCCCCTCCCGCGAGCCCATCAGGAGAAGCCCATGAAGTTCGGAACCCCGCTGGCCGAGAGCGCCCTCAAGGTCATGCTGCTCGGCGCCGGCGAGCTCGGCAAGGAAGTCATCATTGCATTGCAGCGGCTCGGCGTCGAAGTCATCGCCGTGGACCGCTATGCAGGAGCGCCCGGCCATCAGGTCGCCCACCGCGCCCATGTCATCCAAATGTCGGACGGCGCTGCCCTGCGGGCGCTGATCGAGCAGGAACGGCCCCATCTGGTGGTGCCGGAGATCGAGGCGATCGCCACCGAAATGCTCGAGCAAATCGAAGCGGAGGGCATCGCCGAGGTGATACCGACCGCGAGGGCCACGAGATTGACGATGAATCGCGAGGGCATCCGCCGATTGGCCGCGGAAGAACTCGGGCTGCCGACCTCTCCCTACCGTTTCGCCGCATCGCACGACGAACTACGCGCCGCAGTGGCGGACATCGGTTTTCCATGCATCGTCAAGCCGGTGATGTCGTCGTCCGGCAAGGGGCAATCGATGCTTCGCGCCGAAGCCGATATCGCACCGGCATGGCAGTACGCTGCGAGCGGCGGACGCGTCGACCAGGGACGCGTGATCGTCGAGGGTTTCATCGACTTCGAGTACGAGATCACCCTGCTCACGGTGCGTGCGCGGGGCGAAGACGGGCAGATCGGCACCTACTTCTGCGAACCCATCGGCCACGTCCAGGTGGCCGGTGACTATGTCGAATCGTGGCAGCCCCAGGCGATGAGCGACGCGGCCAGGGCACGGGCCCGAGAGATCGCCGAGGCCGTGACCTCGAATCTCGGCGGGCGGGGGCTGTTCGGCGTCGAGCTGTTCGTGCGGGGCGACCAGGTCTGGTTCTCGGAAGTCAGCCCACGGCCCCACGACACGGGCCTCGTCACCCTCTGTTCCCAGCGCTTCTCCGAATTCGAGCTCCATGCACGGGCAATCCTCGGCCTGCCGGTGGACGTCGGCCTGCGCGAACCCGGCGCATCGGCGGTGATCTACGGCGGCGTCGATGCGCGCGGCATCGCCTTCGAAGGCGTGGCCGAAGCACTGGCGGTGCCCCGTTCCGACCTGCGCCTGTTCGGCAAGCCAGAAGCTTTCGTCAAGCGTCGGATGGGGGTCGCGGTGGCCAATGGCGACGACGTCGAGCAGGCGCGAACCCGGGCCAAGGAGGCCGCATCGAAGGTACGTCCGGTGACCGGCTGAGGGCCGATTCGCGATGAGCGCGCGCCCGCCCCTGCTGTTGCCGATCACCCTGGCCCTGGTCGTCGCACTGGCGGCGTCCGCGATCGCACCGTACGATCGACTGACCTGGCTGATGGAAGTCCTGCCGGTGATGCTGGTGCTGCCGGCACTCTGGCTCACGGCCCGCAGATTTCCGCTGACCACCCTGCTCTATCTGGGCATCCTGGCCCATGCCCTGGTGTTGATTCTGGGTGGTGCCTACACCTACGCCCGCGTACCGCTCGGGTTTCAACTCGCGGATTGGCTGGATCTCGCGCGCAATCCCTACGACAAGATCGGTCATTTCTTCCAAGGGTTGGTACCGGCCGTCGCCGCGCGCGAGATCCTGATCCGCGGGCATTACGTAAACGGTGCGCGCATGACCGCATTTCTGGTGGTCTGCGTGGTGCTGGCGATCAGCGCCAGCTACGAGTTGATCGAATGGTGGGCTGCGCTGGCGATGGGTCAAGGTGCCGACGAGTTTCTCGGCACGCAGGGCGACCAGTGGGACACCCAGTCCGACATGTTCTGCGCCTTGCTCGGCGCGGCGACCACCCTCATCGTGCTCTCCCCGGCCCACGACCGGCAGATCGAGGCGCTCGCGGACGGGCGCCGGCCGGGCCGCGTGCCACAAGGATTTTGATGCGGATTGCATGATCCGGGGGCGATCGTTGCGTATCATGGCGGCATAACAAGCCGAAACAACCCCCGGAGTTCCCGATGTGCCGCCTGTACCGCTTCTGCCTGGTCATCACGTTCTGCCTGCATCCCGCCATCGTGCGGGCCGAAATCTCGTCTGAAGCCGCAACCGAGTTGATGAATGTATCCGGCATGACGCGGCTCTTGCAGAGCCTGCCGAAACAGATGCAGGCCGGGTTTCTCGAGGGCCTGTCGGCCGGCACGAGCGAATTGGAACCGCAGCAACGGGCGCGGATCGAAGCGGCCGTGGTCGGTGCTTACTCGCCGGCCCGCATGCGATATTCCGTACGCGACCGACTCCGACGGGGACTCGACGCGACACGCGTCGGAGACCTGATGCACTGGTATCGCGGCGAAATCGGCGCATCGATCACCCGGCTCGAGATCGCCACCCTCGCCGACGATCGCAGCAGCAAGCACATTCTCGCCGACAACGCCGAGCGGCTGGCGGGCATGCCCGCCACGCGGCGAGGCCTGCTGGAACGCGCGGTCGCGGCGTCCAGGGCCGTGCGCATGGCGGAGAATCTGGTCATCAACATGATCGCCGGGCTCGAATACGGCTCCCGCAGAGCCCGTGGCGAAGGCCCGGATTCCCCGAGCCTGGCGGAACTGCGCCAACAGCTGGAGATCAACCGCCCGGCCCTGGCTGAAGCGTTTTTGGAACTCTCGCTGGCGATCAGCGCGGAAACCTACCAGAGTCTTGCGGAAGACGAGCTGGCCGCCTACGTGGGATTTCTCGAGAGTCCCGCCGGCAGCCATTTCCACGAACTCGGCGTGGCCGCCCTCGACGCGGCATTGCTCGATGCCGCGTGTCGGCTCGGGGAGCTCTTGCCCCTGGGCCCGGAGCAGTCGATCTGATTCGAGGCTACGCCGCCAGCGCCGAGGGCGGTTCGGCGTCCGCTGCCGGTGGCGCCGGCAGCATCACCTCGAGCACGGCGCCGGCTTCGTTGGGCAACGCCCGGATCGTGCCGCCATGCGCGCTGACGATTTCCCGGCAAATCGCAAGGCCGAGCCCCACCCCGCCGGCGCCGCTGCGGGTCTTGCTGCTCTGGACGAACTTCTCGAACACCGATTCGAGCTCGTCCTCGGGGATGCCGACCCCCTCGTCCGCGACACGCAGCGTGAATACCCGCCCGCTCGCATCCAGCGCGAGCCCCAGGGCAATCGATATGGTTCCCTGGTCCGGTGAATAACGGAACGAGTTGGCGATCAGATTGCGGATGACCTGGGCGAGCCGCGTCTCGTCCAGCGGCACCAGCGGAAGGTCGTCGGCGGCGGCGATCTCGATCCGCACACCACGCTGACGCACCTGGGGCGCGAACTCCGCAGCAACGCGTTCCACCAGCGCCAGCGGATCCTTCGGCAGAATCCGGAATTCCATGCGTCGGGTCTCGAGCCGGGCCAGATCGAGCAGATCACCGAGCAGTGCGAGGAGGCCACCGGCGCTGGTGTGGATGCGCTCCAGATAACCTCGGATGCGGGGCTCGTTGCTGCGCGTGACACCGAGTTGGGCATAGGCCATGACCGCGTGCATCGGCGTGCGCAACTCGTGGGACATGTTCATCAGGAACTGGCTCTTGGCCGCGTTGGCGCGTTCGGCCGACAGCCGCGCGCATTCCTCGGCGCGCGCCAGGTCCCGCAATTCGATCTGCAACTGCAGGGAGCGGGCGCTGGCGCTGGCACTTTGGTGTCCGCCGACCAGCAACAACAGCAGGAAGAAGCCGAGCATGATCGTCAGCATGCGCGGGACATCTCCCGGCAGGACCGCAAAGCTGAACAAGGCGGGAACCAGCATACATACGAGAAACACGGCGAAGGCGCGATAGAAGGTCACCTGGGACACCACCACCGCGGCGGACACGCCCATCAGCAGGCTCGCCAACACCGGCCGATAGCCGCTCGCCTCGGTCGGCATGTAGATCGCCGCCAACGAACCCCAGGCCAGGCCCGTGAGCGCCGACAGCGCCAGCGTCCAGTGTGCCCAGCGACGCGGGCGCGCCTCGGCTGCGGGATCGCGACGCCAGAGCCACATGACACCGAGTCGCACCGCGCTGACCGCCAGCATCGCCGCCAGCCAGTGGCGCAGATCCAGGCCACGCGGCAACATCGGCGTGAAATAGTGGACCGTGGCGAGCGCGGTGACGACGGTGCCGGCGACCATGGACGGCACGTTGCGCTGCAGTACGCGTACCTGGGCGTCGAGGATCTGCTCGTCCATTGCGGGCGGGACGTCGGATTCGGCCGACGGCCGAGGGTCATCCATGCAGGGTCGGGAAGTCGGCATTGCCGCTTCTACGGCACCTCGGCGGCGGCCTTGAATCGTCGGACCGAAAACGAAAAGCGCATTGGCGCAATCCGAGGGCATCCGTCACGGGTGCCTCCCGGCCGACTGTGGATCGACCCTAAAGTCGCGCGGGCTCGGGGCCGACAACATCGGCGAACCGCCGGCGCGCCGGAGACGCGGCCAGCGCGCCAACGCGCTCACCCGGGCGGCCGCGGCACCAACCACCGGAATCCGATGAACACAGCAAACCCCTTCGCATCGGCGCCCCCCCCTTTCATCGACGTCGAGGCCTCCGGCCTCGGGCGAGGCAGCCATCCGATCGAGGTCGGCATCGTCCTGCCGGACGGGGCTCGCCACTGCTGGCTGATCCGACCGCCCGAGCATTGGTCCCACTGGGATCCCGCTGCGGAGACCATCCACGGCATCTCACGCGCACGACTGCACGCGCTCGGCCGTGCGCCGGCGGAGGTGGCCGAGGCGTTGAACGAGCATCTGGCCGGACACACCGTCTATTCCGACGCCTGGGGCAACGACATGCCCTGGCTGGCAAGACTCTTCGACGAAGCCGGACAGGTCCAGCGCTTCCGCCTCGAATCGGTTCGCGCCCTGCTCGCCGAAACCCAGGTGGCCTCTTGGCATCCGACCAAGGAAAACCTGCTGCGCCAGCTCTCCTGCGAACGCCACCGGGCCAGCAGCGACGCGATGGTTCTCCAGCGCACCTGGCTCGCGCTCTGCGCCGAGGCGCAGAGCGACGCCGCGTGAGCCACGGAGACACGGCCGGACGAATCCGTGACGAGCCTGCGATGCCGACTCTGGCGGCACCTCGGCACGACGGCGACGCCCGCACGACACCACGACTCGTTCACCGCCCCGTCAGGTCATCAGAAGCGGAAGCTGGCGCCCACCACGGCGCTCCAGTGCGCCGTCAGTTGCACGCCGTGCACATGCTGATAGAGCGGTCGCTGGTAGAAACCGTAGAACTGCAGACCGCCACCGGCCTCGAACATCAGTCCCGGGCTCAAGCCGATGCTCTGCAGGCCGCTGTCCTCCGGCTCGGCCTGCTTGCCCTGATCCCGCGCCGCGAGCAGCACGTTCATTTGCACCGGTAGGGTCAAACGCGGCGTCAGCGCGTGCTCATAACCAAAATCGAACTGCAGACGATGGCCCGGGCGGTAGTCGTCGTGCTCACCGGTGGCCAGTCGAGCGGCAACGCTGACCCAGGTCGCGCCGCCCTGGTTCAGGCGACGACGCCAATGGGCACCCAACAGCAGGTCGGTCGTGCCCGTGCCCGGCTGCAGGCTGCGCTCGGCCTCGTCTCCGTCGTCGTTGGTGACATCCGTACGCCCGGTCGGCAGCGTGAGCCCCACGCTGAGGCCCAATTGCTGCTGTGGATCCCGCAGTACGGTGCGACCGATCTTTACGCGAAGATCCCCGAGTTCGGTGAAATCCCATTTGTCGTTGAAGTGCAGCACTTCGCCATCGTGGTGATGGTTGTGGATGTGGCGATGGCTGCGATCGATCAGCGGCACCGTCACGCCGAACTGCCAACCGCCGGCGAACGTGTGGTCGACGCTCGCGATGAGGTTGCGATTGATCGTGCGGACTTCGTCATGATGCGAGGAAATCTCACCGACCGATACGTCGCGGCTACCCGATCTGGGCTGATTCTGGTCGATGAATTCGAAGCGAAGGTCAACGCGGGTCTGGCCCTCGGTCGGCGCATCGAGCACGCTGCTGCTGGTGTTCACGGTACAAAAGGCAGCCCCACAGGCGCCGAGAACGGGCGCCGACGACACGATGGAAAGGGCAGCGAAGCTGGCCGCGAGCGGCCGCACGAAACATGACATGAGAATCTCCCTGGCGCACGCCTGCCGGCGTCGCGTTACCAAAACTCGACGTGGATTCGCGGTGCCCGCGGGCGCCGCGTGTAACGAAGCGATTCAGCGAGCGGCGGGGGGCGCTCGCGACCAGGGACGGTCGAATTCGCTGCCGGACGGCAGCAGGTGACGTTCGTCGGAAGCGAGCGCGAGGCGCGTCGCCGAAGGCCACCGGGAGGCGTTCGCGGCCCGGCCGGCAATCGGCGCCGGACCGGCACAGCAGCAATCGTCACAGTCAGAACCATGCTCGCCGGCCGGCGCCGGGCTGCCGTCGGCGGCAGGTGCGGCAATGCAGACGTCGCCCAGCATCGGATCGAACTGCTGGAAGACGCTGTGGACCAGGGGCATTGCCTGCAACAGCAACAGCAGGACCGCCAGCGCGAGCGCCAACCGCCCGCCGCCGGATGGACCGCCGGGGCCACATCGAAGAAGCGACAACCGAGGGGTCGTCACCGGCCACCACTCGGAGGTCGACGATCGCGCACGACGGCGATCACACCGAATAGGCCTTGCAGGCCTTGGCGCAGTCGGCGCAGGCGTCGGCACACGCCTTGCATTCGGCATGCTTCTCCGCATGCTTTCGGCATTCGTCCTCGCAGGCGCGGCAGACCTCCTCGGTCAGGGCCGCCATCTTCTTCGCATGGGTGGAATGCTGTGCCACCAGCTTTTGCAGCGCGTCGCAGGCCGCCATGGTCTCGTTCACCGAGCGGGCACAGGCCGCGATCGTCGTGTCGCCGTCGCCGAGCAACACCAGGCAATGCGCAAGGCACTGCTCACCTCGCGCCACACACGCGCCCGCGGCGTCCACCAGCGTGCGATCCACGGCACCACCGGCCGCGTGATGGTGCTCGTGCTGGGCATGGGCACCGGTCGCAATCCCTGCCAGTGCCACGCCCGCCAAGCCAGCCAACATTTCCCTGCGTTCCATATCCGCCTCCAATTCCATGAATTCACCCGGCCGGACAACGGCGGGGTGCCGATGCCTCACTCGAGCGCCCGCCACGGGCCGATCGGGCGGTATACGCCACGGCTCAGATCGACGCTGACGACATAGCCACCGAGCGCACCGATGCGTCGGGTGGTGTTGTAGGTGAGCGGCGGGAGCAAGCCGGACTCGAAGCCCTGGACCTTCTCGAGCCCGAGCAGCATCGATTCGCGGCTGAGTTCGCGACCCGCGCGCTTGAGGGCCTCGACCAGCAGCTCCGCACCGGCATAGCTCGCCACCAAGGTCGCATGCGGGCCCCGTGTGATACCGGCCTCGGCGAGCAGGGCCTGATAGCGCGCCCAGTCGGCCCTGGCCCGATCGGTGGGCAGGCTCGGATAGGCGACGAAGACCTTGCCGTCGAACCCCTCCGGCAACGACATCACCCCCTGGGAGGCGAAAGGGCCCGGCACCAGCAGTTCCGGATACCATTCGGCTCGCGCGGCGGCAGCGCCGAAGGCAGCCGGATCGAGGCCGCTGCCGAGCAGGATTACCGCCTTGCCGTCCTCCGCAGCGAGCTTCGCCACCATGGCGTCCAAATCGCTCAGGCCAGGCCGGTACAAGGTCTGGCGAGGCCCGTCGCCACCGTCGCGCGCGAGGTGGGCCACGACCTCGCGGGCCGCGCCGTCCCAGGCGCTCCCGGCCGAGCGCAGCAGCACAATGTCGTGATCGGCGAGTTCGAGGGTATCGCGGGCGTAGTCGGCCAGCACGCGTGCCAACTCGGCGCCGCCGGAGAGCAGATGGAAGACGTGGGTGTTGGCAGCCGGCCGGTTGTCCAGTTCGAGCACGACCGGGGCGATCACCGGCAGGTCACGCTGCTTGGCGAGGTCGGTCAGACGGCGTTCGAAGCCGGCTGCGAACGGCGACAACAGGGCGAACACCCCGTCGCCGTCCTCGAGCAGGTGCATCAGGTTGTCGAGGCTGCGCTCCGCATCTCCGGCATACTCCGCCACCACCAGCTCGAGTTGCCGCCCATACACGCCGCCTTCCCCATTGACGCCGGCGACGTAGGATTCGAGCAAGCCACGCACCGCCTGGCCGGCTTCGGCCAGCGGCCCACGCAGCGGCAACAGCGTGCCGACCCGAACCGTCCCGTCGCCCACGCCGGGGGTGGCCCGCTTCTGAAGGTGCTCGAGGTAGGCCCGGAGGTTGTCGAGGTCCTGCGCGCCGAACAGGTAGCGCGGCATCGCCTGGTCGAGGCGGTTGCCGGCCGGATCGAGCCCTTCGGTGACGGCGATGCGAAAACTGTCGGCATCGAAGGGGCCGTGCTGGCGCCGGTTTTCATGCACATGACCGTAGGGCTTGACCAGTTCCGACCAGCGGATGTCGGGGGGCGTGACGCCGCCCTCGGGTCGTCCGCGACCATCCGGTCCATGGCAGTTGGCGCAGGGCAGCGCCGACGCCGGCAGCGCCAGACCGCCGCTGCCCACCTGGGCCTGGGGCGCCTCGCCGGAAATCCCGATGCCGGACTCGAACAGGCGTTTGCCGGCCAGTTGGGCAGCGCTCGGGGCGGCCGACACCGGCGCGGCAAATACCGCCCAGAGGGTCAGGGCGAGCAGGCGTCGTGCGCTACTCCTGCACACGGGCCTGGACCCCGGCCGCAGCCAACGCGCGCAGGCGCTCTGCGATCGCTGCGGCGGGCGCCTCGGGCCGGATCTTGCTCCAGCGCTTGGCCGGCACGTTGCCGGCGATCAACAGGGTCGAGTGGGCCTCGCGTTCCTCCGAGAACTGGCCGAGCTTCTTGAGAATGTGGGAGATGTTGGCGGGATCACCGGTGAGGAAGGTCCAGCCCGGCACGTCGGCCCGGTTGGTGGCCGCAAATTCGCGCAGCCGCTCGGGCGTGTCGGTGACCGGGTCGACGCTGATCGACACGAAATGCACCGGCTTGCCGAACACTTCCGGGATCTGGTCCTTGACCGCGACGATCGCCTGGGTGATCAGCGGGCAGGCGTCCTCGCAACTGGTGAACACGAAGTTGAGCATCACCACCTTGCCGGCCAGCACGTCAGTGTAGAACCGGAGCTTGCGCCCATGCTGATCCTGCACTTCGAGGTCGGTGAAATAGGCGCGGGCATCGGGGGCCTTGCGACGCACCGCTGCGATTTCGGTGGCGACCGGCTTGCCGGCCTCCGTCTTGCCGGACGGCGCCCCGTGCTCGCCGGCATGGGATTCATGTGCGCAGGCCGGATGGGCCAGCGCCAGACTGAGAGCAGCCACAACGGGGGCGATTGTGCGTCTCATGGTTTCTCCTTTGAACCTGTGGTTCGCTGTCGGATTCAATCGGCGTGGGCGTAGCTGGCGGGTTCACGCGAAGCCAGGGTGGTGTCCACTGCGTCGATGATCTTGTTGATGTCCGGAAAGCCGAAAAACCGGGTCCACTGGCCGGTGACCGCGTCCCCGACCAGCACCAAGGGCGGGTGGTCGGTGAAATTCGGGGTGTACGCGCCGTAGGCCCGCAACACGTCCTCGACCTCGGCGTGCTCGCCGGTGAGCCAGGTCCACTGGGGGCCGGAGCCGTATTTTTCGGCAGCTTGTTTGAGCCGTGCCGGCGAATCACGGCGGGGGTCCACCGACAGCGAAACCAGCTTGACGCGGCTGCCCAATCGGTCGCCCAGCCGGTCTTGCAGCGCGTTGAACATGGCCGACTGCACCGGGCAGACCGTCGTGCAGGTCGTGTACACGAAATCGACGACCACGACCTTGTCTCCCAGCACATCGTCGACGAACGCCACCGGCCGACCGTCCTGGTCCAGCAGCCGTGCGTTCGGCACCGCCACGTCGAGGGTGGTCGCAGCGGTCGGCTTGGCCATCGCCGCCCGGTGGGCGGCATGGGGATCGGCACCGTCGGCGCCGGCATGGCCGGCGTGGTCCATCGCCTGGTGCTGGGAATGGTCCATCGCCTGGTGCTGGGAACGGTCCATCGCCTGATGTTGCGAATGGTCCATGGTCTGGTGTGGCGAGTGGTCCATGGTCTGGTGATGCGCAGGGTCCCGCTCGCCGGACGTGGCCGCGGCCGACATCGTCAGCAGCGCTGCAGCAAGCGCCGACAGCACGGGACGCGACGATCGATTGTTCTCGGGTGCATTCATGGGAGTGTTCTCCATTATTTGGTCTTGGCCGTCGCGACCCGCTCCGCGCCCACCTTGATCGAGCGGAAACGCGAGTTCTCCTGGTTGATCTTCAGCGATGGCACCTTGACGAAGGCGTAGTGGGCGCCGGGCTTGGCGAACTCCAGCGCCACTTCATAGAGGCCCGGCTCGACTTCCTTGGCGATGGCCTCCCGCCGCTCGAAGGCCGGCGCCCGGTACCAGGCGACCGAGGCATCGCGCACGCCTTCCTTGATCTCTTCGCTGACCGGATCGACGATGCGGAATCGCAGCGCGGTCGGCTCCCCGACCGCGCCGGACGCGCGATCATCGACGAACTCGATGCCCCAGCTGCCGGCCTGGTGCATGGTCGGGTTGCGCGCCGCGCTCATCGAGAAGCAGTGCACCAGTTCGGGCGTGTCGAGCATCAGCGCAACATCGAAGCGCCCGTCCACCGGCAAGCGTACCTTGGTCGAATAGACGCCCGGCTCCACTTCCTTGAGGCTGCGATCCACCAGCTTGGCGGCCCGGGCGACGTGGCCGAAGCTCTTGTAGTTGCTCATGGGGGCATTCATGCCCTCCATGTAGAAGTAGGTGGTGTTGTCGGCGGGATTGACGATGAAGGCCGAGGTGTCGGTGGTTGCCGTCGTCATGGTGTCGGCCAGCGGCAGGTCGCCCGCCAGCTTCGGCGCCTTGTTGCCGGCGTCGAAGCTGTTCACGATCGGCTTCTTGCCCTCGCCGAGCGACGACAGGTTGATCAGGCTGACCTTCGAGGTGGACAGCCCGCGCACGTAGGCGAAGCTGCGCGAGAAGGTCAGCTGGAACGGCTCGCCGGCGATGTCGATGCTGTTCACCACCTGGTCGTTGGCGGCGTCGATCACCAACACCTGGTCCTTCAGCGTATTGGCGGCCAGCACCCAGCGCCCGTCCGGCGACACCCGCAGCGGGCCGAGGCCGCGGTGGGACTGGATGCGCTTGCGGATTTCGAGCGTCTCGCCGTCGATCACGGTGACCTGTCCGGTCTTGCCGTCGGCAACGTAGGCGGCCTTGGCGAGCGCCGAATAGCCCACCGACAGCACCTGCTTGCCGACGTCGAGGTCCTGGATCTTCTCGAGCCGGGCGACATCGATGACGCTGAGCTTGCCGTCGTCCCGGTTGGTGACGAAGGCATGGGCGGAGTCGTCGGAGAAGCTGATCTCGTGGTGCCCCTTGCCGGTCGCGATGAAGCCCACCTGCTTGTAGCTCTCGGCGTCGAGCACGGTGACGCCGCTCTTCTCGCCGAGCCCGTTGTTGCCGATCCAGACGTAGCGCCCATCCGGCTGGACGACGACCCGGGTCGGGTTGTCGCCGGCCGGCACGTTGTGGGTGACCTTGAAGTGGTCGGCGTCGATCACCGCCACCTCGTCGGCCACCGGCATCGACACGAACAGGGTCTTCTCGTCCTTGCTGCGTGCCCAGTCCATCGGCGGGCGCTTCAACACGATGATCGCGTAGGTGCTGGTCCGTCCGGCCATGTTGACCATCGGGTCGACCACCGAAATGCTCGGATCCTTGTTCAGCACCAGCACGTAGTAGCCATTGAGGTCGAGCATCGGCCGGATGCCGACGATGCCCTTGAGGTAGAGTCCGACCTTGTCGCGGCACTCCTTGATCTCGCCGTCCTTGCCGCCGATGTTGGCGCCGACGTCGAGCCAGGCGGCCGGGAACACCCCCTTGACCGGCTCGCCGCTGGCTTCCTGGGTGATGCGGAAGCGCACGTCGGTGAGCAGGCCCTCGGTGATCGCATCGCTCTCGACTGGTGTCGCCTCGAAGTCGATCACCAGCCCGTCGCGCACCAGCCGGTCGCTGATCCGCCCCGGCACGTCGACCGTGGTCGGTGGCGCCACCACCTGGTTTGCAGCCAGCACCGGCGCATGGCCGACCGAGCCGATGGTCCAGATCGCCGTCGCGATCGCCAGTGCCTTGAATGTTCTGACTGTCACTGCCTTACCTCCTGTCCTCGGTTGCCTCCATCATCACGTCGTCGCCGCACGCGACCTCGACGTCAGGAAGGAGAAGCGGGATGCGGCCCATGCTGCCCGGCCGCATCCCGCCGGCCCCTCGCGGGGCCGGGGGGGTTACGAAGTGCTTACTGCACGCGCATCAGGCCCCACAGGCCGTTGGTCCGGCCGAAGGAACCGCGATCCACGAACAGGTAGTCACCGGCGATCGCACCCTGGCCGCCTGCCTTGGGCAGGAACAGCTCGAAGTGCGCCATCGGCTGCACACTCTCCTGCGCCCCGAGGTACAGGAAGGTGAGCGGGTTCGCGCCGATCGCACGGGACGCCACGGTGTTCATCTCGCACGCGCCCGGCAGGCCGTTGCGGGATTCACCCGGGCAGAAGTACGGATCCCGCGCCCACACGTGGCCGTGCAGGTTGAAGATCGTGCCGCGGCCGGCGCCCGAGGGCTCCAGCACACGCATGCGCACTTCCTGGCCAGCATTGGCGACGAAGACCGGGGTGGCCGGTTCGCCGACGTTGCTGGTCGCCGTGGTGGCGGTACCACCGTTGTCGCAGCACTGGTTGCTGAACAGCTGATGGGCGTTGACCACACCACCGAAGCCCTGCTTGCCGAACGGCGACTGCGCGGGCAGGCCGAAGCGGAACCAGGCAGGCTCGGTACCGTAGTTGATCGCCATCTGGCCGGCGTCGTGGCTGTCCTCGGGGATCGTCTGACCCTCGGCGGACAGGTTCGGCACGGCCGCACCGTCGGCAAAGCGCAGGTTCAACGCCTTCTGGTGCATCGGAACGAAGTCGCGGAACGAGCTCTCACCATGGGTGATGGTGGCCTGGGCACGGGTACCGATCGTCGCCGGCGTCACCTGACCGGTGGTATCGATCTGGTGATCGATCGCGCGGTCGAGGTTGGCGATGAAGCGATCGTCCGGCCAGGTCGCGCCTTCCGGCTCGATCACCATGCCGCCGACCATGCCCTTCTGGGTCTGCTTGATCTTGTCTGCAGGCGTCAGATTGGAGCCACCGAACTCGACCGGGGTCGCCACCACGTCCACCATGTCGGTGGTCTCGGCGGTCGGCACTGCGACGACTTGTCCATCACCGTCGTCGGTCATGCCGTCATCCGGCCCTTCGAGCTCGTACTCGTACTCCTCCTGGTCGATCATCGCTTCGCGAGTCGCCTCGTCGACGTCGCCGAGCTTGTAATCGTCATCAAGGAACTCGGTGGAATCCAGGTTCTTGATTTCGGTTTCAGCCACGACGTCGTCGTCGATGCGCCCATCGGTCAGCACCTTGCCTTCCGCAGCCTCCAGCTCCTGGGCGACCGCAGCCGACAGCGGCTGGCGATTGCCACCCGGCTCGAGGTGACCGGCGTACCACTGGTAGGTCGCCACATCACCGCGCCCGACCGTCTGCACGCGGTTCTGGCCAACGTTGACGCCGTCGGAACGGGTCACGTCGTACTCCACCAATTGCGGGTGGAGGCCCAGCTCCGTGGAAGGACGGATCAGGTTGTTTTCGAACCAGGTGAGCGCACCACCAAAACGGCCACGATCACGACGGACCACCTGCAGCAGCGTGTTGTAGCCTGCCAGGTCCGGCATCTCGTCATGCAGCTCGTTGCGCAGCGTGACGTACAGGCAATCGCCGGCGTTGGCCCGCAGCACCAGGGGCTCGACCGGTGCGTTGCGCCGGAGCAGGCCACGATCGTTCAAGTCGCGAGTCCGCACGAACATGATCCCGGTGGGGTCATGCAGCGGGCCCTTGTTGCCGGCGATCTGGAGGGTCTCTCCATTGTCCAGCGCGACCGTCAGGTTGCGGATCGTGGTGCGGCGCGGGTTGTAGACCAGGGTGCCGCCCTCCGGATCCAACTTGCCGCCGACGTTGTCGATCGGATTGTTGTTTTCCGGAATGGTGACGCCGAGGCGGTTGCGCAGCACGTTGTTGGCGAGCACGGCGGTAACGTCGAAACGACGGATCGGCGCAGTCTTCGGGCAGACGCCGTCGAACTGGTCGCGGTTGCCGACGACCACGGGCTTCGGATTGCTGGGCAGGGCCGGCAGGTCGTCGCGCAACATCGTGTAGTTGCGCATCAGACCCCACATGCCGCTCCACCAGCCGTCCTGGCTCGCGTCGACGCTCCACAGGTAGTCGGCCATCTCGCTGTCTTGCTGGAAGTCGGCGACGACCGGCGTGGACAGCGTGAATTGCTCCGAGATACCCGCACTCTGGCCGTTCTTCCAACCGGAGTTCGGCTGCTTGCCGTGCCCCGAGCCGCCCTGCAGCCACTTGACGCCGTGGATGGTGACGTTGTGCTCGTGCTCGTGACCACCGGCCTGGAACTTCACCTTGACCAGGTCGCCCGAGTAGGTCCGCAGCATCGGGGTGAAGGGATCACCCGGATCGACGTCGCGGTTGAGCCCCGGATACGGCGTGTCGCCCAGCACGGTGTTCATCTGCGGGATGGCGCGGTCGGTACGCGACTGCAGCGCGAACGCCAGGTCGCCGGCCCGATCCTTGGCCTGGGTACCACGCCTGCCGTCCGGACCTTCTTCGAACGGATCGAACACCCGCAGACCGACCGGCTCGTTGCGGTAGTTCACCACGAGCATGCCGGTGTCGTCGGCCGTGATGGCCTCCGGGCACGGACGCGGCACACCGCCCGGGCAGAACGCCGGGTGATTGACGATGTCCGGCAGCCCGGCTTCCTGACGGAAGGACGGGTTGATCGAGTCGCGGAAGGTGTTGGCCGTCACCGGGAAGGCGGTGTTGATGCCCTCGGCGTCATGCACCGGGTGGCCCACGCCGTCGGCGCCTGCCGTGGTATGCGGACGGCCATCCGGGCCCGCGCCGACATACACGCCCTTCTGGTAGGCGCTCTGGAAGTCCGAGTACTCGAAGTAGAACTCGCGGAACGCATCGAGCTCGTTGGCACCGACGTTCTGGGTATAACCACCCACCTCGCCCGGGAGAATCGACGCTTGCCAGCTCGTCGGTCCGCCGTCGGCGCGGGTGTACATGGTGTCGCCCGTCTCGTTGTGCACCCACTTCGATCCGGCCGGCTCGGTCAGCACGGTGGCGTACAGACCGATCTGCTGGTGGGTCGAAGGACCGTAGTGGTCGTGGGTGAAGATGATGCCCAGGCCCCGATCCACGCCGTCGGTGTTGACCACCGGGTCGGCGAACCAGCGCTGCAGCGTCACGCGGGCGCCCAGCCACTCGTTGCGCACACCGGCACCCAGGAACGGATGCGGCTTCGGCTCGAGGTGCGGTCCGATCGGCTCCAGTCCGGCGGCTTCACGCTCCTCGTTGAAGTGGTTGATGGCTTCGATGCGCTCGCGCACGGCGCCCGGAGAGAGCGTGCCGTCCTCGTAGTTCCAGCCGTTGGCAGCGCCGTCGGCCGTCGTCAGGTCCCACTTCGGCAGGTGGATGTGCTGACCGATGATGTCGGTCGGCGTGCGCACCTGGAAGTCGTCCACCTCGAACTCCGCCGGCACGAAGTTGCTGTGCGCGAACATCGTGCAGTCGAAGGTGTTCATCCGGATGACGAAGGGCTCGGGCGCCTTCTCCTTGTTGATGAACGGGTTGACGTCCTCCCACAGCGAGATGATGCGCTGCTGCGGATAGTGGTAGCCGACCTTGTTGAAGACCGCATCGATCTGCACGTTGCCGGCCTTGTACACCCGCGGCGAATCGGCGTTGAACGGCGACGCGCCCTGGGTGGAGAGGCCGACCGCACCGAAGAAGTTGCCGACCACACCGGCGTTCAGCCGCTGGCCACCGTCATCGACGCAGGGGTCCGCGTAGGGCGCACCGGCGACCGGCGGCAGACCGTTGACGATGAAATCCGCAGCGCTGACCGCACCGTTGCCATCCACCTTGAAGGACGGGTGAGCGCGCTGCGCCATGAAGCGCATGGCGAGTTGCTCGAGATCCGTACCTTCCTCGGGGAAGTACACCGGCTTGGCCTTGGTCACGATCTTCGACAGGTCGAGACGGCTCTGGGTCGCCACCGCCTCACCACCGTCGGCGAAGCCCTGGGTCGAGAAGCGCGGCAGACCGCCATCGAAACCCGCGGCAGAGCCGGTGGCATCGACCTTGGCCCACAGCGGATCACCCGTGCCCTTGAGCTGGGCCATCAGGTCCTTGGTGGCCATGTCGAGCGGCGGCGTCGGCGGACGCTGACCGACCACGTCCTCGATACCGGCCACCCAGAACGGATAGCCCGGGTTCACGTCGCGGTCGATGACCTTGGCGTTGGAACCCACGGTGAGGCCATTGTCGGCGACCTTCGGCACCACGGTCACTTCGCCCGGCATCGGCGCCATGGCCTTGCCCGGCAGCGGCACCACACCCGGGATCGGCGTACCGGCGACAACCTCGCCGTCGGGATACGCACGGGCGCCGGCGGCCGGCTTGCCGCTTTGCAGCGCGAACGGCGAGCCGTGGAAGCTCTCACCCGATGCCGCCAGGCGAGTACCTTCCTCGAACACGTCGTGGATCCGCCACATGTACCACATGCCCTGCGCGAAGTGCGGGTAGAAGTGGCAGTGGAAGATCGCGTCACCCGCGCTCTTGTTGCGGTTGCCCGAACCCCCGAAGGCGATCTCGTAGGTGTAGCCCGAACCCGGCCCGATGCCCTGGGCATCCAGGTAGTTGGCGTTGTCGTCGTTCGGGTTGAACAGCCACTGGTGGTTGTGCAGGTGGAAGACGTGCTGTTCCTTGCCCACGTGGATGTTGCGGAACTTGACACGATCGCCCACGTAGCTGCGGTGCACGTTGGAGGGGTCGGCCGGGTACAGGGCCTCGTTGGCCTTGGGTCCGACGTCCTCGCAACCGACCAGCGCCGGGGTACAGCCTTCCAGGCCGAAGTTGGCGGGCACATCCACCAGCATCGCCGGGTCGCCGACCGTGAAGGAGGTCAGGAAGAACTCCTCGTAGGCGCAGCCCAGGCAGTCGTGCATCGGTCCGACACCAAGACGGTTGGCGATGATCTCGGTGCCGATGCCGCCGGAGCCGTAGTTGATCATGAAGCTGTCGCGCACGCCGTGGAGGGTGTGACCCAGCACCGGATCCAGGTACCACTCCGGGAAGGCCTGGGAGGCGGCGTTCTCGTCGTGGAAGACCGAGGCGAAGTCGCGGAACGGCTGCAGCCGGTTCGGATAGGTCGGGTTGCGCTTGCCGACGCTCTCGAGCGGATAGGTCGAGGCCGGGAAGGTACCGTCACCGGAGATCCTGCCGGTGGGGCCGTAGGCGATGACCGCGTCGATCTCGGTATGCACGATGCGGTCGCCCTGCATCATGTTGAGGATGGGCCGACCGGCCTTGCCCTCGGAGATCCACGGCTCCTCGTTCGGATAGACCGCCTCGTAGTTGATGATCGGCTGGCCGTCCGGCGTGCGACGCGGATTGCCGTTGCGGTCAAGCCTTGTTACGAGGCGCATCTCCTCTTCGTTGATGGCGCTGCGGTATACTGCAGAGCCGGTTGGTTCGACAATCACCTCACCAAAGAGTCCGTTCGTGGTGTTGCCAGCCGTAGCATCGGCGCCGAACTGTGCGCCGTAGCTGGCAACCTCGAATGCGCCCTCTTTCTCCGCCAAGAGTGTGTAGGTGCGAGTGGAACCGACCGGCACCAGGCTTCCGACCGCGCCCGGATTCTTGCCGACCATGCTGCTGTCGTCGTCGATGCTCTCGACGAGTTGCAGTCCGGAGGAATGGAATCCGACGTGGCGGTCCGCCACCTGATCGTCGATCTGCAGATTGAACGGCGGTGTGCCCGGAATCGGCGCATTGTTCGGGTTGGCCGCCGGCGCCAACAGGTTGGTCAGCTCCACCTGCAGGCAGGTACCGGCCGGCACCCTCAGCACCAGCGGACGCGGACGCTTGTCGTCGCGCAACTTGACCTGACCGGGCTGCGGGTTCGAGCCGGCCGCGGTCAGCGGCACGTTGTTGCTGTCGACCACATCCTCTTTGAGCGCATACATCATCCAGTTGATGTTCTGCGCGCCGAGGCGGTTGAACATCACCGGCTGATCGATGGCCACGACTTCAGCACGGAACGTCTTGCTGCACGCGACCTGCGCCTGTGCCGGGGTCGCCCAGATCGCCAGACCGGCCAGGCTGGACACCGCCAGCATCTGCCCGAGTCGGGTCGATCCGCGCGACCGATGCCGCCGCTGCGGCCTCGGCACTGAATCGCTTCTCTTTGACATTGTTACCTCCTGGAAGGAACCGTTTCACGGACCGTGGCGGAGACCGCCTCCCCACGTGACCGAAGTCACAGGCGGACGCCACGGCATGCGCTCACTGCAGCATCCATGCCACAAGCCAGAGGCCCGAAAACACGCCGCATACCGAGGCAAATCCCGGATCGAGGCCCACGCAAGGGTGGGGAACCGTGGGGAATCTCCCCACATCCGCCCCCACACCCCAGGATTGGGTTTTCGCCCTCCCCCAGTGTTGGGGATGACGCCAAGAGCCGCGTAGGATCTTTTCCTACGTGTTTCGAATATGTGTTCAGGGTAGGCAGCGCATCGGCCGGAATGCCGCGGCGCGGCGGGGCATCGGCGGCCGGCGGACGAAGCTCGTCCGGCGCGGATCGAGAGAAAAGCAGGGTCGCCCGGGCAAGTACCGGCGCATCATGGCCCCCTGGTCGATGCGTCAGCCCGGACGACCCCAGAGCCGACGATGCACATACGATGCCAGCTCTGGCCGGGGGCGGCTTCGAGGCGTGCAGCGGATCCGAACGGCAGCGTCGGCGGCCACGAGCGGCGGCCCGTCGACGGCGGGCACCGACCTTGCTTTTCCCTGGTGTCGTCGCAACCCGAGGCACATCCCCATGAATTCCCACCGAACCCTTCCGCACCGCCATTCGAGCGGCTTCACCCTGCTCGAACTGTTGGTGGTGATGGTCATTCTCGGCATGCTCGCCGGCTACGTCGCACCCAAGTACTTCGCCCAGATCGGCAAGTCCGAAACCAACACCGCCCGCGCCCAGATCGAAGCGTTGGAAAAGGCGCTCGACATGTACCGCATCGACACCGGCCGTTACCCCAGCAGCGAAGAGGGCCTGCTGGCACTGATGCATGCCCCGGCCGACGAGAACCGTTGGAGCGGCCCCTACCTGAAGAAGGATCTTCCCCGCGATCCCTGGGGCCGGCCCTACATCTACCGGCAGCCGGGCGCCAAGGGCGAGTACGACCTCTACAGCCTGGGCAAGGACGGCCGGCCCGGCGGCAATGCCGAGTCGGCCGACGTGCGCGGCGGCGGCTGAGCGATGCGGTTCCACGTGCGTGCGCTCGACGCCCGGGCGCGCATCGTCTCGCTGCCGGTCGAGGCCGCCAACCGTGCGGAAGCGCTGCAGGCGGCCGCCGACCAGGGGCTGCACGGCCTGTCGGCACGGCCGGCGGTGCGCCTGGCGAGGGGATCCGGCAACGGCCACCTGCCGATCACCCTGTTCAGCCAGGAACTCGCGACCCTGCTGTCGGCCGGCCTACCGCTGGTGGAGGCTGTCGAGGGGCTGGCCGACAAGGAAGACAGCCCGGCGGCGCGCAAGGTCTACGAACAACTCACCCGCAGCCTGTTCGAGGGCAAGTCCTACTCCCAGGCGGTCGAGCAGCACCCCGCGGTATTCCCCGAACTCTACGTCGCGCTGATGCGCTCGGCCGAACGCACCGGCGATCTTCCGCGCGCCTTGCGGCGGTTCGTCGCCTATCGGGAGCAGACCGACCAAGTGCGCAAGAAGCTGGTGTCGGCATCGATCTACCCGGCCGTGCTGCTGCTGGTCGGCACCGCGGTGCTGCTGTTCCTGGTGGGCTATGTCGTGCCGCGCTTCAGCCAGGTGTACGAGGACATGCGCGGCAATCTGCCCCTGCTCTCGCAGCTCCTGCTCTCCTGGGGCAAGTTCATGAATGCCCACCAGCCGGGGCTGCTGGCCGGCCTGGCGGCGACCGTTGCCGGCCTCGCCGCCGCCTGGCGTCATCCGTCGGTGCGCACCCGCCTCGGCTTGTGGGCGGAGTCGCTGCCCGGAATCTCGCGTCGCCTGCTGGTGGTCCGCCTGGCACGCCTGTATCGGTCGCTCGGCATCCTGCTGCGCGGCGGCATTCCGGTCCTGGAGTCGATTCGCATGGCCCGTGGTCTGGTGCCGGGTGCGCTGCGCGATCGGCTCGATGCGGCGTCGGAGGACATCCGCCGGGGCATCGCGATGTCCCAGGCGCTGGAGACCCACGGCCTGACCACGCCGATCGCGCTGCGCATGCTGCGCGCCGGCGAGAAGTCCGGAAACCTCGGCGAAATGATGGAGCGGAGCGCCGACTTCCACGACGAAGAGATCACGCGCTGGATCGACTGGTTCGTCAAGCTGATCGAGCCGGCCATGATGACCGTGATCGGCGGCCTGATCGGCGTCATCGTCGTGCTGATGTACATCCCGATCTTCGAGCTGGCCGGCAGCATCCAGTAGGCCGGGGCCTGCCACCCGGCTCAGTTCGGTCGTTCGAGGCCGAACTTCTCGATGCGATAGCGCAGCATGTCGCGCGACAGGCCGAGCAGCTTGGCCGACTTCGAGACGTTCCAGTCGGTACGTTCCAGCACCCGCACCACCTCTTCCCGATCGGGGTCTTCCGGCCGGCCACGGATGGGGCCGAAGCGGGTGCCGCCGAGCGGCGTCGAACAGTTGTTCATGCATTCCTGTGGCGCGACCTGGGCGGCGGCCACCGGATTGCCCATGGCCCGGGAGCACAGGGCCAATTGCTCGGGCATGATCACCGGATGCGAGGCGAGCAGAACCGTCTCCTCGAGCATGTTGCGCAGTTCGCGCACGTTGCCCGGCCAGTGATAGCCCATCAGCATGCGTTCGGCATCCTGGCTGAAGATCATGTCGCGCTTGCCGTAGCGACGTCCCAGTTCCTTCAGAAAGTGCTTGCCGAGTTCGAGCACGTCGGCGCCGCGCTCGCGCAGCGGCGGGATCTTCACTTCGATGATGCGCAGACGGAAGTAGAGATCGCTGCGGAACAGGCCCTCCTGCACGAGTTGGGCGAGGTCGCGGTTGGTGGCGCTGACGATGCGCACGTTCACCCGCCGCGCCCGCACGCTGCCGATCCGCCGCACGGTGCGATCCTCGAGGAACTTCAGCAGCTTGGCCTGGATGTTGAGATCCGTTTCGCCGATCTCGTCGAGAAACAGGGTGCCGCCCTCGGCCGATTCGACGAGCCCGACCTTTCGTTCCTTGGCATCGGTGAAGGCGCCGCGTTCGTGACCGAACAGCTCCGACTCCAGCAGGTGATCGGGAATCGCCGCACAATTGACCTCGACGAAGGGCTGGGTCGCGCGCGAGCCGTCGAAGTGCAGGGCCCGCGCCACCACCTCCTTCCCGGTACCGGTTTCGCCGGTCACCAGCACCGCCGGCAGATCGTCGCCCACCAGGCGCGATTCGGCGTCCAGAATCTGGCGGATGCGGACCTTGACCTCCTCCATCGTCGGCGCGCTTCCGATCAGTCGCTTGAGCCCACCCTTTTCGGCCTGGCGCCGGTTGTGGGCGGACAGCGTGCGCTCCATCTGGACGCAACCCAGCGCCCGCTCCACCGAGAGCTTGAGTTCGGCCAATGCCACCGGCTTGGTCAGGTAATCGGCAGCACCGAGCTTCATCGCGTCGACCGCGGTCTGCATCCGCTCCGAGCCGGTCATGAAGATCACCCGCAGGTCGCGGTCCATTTCATTGATCTTCTCCATCAGTTGCAGGCCGGACAGACCCGGCAGCATGACATCGGAGATGACGATGTCCGGATGGGTGGTTTCGAGCGACTTCAGCGCCTCCTCGGCGGTGAGGCAGTAGTGGGCCTCCCAGCCGTTGCGCTCCAGAAAGATGCAGACGTTCTCTGCCAGGGTTTCGTCATCCTCGATGACCAGTGCCAGACTACTCACTGCCGGCCTCCGGGTTTCCAAAGGTGATCTCCACGCGGGTTCCTGCCCCCAGTCGACTGGTGAATGCAATGTCGCCACCGAGGCGATCGATGATCCTCCGTGCCAGCGGCAGACCGATGCCGAGTCCGGTGCTCTTGGTCGTGAAGAAGGGTTTGAAGATCTGCTCCATCTGCTCCGAGGTCATGCCGGGGCCGCTGTCCTCGACCACCAGGCGCAACGGGCGCCGGCCGAACTGGGCGTCGATGGTCACGCGCAGCATGCCGCCCCGCGGCATCGCTTCGAGCGCGTTCGAGAGCACGGTATGGGCGAGTTGGGAGACCACCGCGCGGCTGCCCGAGATCACCGGCGCGACTTCGCCGCGCTGGGTCAGCACCACATCCACCCGCTGCTTCTCCATCTGGGTGCGCATGCCGGCCAGGCATTCGTGCACGACTGCGCCGACATCCACCGCCTCGTCGGAATGGGAGTTGATCGGCCCGGCATACACCAGCAGTTCCTTGAGCCAGCGCCCGAGTCGATCGGACTGACGAATGATCGACTCGAGGTTGCGCTTGAGACAGGCACCGTCGCTGTCCATCGCCAACTCGGCACTGGAGCGGATCGCCGCCAGCGGATTGCGGATGCCGTGGGCGACGGCGGCCGACATTTCGCCGATCACCATCAGGTTTTCGGCGTCGATCAGGCGCGCCTGCTGCTGGTCGATCAGGCGTTCGCCACGCCGGGCGATCCATACCAACGCGCCGAACAGCACGACGCCGCTGAACAGGGCCAGCGCCCACACCAGCAGCTTTCCGGTGAATAGGGTCTGGCGCAGCGACTTGGGCTGCTTGTAGACCTCGACGACCGAGGCGACCTCACCGTTCATGTCGAACAGGGGAATGTATTCTTCGACGAAATAGCCGCCTGCGCCGCCTTCGTAGCGGTGGTCCATGCGCCGTACTTCGTCGCGGAACGGCGAGAAGCTGTGATTGACGGTGAGCTTCTTCTGCTGGAAGGCGCGTTCCAGTTCGCTGTTCGAATCTTCCATCTGGCCGAGTTCGCCGACCGCGGTGGACCACACCAGCTCACGGTCGCGCGAATAGACCTTGACCATTACCACGTCGGGCAACATCGCCACATGGGAAAGGAATTCGGCGCGGGCCGCAGCGGCCCGCTCGGCGGACACATCGAACCGGTCGGCATCGAAGTGGGGATCGAGGATCTGGCCGAGGGTCAATTGGCCGATCATGCCGCCGTGCAGGACTTCGGTATCGGCCAGATTGCCGATGAATTCGCTGGTCAGGGTCGCATCGTGGCGCAGGATGGCCTCACCGACGAAGTGCGAAAGTACAGCGGCAAAGGCCGCGATCACCATCATCACCGCGACGAAACTCGCGGCCGCGAACCATTTCAGCAGGCGGAAGCGGTCCGGCGACTGCTCCGCCGGGCGGCTGGCCGCATCGACGGCAGTCGGCGCGGTCTCGGCACCGCCATCGGCGGCGGCGCCGGAACGCCCACCCTTGAGCCAGCCGTTCAGTATCGACAACTCCATTCCCTTTACCCTCCTGGTCGCCCCGCCGGCTGCATCCGACGGGGCTGTCCGCTGCGACCTTCGCTGCAGGTGCAGCAACAACTCTGCTCCGATTCTGGATCAATAACCTTGATCGCGCTCACATTTTGTTGCGAATCGGGCGCCATGACCAGAGCCCCAGGTAGGCAATAGGCTTCCCGGAACTGCAAAATCCTGTGACGACCCGAAACCCCTTTTGGACATTGACATATCACGGTTTCCTGATGGGCTCGGCAGCCGCCGAATCGCTCGTCGGGGCCCCGACGTGGGCACCCGGCCGGTAGCGATGGCGCTCGTCTCGCTGCGGTGCGGAATCATCTACCGTCTCCTGCGCCGCAACACGGCGCACCGCGAAGCGCCAGTCCGCATAGGTTCGGGCCGCTTCGAAGGCCTCCTCGCCGCTGCCGAAGCCGGCCCGCTTGAGCGGCGTGCGCGACGAGCGGCTGTGTACGCCGAGCACGCGACCGGCTTCGTCGGTGATCACCGCCCAGGGCGCTCCGGCGCCGACCGGGTCCGCGTAGATGCGCCGCAGATGGCGCCGGACCGAGACCCCCCGGCTGTCGTGCAGCAATGCCTCGAGATTCGTCGGCAACTGCCCGAAGGTCGGCCCGCTGCGCTGATACGAGAGCAGGGCCTGGCGGATCTGGCGCCCGACGAAGAGCAGTTCGCGCTCGGCTTCGCGCTGGCTGGCCAGTTGCCACGACTGTCCGAGCCAGGCCAGCGAGGTACCCATCAGGGCAATGCCCAGGAGCAGCGCGACATAGGTGAATCCAGCCGCGCGCTGCCGCACCGAGGACGGCGCCACCGGCAAGTGAGGCGTCCCGCCGATGGCCATCACAGCGCACCGTAGGCGACGCCACCACGTGTCACCCCCTCGGCGCCGCTGCGCACGTCGTACACGGCACCGAGATCGGCTCGTGACGGCGCCACCATCAGCCATGTCTCGGCGCTGTCGGTCAGTGGATCCACCGGTACCGCCCGCAGGTAGCGGCGTTCGACCAGTTGCTCGAGGGCATCCGGATATCGACCGTGATCGGCGAAATGCTTGTCGAGCGCGTCGCGCATCAGCAGCAGGTTTTCCCGCAGCACGTTCTCGCGCGCCCGATCGACGCTGTGCAGGTAGCGCGGCGTGGCGATGGTCAGCAGCAGCGCGATCACGACCATCACGACCAGCATTTCGATCAGCGTAAAGCCCCGGCGCCTGCGCATCACCACTCCCGATACCGGCTGCCGTCGATCGCGCGACGATCGGACAGCGAATAGACGTCGAAGACGTCCCTGCCTTCGCGCGGATTCTCGTGGCTGCTGGCATAGCTGCGCTTGCCCCAGGTCTGCGCCGCCGGCAGCGAGGGGTCGGGATGCATCGGGTCGCGCGGCAGCCGGCGCAGAAAGTAGAGGCGCTCACCGCGGCTGCTGTGCAGGTCCACGACGCCCTCCACCAGGGCCTCCAGCCGCGGCGGAAAGCCGGAGGCATCGGCGGGTCCGGCCACCCGCCCGCGATCGACCGCGTCCTTGTAGGCGTCGAGCGCGGTCCGAATCCGGCGCAGCGCGTGGCGCAGCTCCTGTTCGTGACTGCGCTGCACCGCAAGTTCGGCGATCGGCAATGCCACCGAGGCGAGCACGCCGACGATGGCCAGCGTGACCACCAGTTCGATCAGCGTGAAGCCCCCCGGCCGCCATGCCCTCATGGCAGCACCTGGAGGCTGAAGGGACCGCTCGCCTGCACCGGCAGACCCTGGCGTTCGGCACCGATCGGCGCCACGCTCGACAGATGGACAAGGGCCTGCGCAACCGCCTTGCGGGCGCGCAGACGGAGGGTCACGAGTTCGCCGCTGCCGCCGACCGCGCGACCGTCGTCCCGCACGACCCCCATCGCGATGCGGCCACCGGCAGGATAGATGCGCTGGCGGAATGCGGTACCGCCCTCGCCGTCGCGCAGTGCCCCACCCTCGCTGATCTCGAGCACTTCGAATTCGGCCGGGTCGATGCGCATCTGTAACGAGGTGGCGGTCAGCGGGGCTTCGCTGTCGGAGATCAACGATAGGTTGAATGCCTCGCCCACCCGGACCTGGGCCGGACCGCGCCATCGGTAGCGCACCGGCTGACCTGCCGCCGGCGCACGGACGCGCTTGCCCGCAGCGGCGGCGGCCGGCGCCGGCGGTGCCACGTCGGTGGCCGTGGCGGTGACCGGCGGTGCCACGTCGGTGGCCGTGGCGGTGACCGGCATTGCCGCGTCGCGCGGCGCGGGCGGTGCAGCGGGGATCCGGGTGGCGGCCACGGCGGCACTCGCGTCGGCCAGCAGCGGTGCACCGCTGGCGCGACCGCGGGCGAGGGGTTGGGATACCCGCAGCACGGCATCGGTGCCCGACCAGATGCCGGCCAGGCTCATGTTCGGCCGCCGCACGTTGCGCACCACGTGGGGCGTGATCAGCAACACCACTTCCGTCTTCTTGGCATCGGCGAGTTCGCTCGAGAACAGACGGCCGATGCCCGGCAGATCGCCCAGCAGCGGGACCTTGGTCGCGGTGCGGGTGTCGTCGTCGCGCAGCAGACCCATCAGCACCTGGGTCTCGCCGTCGTGCAGCCGCAACATGGTCTGCGCGTTTCGCGTGCTGACCTGGATCGGCGTGGTGCCGTTGGGCGTCGGCGGCAGCCGGCTGAAGGTACTGACCTCGAGCCCGACCCGGATCGCGACGTCGTCGTCGAGGTGCACGGTGGGTTCGACCTCCAGCTTGAGCCCGACATCCAGGTATTGGATCTGGTCGGTGGTCACCGGCGTGCCGGTCGACGGGGTGACGATCGCGGTCACCACCGGTACGCGGTCGCCGATATGTACCTTGGCCTGCTCGCGGCTGCGCACGCGGATGCGCGGGCTGGCGAGGATGTTGGTGTCGCCGTCTTCCTTCTTCAGGTTGAGCACCAGGCCGCTGTTCACGCCGATGGTGCCGCCATTGAGGATCTGCGCACGCTCGAGGGTGCCGCCCGGGCCGACCAGTTGCGACGGGAATTTGAGCCCGAGTTCGGTCAGCTTGCTGCGCGTGACCTCGAGCACCTCGACCTCGAGCACCACCTCGGGCTCGGCCAGATCCTGAGCGGCGATCAGCTTCTCGGCAAGGCGGATCGCCTCCGGCGTGTCCCGCATCACCAGCAGATTCAGCCGCTCGTCGATGTAGACGTCGTCGGCCTTGAGAATGGTCTTCAGCATCTGCTGGGTCTGCTTGACGTCGCCGTTGGTGAGGTAGAAGGGCTTGATCACCAGATCCTGAAATTCCTTCACCTTCTGCGGCGTGTTCGGGTAGATCAGGATGGTGTTCTCGTTGATCAGCCGGCGCTCGAGCTGGCTTTGCACCAGCAGCAGTTCGATGGCGTCTTCGATCGGCACGTCACGCACGAAGATCGTGACGCTGGTGGCGCCGCGCACGTCCTTGTCGAGCAGAAAATTGATACCGCTCGCGCGGGACAGCACGTCGAGCACCATCTTCAACGGTGCGTCGCGAAATTCCAGCGACACGGGTTGGTGCAGCTTGGAACGCATCTGGGGCATCGAGGCCGCCTCGCGCAGGCGGACACGGTCGATCTCGGCCTTCAGGGCGCGAGCGCCGTCATGGCTCGGATCGAGCGCCAGGACATTGGCCGTGAGGCGTTCGGCCGCCTCGACGTCACCCCGGGCAATAGCCTCGCGCGCCTGCGCGTCGATGCCCGACAGCACGTCACGATTGGCGGCAAGACGCAGGCTGTCGCGCGCCCGCGGATGGGTCGGATCGATCGCCTGGACGCGCTCGTAGGCCCGCCGCGCCGCCTCGGCGTCGCCGG
The DNA here is from genome assembly GCA_020445785.1 of Rhodocyclaceae bacterium. Lineage (GTDB taxonomy): Bacteria > Pseudomonadota > Gammaproteobacteria > Burkholderiales > Rhodocyclaceae > Cognatazoarcus. The sequence goes on from JAGRFZ010000090.1 coordinate 58,398, forward strand.
CCAGCTCGGCCTCGCGGGCATCGGCGAGGATGCGGTCGACGGCGCGCTGGCGGGCACGGATCAGGGCCACCCGATGGGACAGTTCGCCCGGATGCTCGTCGACCGCCCGCTGCAGCCGAGCCAGACCTTCTTCGATGTGCCCGTCATCGATCAAGACCAGACCCTCGTCGCGCAGGCGCTGGCCGGCACAACCGCCGATCAGGGCGGTCATGAACAGCAACAGCAGGATCCGGCCCGCGACGCGGGCCGGCCAGTAGCATCGGGTCATAGCGCAGCTCCTGCCGGGATCGACTGGCGGGCCTGCAGCGGCAGATAGGTCAGCAGGATCTCGCGGGGTTCGACGCTGTCGATGCGATAGCGCTCATCGATGATGTCGCCCGGCTGGACCTGGATCAGGCGGTCGCCGAGTGAGACGTAAGCCGTCAGCACGTCGCCCTCGAGCAGTTTGCCGACGTACTTGAACGGCACCGGTGGCACCCGCGCCGGCGGTGGGGGCGGTGGTGGCGGCGGCGGCGGCGGCGGCGGCGGTGGCGCGGCGAAGCTCTTGCCGCGGAACATCGCACCACCGGACGGCAGCCGCCGCGAGGCCGGAAACTCGATCACCGGCATCGGCTCCGGCGCGTTGAAGGCGATCCTCGACTCTCCCACCTCCAGGCGGTGGGGCGAGGCATGGGCGGGCATCCATGTGTCGCCGGCCGAATCCTCCGTCGGCAGGAACTCGGAGCCCAGCGTAAGCAATGCGGAAGCCCCGAGAAACAGCCACCAGAAGCGTTTGCGGTCGATTCCCACGCTACATCCTCGCCATGTACAGGTTGAGCCGTACATGGGCATCGAGCCGACTCTGGCTGATGCGCTCGCGGGCGAAGCCGAGTTCGTCCACGGCCAGGGTCGGCACCGATCTCAGCACCTGGTCGACGAAACCGCGGATCTGCCCGTAGCGACCGGACAGCGGCACCAGTACCTGATAACTGACCAGGCCGGCACGGCGATCGTCGGCCACCGAGTAGTCGCCACGCTGGACCTGCAGGCCGAATTCGCCCGCCGCCGCATAGACCTTTTCGAGCAGATGCGGCGCCTGGGTGCGGTCGGGGAAATGCTGGTAGAAGCTCGCGAGCTGCTCGTCGACGGTCTTGACCGGTGTCACCGGACGCGGCGCCTGCACCTGCCGCCGGGCCTCGTCGACCACCACCCGGGTTTCCTGCAATTGTCGCTTGGCCGGCAGCAGCGCACTGATCCCGGCCACCAGCGCACAGGCGATCAGGCCTGCGCCGACTGCGCCGGCCCCTCCGGCGCGACGGCAATGCTCCATCAGTCTCAGTCTATGGATTGCGGTCATCGTTCTGCCTCCACACGGCGCTCAGGCTGAAGCGCACCGGCTGATCCGGGTCGTCGAGGGCCACCTCGTGGGTGATCAGGGCAACCTCGCCCAGCATCGGTGACGCCGCAAGCCGGGCGTTGTAGTTCAGCATCGAGCGCAGATCCCTGGCCTGCGCTTCGATGCGGACCACCCGCTTGTCGGGGTCGGGCAGCAGCGCGGTGATCGCGACGTCGTTGCCGTCCGCGGCCTCGATCTCGGCCAGCAGATCTCCCCAGGGAATCGCCAGTCGGTCGGCCACGGCCTGGGCCCCCTCGAGTTTCTCGCGTTCGGCCTTCTCGGATTTCCTGCGGGCATCGCTGTCCTTGCGGGCAACCCGCGCTTCGACCGGCCGCAGCGAGTCGATGCGTGCCAGCACTACCCGCTCCTGGTCGAGTTGCCGGTGCACCTCGACCAGATCGGCCAGCACCAGGCCACACGCCACGAGCCCTCCGATCAGCAGCGCGATGCCGAATGCCGAACTGCGCGGCGCACGATGGAAATCCAGATCCAGATCTTTCATGGCGCCCCCGTCCCCCAGGCCATCGCGTAATCGGTGGCGCCGGCTGCCGGAACCAGTGTCCAGCCCAGCGCCTCGACCGCTTCGAGCTTCTCCGCGGCGATCCGGGGCGCGTGGATGATCACTTCCGGCTGCGCTTCGCCGCCGAGCAGCTTCAACTCGCGTTCGACCAGGTCCCGCAGGCCGTCCTCGTCCACCGTCACCGAGCAATTGCGCACCGCCGTCCAGCCGCCCCGGTCGCCGGCCGCGATCGTCACCCGCCCGCGCTCGGCCAGGACGAAGAGAAACCGCTTGCGCCCCAGCGGCAGCGCCAGCGGATTGAAAGCGTGCATCAGGTACGGCTGCACGCCGCTCAGGCGACAGCCGGCTTCTCGGGTGACGCGGGCGATGCCGTCGATCAACTCGCGATCGATTGCGCAGGCCATCCGACCGCATCCCGTCCGGGCCTCGTCGAAACGGATCTCCCAGTTTGCGGCGGCCTCGCCGTAGACCCGCTCGAAACAGGCCCTCGCGTAGCCGGCGAACTCGGCCGGCGACCCGATCTCGGGGTTCCACGGAATCACTTGGAAGCGTACCCAGTGGCTCGACAGCACGACCTTGAGGCGACCCCGCACCGGACGGTCGCCCTGCAGCATCGATGCCAAGCCCTCGAGCACGAAGCGCCAGCAATCGGCGTCGCCGGCGGCCGGGCTGAGGTCGGCCCGGCGCCATGCTTCGAGTCGGCGACGCAATCCGTAGGCGAGACGCGTCAGTTCGATCCGGCCGGGCGCCAGTGCGGCGCAGAATTCACTGCGAAACAAAAGTGACACGGTTGATCTCCGCAAGCGTGCTGCGTCCGGCGCGGACCAGGTCTACCGCCGATTCGCGCAAAAGCCGGGTGCCCTTGCGCCGGGCGGCGGCCTTGATCTGGCCGATCGGCGCACGGTCGATGATGAGTTGGCGCAATTCGTCGTCGAGGAGCAGGACTTCCGCAATCGCCGAACGCCCGCGATAGCCGCTGCCACGGCAACGGCCGCAGCCCTCGCCCTCGACGAATTCGAACGCGTCGGCGGTGTCGGGGTCGATGCCCGATTCGCGCAGGGAATCCGGCGAGGGGCTGCCGGGTCGCGCGCAATCCCGACACACCAGGCGGACCAGACGCTGAGCCAGGATGCCGTTGAGGGCGGCGA
>JAGRFZ010000091.1:0-16694 GCA_020445785.1 Rhodocyclaceae bacterium
GACCTGCTCAAGCTGGTCCGCTTCTCCCAGCAGGACGGCACCATCTGGCTGGCCGAGAACCGCATGGTCCTGCTCCATGCGGCCGCCCTCGCCTCGCTGCGCAAGGAGCTGATCGCATCGATCGGCCCCGCCCAGACCCGCCGCATCCTGACGCGCATGGGCTACGCCGCCGGCCTTCGCGACGCCGAACTGGCCAAGCAGGTCCGCGGCAACTGCAGCGAGATGGATGCCTTCGTCGCCGGCCCCCAGCTCCATATGCTCGAAGGCACCGTCGTGGTCGAGCCCGTGCGCCTCGAAATGGACGTCGCCAAGGGCCAGCTCGACGGCGAGTTCCTGTGGCTCAATTCGGTCGAGGCCGATGCCCACCTGAAGGAGTTCGGCCCCTCGCAGGAACCAGTGTGCTGGATGCAGATCGGCTACGCCTCGGGCTACACCTCGGGCTTCATGGGCCGCTTCATCCTGTTCAAGGAGGTGGAGTGCTCGGCCACCGGCCAATGCGACCACTGCCGCATCGTCGGCAAGCCGGTGGAGGAATGGCCCGACGCCCACGAACACACCCCCTTCTACGAGGCCGACTCGATCGTCGGCCGCATGCTCGAACTGCGTGACCAGGTCGATGCGCTGCGCTCCACCATCGAAGAGCAGCACTCTGTGGGCAATCTGCTCGGCAACTCGCCCGGTTTCCGCCACGCCTTCAGTCTGGTCTCGCGCGCGGCCGGCACCAACGTCACGGTGCTGCTGCTGGGCGAGACCGGCGTCGGCAAGGAGCGCTTCGCACGGGCCCTGCATCAGCTCTCCCAGCGCAGCGAGCGCGCCTTCGTCGCGGTCAACTGCGCGGCATTGCCCGACGATCTGGTCGAATCGGAACTGTTCGGTGTCGAGAAGGGTGCCTATACCGGCGCCTCGGTGTCGCGCATGGGCAAGTTCGAACGCGCCGACGGCGGCACCCTGTTCCTCGACGAAATCGGCGAGCTGCCACTGGCGGCCCAGGCCAAGCTGCTGCGCGTGCTGCAGGAGGGCGAGCTCGAGCGCCTCGGTGACGAGCGCGTGCGCAAGGTCGATGTGCGCCTGGTGACGGCAACCAACGCCGACCTCCAGAGCGCGGTCCGGGAGGGGCGATTCCGCGCCGATCTCTACTATCGCCTCAATGTTTATCCGGTCGTCATTCCGCCGTTGCGGGAACGGCTGTGCGACATCCCGCAACTGGTCGACGCGATGCTGGAACGATTCTGCGCGATGCACGGCAAGCGCCTGCTCGGCGTCACCGACCGCGCGATGCAGGAGCTGCGCCGCTACGACTGGCCCGGCAACGTTCGGGAACTCGAGAACCTGATCGAACGCGGTGTCATCCTGGCGCCCCAGCACGGCCGCATCGAGGCCGAACAGTTGTTCGTCGGCCGCCTGCCGAGCGAGACGGCGAGCGAAGGCATCGGCGCCGAAGGCAATCTCGGCAGCCTACCCGAGCCCCCCGACGACAGCCTGTGCGAGCAGGTGTTGCGCGCCGGCCTTTCCCTCGACGAGGTCGAGGAGATGCTGATCCGCTATGCCGTGCGCCAGGCCGACGGCAATCTCTCCGGCGCCGCACGCACCCTCGGTATGACCCGCCCGCAATTGTCGTATCGCCTCAAAAAGCATCAGGCCGACGACGACGAACACGAGCGGAATTGAGCCCCAACGAGCGATGCCTTGCTGCAGGCATCGGACACGGCCAGGCCCAGCGCCTCGGTGGACGCAAGGACAGGAAGAGAGACGTGAAACGCATCCCCAATTTCGTACCCGAGAACCAATGGACCACGCATCGGCGCGCGCTCGGCGGGCACGACACGGCGGACCGGCCGTCCGAATCCGGCCACGCGTACGAGCACTGGCCGGACGCGGCATGCTGCGCGCCGGCGCCGCAGCAATTCCGTGACTGCCTCGACTCGGTTTCGATCCGGCGTCCCATCTCCGGAATCGGTACCGACGCCGCTCGCGGCGAGGTGCGCATGGCGACGTCCGAACGCGACGGTGGCCGAGCGGGATGGCGTGGAACAACCCAAGGAAAAGTGAGGAGAATGCGATGAACCGCTACCGAACATCGGACAAGTTCGGCCATCCACCCGAGCCGATGCCTGTCTTGTCCCACGACGCCGACGAAGTCGATGCAGTCCGTTTCCCGGATCTGGCCGACCTGATGGGGCGGCTGCGCTTCTCGACCACGGATGGACGCATCACCTTGGGCGACCAGCGCGTGCTGCTGATGCATGCGCAGGCCTTCGGCTCCCTGCGTCGGGAACTGATCGACGCCTTCGGCAGCGACGTCGCACGGGGCTTTATGACGCGAATGGGCTACCAGGCCGGGGTTCAGGACGCCCGCCTGGCCCGGAAAGTCCGGTCGCACGCGCCGCTGCAGGACATGTTCGTCGTCGGCCCGCAGCTCCACTGCCTCGAGGGCATCGGACTCTCCGCCCCGGTGCGACTCGAATTCGACATCGAGAAAGGGACCCACTACGGCGAATTCATCTGGACCCATCCGGTCGAGGACGAGGAGCACCTCAAGTACTTCCCGATCGGGGACGAACCCACCTGCTGGATGCAGATCGGCTATGCATCCGGGTTCTCGACCGAATTCATGGGCAAGCCCATCCTCTATCGCGAAGTCGAGTGTCAGGCCATGGGACAACCGATTTGCCGCATCGTCGGCAAGCCGATGGACGAGTGGGGCGAGGAAGGCAAACGCGACATGGCATTCCTCCTGCCCCGCCAGCAGGTCGGCGAACATGCGCACAGGCAGGATCCGGTCGTTGTCAGTCCGGCGTCGAAGGCGGACGATGCCGGCGACGCGTCCGGCCCGGTCGGCCTGTCGCCGGGATTCCAGTCGGTCATGCACATGGTCCGCCGCGCGGCGCCGACCAATGCGACGGTGTTGCTGCAGGGCGAGAGCGGTGTCGGCAAGGAAGTGTTTGCCCAGACCATGCACCGCCTCAGCACGCGCAGCGAGATGCCGTTCGTGGCGGTCAATTGCGCGGCGATTCCCGAACAACTGGTCGAGTCCGAGTTGTTCGGCTGCGTCCGCGGGGCGTATACCGGCGCGACCCAGAGTCGGGCCGGGCGCTTCGAGCGAGCCGACGGCGGGACCCTGTTCCTCGACGAGATCGGCACCCTGTCGTTCAGCGCACAAGGCAACCTGCTGCGGGCGATCCAGGAGGGCGAAATCGAGCGACTGGGCGACAACCAGTCGCGCAAGGTCAATGTACGCGTCATTGCCGCGACCAATCTGAATCTGCGGGAGGAAGTGCGCGCCGGGCGCTTCCGCGAAGACCTTTTCTTCCGCCTCAACGTCTTCCCGATCCAAGTCCCGCCGCTGCGCGAACGACGCGACGACATCCCCTTGCTGGTCGCTCACTTTCTCGGCCGCTTCAACCACCTGCACAACCGGCACCTGACCGGGTTCACCCAGCGCGCCGTCGACGCTCTGATGTCCTACGACTGGCCGGGCAACATCCGCGAACTCGAGAACGTGATCGAGCGCGGCGTCATCCTTGCCGCCAACCATTCGGCGATCGACGCCTCGCAGCTATTCACCAGCGGGGAACGATTCGAATCCCAGCAATTCACCATCGATCCAACCGGCCAGTTCGTCCGGCGCGACCCGTCGCAACTGATCGAGGAAACGGCGTCGGAAAGCGAAGGCGAGCGGGCATTTCGCAGCATCGGCAACCTCTTGCGCGGCATGCACGACGACAAGGACCGCATCTCGTTCGACGAGATCGAAAGCCTGTTGCTGAGGAAGGCGGTCGAATGTTCCGACGGCAATATCTCGGCCGCGGCGCGCCTGCTGGGCATGACCCGGCCGCAGATGGTCTATCGCCTGAAGACCCGCGGCATCATCGATGATCACAAGTAATCGAGATTGAGCCGATGTTCCTGAAACACCTCGTGTCCCGCCTCGAAAAGCCGCATGACACGCGCCTCGACTGGTCGCGGCTGTGGGCCGACACCGGACCGGGCTACGTCGCCAACGGCTTCATCGGCTGGGTCTTCGCCGCCACCGCACCGGTCGCCATCATCCTCGCGGTCGGCACGCAAGGCGCGCTCAGCGAAGTCGAACTTTCGTCATGGATCTTCGGCGTCTTCTTCATCAACGGCTTGATCACGATCCTGTTCAGCGCCCTCTACCGGATGCCGCTCGCGTTCTTCTGGACCATACCGGGCACGGTTCTGGTCGGACCCGCGCTGCAGCACCTGAGCTTTCCGGAAGTCATCGGCGCCTTCTATGCCACCGGCGTGCTGATGCTGGTGCTCGGCGTGACCGGCTGGGTCAAGCGCGCGATGCAGGCGATTCCGATGCCGATCGTGATGGGCATGGTGGCCGGGGTCTTCCTGCGCTTCGGACTCGACCTGGTGCGCGCGCTTCACGTCGATCCCGCCATCGCCGGACCGATGGTCGTCGCCTGGCTCGTGCTCAGCGCGATCCCGTTGTGGGGACGCCGCCTGCCGCCGCTGATCGGTGCGCTGCTGGTGGGGTCCGTCGCAATCGCCGCACTGGGTCGCTTCGATATCGCCTCGGTCGGCGCGATCGAGCTGGTTCGACCGCTGGTGCAGGCACCGCAGTGGTCGTGGGCGGCCATGGTCGAGCTGGTCGTCCCGCTCGCCATCACGGTGCTGGTCGTTCAGAACGGCCAGGGCATCGCCGTGCTGAAATCGGCAAGCCACGACCCGCCGGTGGACGCCGTCACCGTCGCCTGCGGCGTCGGTGCGATTGCCAGCGCATCGGTCGGCGCAGTCAGCACCTGCCTGACCGGACCAACGAACGCCATCCTCGTTTCGTCGGGCGAAAAATCGCGCCACTACACCGCGGGGATCGTCACCGGCGCGCTCGCCGTCGCGTTCGGCCTGCTGGCCCCCGCATTCACCCGGCTCATGCTCAATGCCCCCAAGGCGTTCATCATGACCCTCGCGGGCCTTGCCATGCTGCGCATCCTGCAGGCGGCATTCAACACCTGCTTCAAGGACCGGTTCACGCTCGGTGCCCTCGTCGCCTTCCTGGTCACCACGGCGGACATCGGCCTGTTCAACATCGGCGCCGCCTTCTGGGGCTTGCTCGCCGGCTTCGCGATCTCGTGGCTGCTCGAGCGCAAGGATTTCCAGATCTGACCTCGACCGATACCCGACGGGTCGGCACCGACTCCCACGAATGCTTCGCCGTCGCGACGCGCCAAAAAGCGAGTCGCCCCTTCCATCCGGCGCCGACCTGACCCTCCATTGGCGACCGGCATGCGCGTGCCGACCCTGACGACGGTCTCGGTTCGCCGTCGACGACGCCCGCTGCCATGAAAAAAATGGCCCGGACAGTGCCGGGCCGGAATCCCGATGCTCATCCGGAGGCGTCGGAGAGGGAGGGGTAACGCCTCCAGGGAAGGCGCTGCGGAACATCGGGGAGGGGGGATTTCGAGTCGGCGACGGCGTCGGTCGATCACCGACATCGCCGCACGCCGATGGGATCGTCGACCCGCCGAGCGTCGCCGCGCATCGAACTCGAGCGCAGTTCGTCGGAGTGCCACGTCGACGTCGCAAGACAAAAAGAGCCGGCCCCGATTCGGAGCCGGCTCGCCAAGCGCCACCCGACATGCAGACCGGGCGGTCAGGAGGAGAGCGGCTTGTCCGATCTCAGAACTTGTGCGAGATACCTGCGATCACGGCATTGGTGCTCTCGCCCGGGGAGCCGACCGTCGACAGCGCACCCGGGTTGCCGGTGTAGGTCACGCCGTCGTCGAAGCTGAGCCGGTTGAGCACCCCATAGACCTTGGTGCGCTTCGACAGGGCATGGAGGTAGCCGAGGGTGATCGCGCGGGCGTTGTTGTCGTCGCCGCGGGGGTTGAGCTTGGCCGCGCCCAGATGCACCTGCCCGGCCGCGCCCACCGGCGCGATCACACCGGCCGAGAACAATGTGTTGTCGGCGGCGGTCGAGCCGTCCGCGTCCTTCTTCGACCAGGTGCCGACCAGCTTGACCACCCCGAGGTCGTAGGCGGCGCCGATCAGCACCTCCTGGGTGTCGTCGGCATCGGAGCCCGAACCGACGCTGTGATAGACCATGCCGAGCGCCAGCGGGCCGGCATCGTAGGTCAGGCCCAGGCCCCAGCGGTCGTCGTCGGCGCGGTCGGTGCTGCCGTCGTCGCTCTGCTGCGCGTGGAAGGCATAGATGCCCTGCACGCCGAGGCCGCCGAAGCTGCCGGCGTAGCGCAGGGCGTTGTCCCAGCGCGCGCCGCTGGCCGGCGAGATGGTGTAGCCGCCGCCGAAGGCCAGGGTGGAGCGCGGTGCGAGGAAAGGTGCGCCCTGCATGATCTGGTACTTGTAGGGGATCAAGTAGCCCGGCGCGTACTGGTAGCCGGCGCTGGCGGTGCCGAAGCCGCCCTTCAGGCCGACCCAGGACTGGCGGCTGAAGGCGCGGCCGGCGCGGTGCGGGCCACCGTCGCCGATCAGGAAGCCCTGCTCGAGGGTGAACACCACCGACAAGCCGTTGCCGAGCGCCTCGCTGCCGCGCAGGCCGAAGCGGTTGCCGGCGAGGCCGCCGTCGCGGATGAAGCCGGTGTAGGTGGCGTCATCGGACTTGCCGTAGGCGAGGGCCGCGTCGGCCACGCCGTAGATCGTGACTTGGGTCTGCGCCAGCGCGGGCGCGGCGAAGGTGGCGGCCAGTGACAAGCAGCAGGCCAGGTGCGTACGCTTCATGCTTTTCAGTCTCCTTCGATTCGATATGAGGCCAGAGACATCGGCCGATCATCGTGATCGGACGAACGTCCTGTCCAGGATTTGGCGCCGGCACCCGATCGGTACCGACACCGCAACCACCGCGGATCGCAACCCATCGGTGCTCTTGCCAAGTCCGGAATCCACGGCGTCTCGGGCACGGCGTGCGCCTTCGCCCGCGCCGTGCCCGCCCCGGCCGACCACCTTGGTTCGCCCGGCCGTATCCACCGCCGCGTCGAAGGACCCGCCCTACCCTCGCATCCGACCGGCCTGGGGCGCGACTTCGGGCCCGCGATGGGCGACGACCTCGCGGACCGTGCGAGGCGACGACCGTTTGCCGCTCAGATCACGGCAGCTCGTCCAGAATCCGCTCCATTTCATCGACGCCGAAGCTCGGCAGCGTCTCGACCCGCATGTTTCCGAGGCGGGTCAATGCCAGCGTGGCTTTCGCCAATGTCGCCACATCCGGCGACTCGACCGTCAGCACGACGTCGTAACGCCCCATCGTGAAGAACCATTCACGAGCGCTCACGCCCACCGCGGCAAACGCCTCGCGAGCGGCCTTGGCACGCTTGACCGTCTCTTTGACGTTGCGCGCGCCCTGGTCGGTCCAGTTGCCCAGCAGGATGTACTTGGCCATCGTATTTCTCCTTTTCCTGATTGATGCCCGCGGGCACCGTTCGAAATCGCAGCCACGCCGGCCGGTTGGGCCGGGCATTCTCTGCGTCTCCGTTCACTTCGATGCGGCCGGGAAGATCGCCCGGTCGCTCCGTCCCGTCGATTCCGGGACTGCCGCCCGGCGTCGCCGGCATCCATCGATGTCCCGCCGCCAACCTCCCGGTTTCCCCCGGGAGATCATTCGTGCCTGAAGACCGGGGCACGCTTTTCGAGAAAAGCCGCCATACCTTCCCGCTGGTCGCCGGTACCGAACAGCGAGTGAAAGATGCGGCGCTCGAAGCGGATTCCCTCGGCCAATGGCGTCTCGTAGGCGCGCTCGACACACTCCTTGGCCAGCATGATGCTGGGCAGGCTGAGCCGGCAGATCTGGTCGGCCACCGCCAAGGCTTCGTCCATCAACCGTTCCGCCGGAACGACCCGTGAAACGAGCCCGATCCGCTCGGCTTCGGCGGCATCGATCAGGCGCGCCGTCAGAACCATGTCCATCGCCTTCGCCTTGCCGACCGCGCGCGGCAGGCGCTGCGTGCCGCCGGCCCCCGGGATGACCCCCAGCCGGATCTCCGGCTGGCCGAACTTCGCCGTCTCGGCGGCGACCACCAGATCGCACATCATCGCCAGCTCGCAGCCACCGCCGAGGGCGAAACCGGCGACCGCGGCGATCACCGGCTTGCGCACGGTCGTCACGATCTCCCAGTTGCGGCTGATGAAGTCTTCCCGGTAGGCCTGCACGTAGTCGAATTCGGCCATCTCGGAAATGTCCGCACCGGCGGCAAACGCCTTCTGGCTGCCGGTGACGACGACACAGCCGATGCCGTCATCGGCGTCGTAGCGCCGGAGCGCATCGCCGAGTTCGTTCATCAGCGTGTCGCTCAAGGCATTGAGCTGGGTGGGACGATTCAAGGTGACGACACCCGCCTTCAATGGACCGTCGCCGTGCTCTGCGGTCAGGATCGTTTCGTAGCCCATCGCCGCCGGCCCCCTATTGCTGTTCCGGCCCGAGTCCCATCGGCGCGGGCATCAGATTGACGATGCGACGGAACAGCTCGCGAAACTCCTTCTGGGTGCCGGTACCGACCAGCGGATCCTGGTTCGAACCGAAGGCGGCATCGATGGTTTGCCAGTCCTCGGCCGTCAGCACCTTCTCCGCGACCGGCATGACGACGTCCTCTTCCTTGTTCATGTGGGAGAAGTGCGACGCCACGTAGAATTCGACGGCGTCGGCGAAGCCATCGAAGGCGCCGGCGTCGCGCTCGTACAGCTCCAGCGAAGTGCGCAGCCGGCCCAGCCACTCCGGCTCCTGGCGATGCTCCTCTTCGAGCAGATCGAGCGTCGCGTCGACTTCGGAAGTCCGCTCGCGCATGATCCGATAGAGGTATTCGTCCTCCTTCGGGTGGTGCAGCTTGTCCGGGAAGGTCTCGATGTAGGTCAGCATCGATTTCATCAGTGGAAAGTCCGGGGCCTTGCCCGAATTCCCGATCTGCTGAACCAGGTACTGGAACCCTCGCAAGACGGCCGCCAGGGCGCGATGCTCATCCTTGATGATCGTCAGGCCACGTTGCATAGCACTACTCCTTACCGTTCTGTATCAACCGTCAAACACCGAGCAGCCCGGTCAGCGACGGATCGTTGGCGACGTCGGCAGCGGGTCCGGCCAGTTCCGACAGGCCCTTTTGCAACACCAGGGCGTGGTCGCTGTGGGCGAGAACGCGGCGGAAATCACGATCGACGATCAGCGTTGCGATGCCGCTTTCGCGAATGTCCGCGATCACGTTCCAGATCTCCGTCACGATCAGCGGGGCCAGGCCTTCGGTCGCTTCGTCGAGAATGATCAGGTCCGGATGGGTCATCAGCGCGCGGCCGATCGACAGCATCTGCTGCTCGCCGCCGGACAACTGATTGCCGAGGTTGGTCAGGCGCTCGGTCAGCCGCGGAAAGCGGTCGAGCACACGTTCGTAGGTCCAGTCGGCACGCCCATCCGTACCCGGTCGCGCCGACATCAACAGGTTTTCGCGGACCGTCAGGTTGGGGAACACGCCACGGCCTTCCGGCACGTAGGCCACGCCCATGCGTGCCACCTGATGCGGTTTCGACCTGGAGCAGTCGCGCCCGAAGAAGGCGATGTGGCCGTCGCGCTGCGTGACGTGGCCGAGCAGCGTGCGAATCAGCGTGCTCTTGCCCATGCCGTTGCGCCCGAGCAGCCCGACGGTCTGGCCCCGCGCGATGCGTAGGTCGATGCCGTGGAGAACGTGGCTCGAGCCGTACCACGCATGAATGCCTTCGGCTTCCAGCAGATATTCCGATTGCGTCGCCATGTCAGTGCCCCTCGCCCAGGTAGGCTTCGCGAACTTCGGAACTGTTGCGGATGAAGTCCGGGTCACCGCTGGCGATCACCGTGCCATTGACCATCACCGTGATCTGGTCGGCCACCCGGAAGACCGCGTCCATGTCGTGCTCGACCAGCAGGATGCCGTGGTCGGGCCGCAACTCGTCGAGCATCGCCAACATGCGCTCGGTCTCTTCCGCCCCCATTCCCGCCAACGGCTCGTCGAGCAGCAACACCTTCGGACCGGTGGCCAGGCACATCGCGATCTCGAGTTGGCGCTTCTGACCGTGGGAGATCATTCCGGCGGTACGATCCAGCAGCTTGTCCAGGCCGGCGCGGTGTGCCGCGTCCCGCGCGGCTTCCGTGCTGACCGGACAGCGGTCCGCCCGCTGCCACCACGACCAGCCCTTCTGATGGGTGGCCTGGGCGGCGAGCCGGCAGTTCTCGAACACGCTGAAACTCGGATAGATGGTGTTGCGCTGATAGCTGCGACCGAGCCCGGCACGCGCTCGTCTGGGTTGGGTCCAGGCGGTGACGTCCTCTCCGAGCAACTCCACCGAGCCGCCGGAGAGCGCAATCTCGCCCGACAGCAGGTTGATCAGCGTGGACTTGCCGGCGCCGTTGGTACCGATGACGGCGTGGATGCAGTTGCGCTCCAGCGTGACCGACACCTGATTGACGGCGACCAGACCACCCCATCGACGGGTGATGTCCTGGCCGCGCAAGAAGACTTCATTGCTCATGACTTGGCCTCCCCCAGCGGGTTCTTCAGGCTGCCCCCCCGTTCACCCGCACCGACTCCGGCGAGTCGCTTGCGCAACTGTTCCGGCAGGCCGACCAGACCGCGAGGCAGGAAGGCCACGGCGGCGATGATCACGATGCCCAGGCCGAGGTGCCAGTGCTTGGCGAAATCTCCGAAGATCGCTTCGGTCTTGAACAGCTCCTGCAGCAGGAGGAAGGCGAACGCGCCGACCAGGGCGCCTCGCAGATGCCCGAGCCCGCCGAGGATGATCATCACCAGGGCAGCGCCGGACAGGTGCCAGCTCATCAGCTCGGGATTGACGAAACCGTCCTTGACCGCGAACAGGAAGCCGCCGAGACCGGCCAGACCACCGGAAATCGTGAATGCCGCGAGCTTGTACGGGTAGGTCGTGAATCCGGTCCCGCGCATGCGTTGCTCGTTGACCTTGATGCCGGCGAGCGCACGTCCGAATCGCGACCGCAGCAACACGGCGAGAAACGCGAAGACGCCGATCAGGCAGGCGAGGCTGAACAGATACATCGTGACCGGATCGTCGAGCACGAGCCACTCGCCCAGACCCGGACGAAAGTAGAGATAGATGCCGTCGGTGCCGCCGCCCAGTGCGGTGTCGTGCACCACGAAATAGGCCATCTGCGCAAACGCCAGCGTCACCATGATGAAGTACACGCCCTTGGTTCTCAGCGACAAGGCGCCTACCGCGAGGGCGTAGAGGGCGGCTGCCAGCACGCAGGCCGGCAGCAGCCAGAGAACCGAGGCCGCATCCTCTTCGCCGCTGAGCAGCACCGCGGCATAGGCGCCGATGCCGAAGAACGCGGCCTGACCGAAGCATACGAGCCCGGTGCTTCCGACCAGCAGTTCCAGGCTCAGGGCCAGGATCGCGTAGATCATGATCTTGGTGACCAGGTCGATGCCGTAGCTGCCGGCACCGAGCCACGGAAACAGCGCCAGGGCGACGAACACCGCGCCGACGAAAACCGCTTTTGAATTGTCCATTGCCTTTACCCCGCCTTGAACAGGCCGTCCGGTTTCCACAGCAGGATCACCGCCATCGCCAGATAGACCATGACGCCGGCCGCATCGGGCACGATCACCTTGCCGAAGGTGTCGACGAAGCCGATCAGCAAGGCGGCCACCAAGGCCCCCTGGATGGAGCCGATGCCACCGATCACGACGACCACGAAACAGATGATCAGCACCTCGTTGCCCATGCCCGGATAGACCGATGACACCGGCGCCGCGACCATGCCGGCAAAGGCGGCCAATGCGAATCCCGCCGCGAAGACCACGCGATACAGAAAGTTGATGTCGATGCCGAGGGACTGGACCATCTCGCGATTGCTGGCCCCGGCGCGAATCATCATGCCGAGGCGGGTACGCGCGAAGACATAGAACATGCCGGCCACCAGTGCGATGCAGAGTGCGGAAACGAACAGGCGATACACCGGATAGGTCATCACCTCGCTGAGCGGCACGCTGCCGGCCAGGATCTCCGGAATCTGCACGCCGTAGACGTCGTCGCCGACCAGCAGGCTGCGCAATTCCTCGAACACCAGAATCAGCCCGTAGGTCATCAACACCTGCTGCAGGTGGTCGCGATCGTAGAGGTAGCTGTAGAAAGCCCACTCGAGCACGTAGCCGATGACCACCGACAGCACCAGCCCCACCAGCAGGACCGAGAAGAAACCACCACCGAGCGACGACTCGATGGCCGGCGCCAGCGCATAGGCCATGTAGGCGCCGATCATGTAGAAGCTGCCGTGGGCCAGATTGATGACGCCCATGATTCCGAAGATCAGCGTCAGGCCGGATGCGACCAGAAACAGCAGCAAGCCGTACTGGAGCGCATTGAGGCATTGAATGAGAAAAGTCGTCAGGTCCATGGGATTTCCACCGGTTTCCGACCCATGCGCTGTGGGCATGGGCCGTTCAGTCAAGATTCCTGCCGGGATGCAGTCACTTCATCCGGCAGCCGCGGCCCGGGTCCTCGAGCGCTTCGCTGGCGATGCGGACCACCTGATTGACGCCGCCCTTGACCTCGCGCAGATAGAAGTTCTGGATCGGGTTGTGGGACTTGGAAATCGTGAATTGGCCGCGCGGACTGTCGATCGTCGCCGCGCGAACGGCGGCGGAAAATTCCGCTGACTTGTGCACGTCGCCCCCGGTGGCGGCGAGGCCGATGCCGAGCAATTGCGCGGCGTCATAGGCCTGCACCGCATAGACGTCGGGCTGGTCACCGTAGGCCTTTGCGTAGGCCTCGCGGAAGGCGTTGTCGCGTGGCGTGCCGAGCGCGTCGGCGTAGTGCAGTGCGGTCTTGACCCCCTCCGCATCGGCGCCCTGGGCTTCCAGCGTGCCGTCGGTGAGGAAGCCGGTGCCGTATAGCGGGAAGGCGTCCTTCAAGCCGGCCGCAGCGTAGTCCTTGACGAACTTGACCGCACCGCCGCCGGCAAAGAATGCGAACACCGCATCCGGCTTGGCCGCCGCGATCTGGGTCAGCAGGGCCTGGAACTCGACGTTGGGGAAGGGCACGTAGAGCTGGTCGATGACCTTGCCGCCGGCTTTCTCGAACGAGGCCTTGAAGCCTTTGACCATCTCTTCGCCGGCACCGTATTTCCAGGTGATCGTGATCGCACGCTTGTGACCGTCCTCGGCCATCGCCTGACCGGTCGCGTAACCCGGCTGCCAGTTGCTGAAGCTGGTGCGGAAGATGTTGGGCGCGCACATCGGCCCCGTCACTTTGTCCGCACCGGCATTCGGCACGATCATCAAGGTTCCGGATTCCTTGGCCCGCTTCGCCATCGCCAAGGCCACCCCGGAGTGCACGCTGCCCAGCAGGACATCGACCTCATGTTGCTTGATCAGCTTATTGACGTTGTCGATCGCCTTGGCCGGATTGGCTTCCGAGTCGACCTCGACATATTCGATCTCTCGCCCGCCGAGCTTGCCGCCCTGCTCCTGCACGTAGAGCTTGAAGCCGTTCTTGATGTTGTTGCCGAGGCGGGCATAGGTACCGGTCGAAGGCAGCATCATGCCGACCTTGATTGGATCGGCGGACTGGGCCGGTGCCGCCGCCATCGTCAGCGCGGCCGCAATCACCGCGCATGGGGATGTCATGAGTCTCTTCACTTTCTAACCCTCCTTGATTGTCCGGTCTGTGCCGGAGGTTTGCTGCGCGCGCGTCAATCTCGCCCGCGGCGGTCATCCTCTGAAGCCATGCGGGCAGGTGGTCCTGCGGGTTCCCGTGGCGGCGAACCCGACCCGGCCGACGAGCGCTGGCGGTCGTCGAGCTTCCTCGCGATCCCTTGTCGAGACGCGCAATTCACCTTGCTTCGGCGCGCCGCTACACGGCCTCCTCCACCGGCGCTTGCGAAGGCTCGCGCTGCGGATTCTGGAAAGCCGCGAGCCGTTGCCGGTAAAGCGCCTCCGCCTTCGCGATGCTCCGTTCCTTGACGTGGCCGTAGCCGCGGATCTCGTCCGGAACCGATGCCAGGGCGACCGCGGCCGCATGCTTCTGGGGTGTCAGGCCGGTCAGTACCTGATCGAGCAGCTTCAGGTAGTCCTCGATGAGCTGGCGTTCCTTCCTGCGCTCCTCGGTCTTTCCGAACAGATCGAAACCACTGCCGCGGAAGCGCTTGAGCGATGCCAGCGTTTCGAACGCCCGCGTCATCCAGGGGCCGAACTTGCGCTTCTTCAACTCGCCGGTCACCGGGTCGCGCTTGGCGATGGTCGGCGGCGCCAGGTTGTATTTGACGGTGTAGCCCTGCGGGAACATCGCATCGAGCTGGGCCCCGAAGGCGGGGTCCAGATGCAGCCGGGCCACCTCGAACTCATCCTTGTATGCCATCAGCTTGTGGAGATAGCGGGCCACCGCTTCGGCCAGCGCCGTTGCACCCGGCGCTGCGGTGCGCTCGGCGGCAACGACGCGCTTGACGACATCGGCGTAGCGACGGGCGTACGCCTCGTCCTGGTAGTCGATCAGGTCCGGTACGCGCACGGCGAGCAGGCGCCGGAGCTCACCGTCGGCACCGACGCCCTCGATGATCGTGCGCGCCGCCGGCGTCAGCGGCCGCTCGGACGGAGCAACCGTCCGGTGCTTGGCGATCTCCTGTTCGACGTAGGCGGGGTCGACCAGCGCCATGCGGCCCCAGCGGAAGGCCGCGATCCCCTGCTCGACGCCGACGCCGGCGTTGGCGATCGCGGTCTCGATGGATTCGGCGCGCAGCGGGATGGTGCCGGCCTGGTAGGCCACGCCCACCATCAGCAGGTTCGTCGCCATGCTGTCGCCGAAGAGACCGAGCGCCAGCGATTCGCCATCGACGTAGACGTTGTCTTCCTTGCGCGTGACCTTGTCGATGCCGGCCGTCAGCGGCGCCACGCCCGGAAACGCGATGTGGCGATCCGCCACCATGTGCCCGGTCGGACGTTGCGAGGTCGATACGACGGCAATGGTCCGTTCCGGCAGGCACTTGTCGAGATTCTTCTTGGCGGTCGCGTTGAGGATGTCGAAACCGAGGTAGAGGTCGGTCCGGCCGTCGGCGATCTTGTTGGCCGCCTCGAACGGTTCCTGGGTGATCTTGATGTCCGAGATCACCGGCCCGCCCTTTTGCGCCAGCCCGGTCTGGTTGAGACCGATCACGTGCTTGCCTTCCAGCCGCGCGGCGTTCGAAATCGCGGCGGCGACGGTGACACCGCCCGAACCGCCGATGCCCATGATGTGGACACCGAAGCCGAACTTCGCGTCGACCTTGAACACCGGAGTCGGCAAGGACTTGTCGAGCACCGGGATGCGGCCCTTCTTCCTGCTCGGCTTGCCGCCCTCGGCGGCCGCCGGATTGGGGGTCACCGTCACGAACGACGGGCAGAAGCCGTCGACGCAGGAATAGTCCTTGTTGCAGGACGACTGGTGGATGCGCGTCTTGCGCCCGAACTCGGTCTGCACCGGCTCGACGCTCATGCAGTTCGATTTCTCGCCGCAATCGCCGCAGCCTTCGCAGACCCGCTCGTTGATGACGACGACATCGGTCGGCTCGACCGCCTTGCCACGGCTGCGCGCCCGACGCAGTTCGGCCGCGCATTCCTGGTCGTGCAGCAGCACCGTGGTCCCCTGGACCTTGGCCAGCACCCGCTGGGCCTCGGCCAGTCGGTCCCGGTGCCAGACTTCGGTGCCGCCCGGCATCGACGGCAGCGTGTCGGGTGTGTCGCTGGTGACGATGACCTTCTTGACGCCGTTGGCCAGCAGGTCGGACACCATCTGCGCGACCGGATGCGCCCCCATGATTTCCTGGCCACCGGTCATCGAGGTGTGCGCATTGCGCAGCAGCTTGAAGGTGACGTTGGCATCGGTCGCGGCGCAGTAGCGAATCGCCAGGCTGCCAGAATGGGCATAGGTACCGTCGCCCATGTTCTGGAAGATGTGATCGACCTCGGTGAAGGGCGCCATGCCGATCCATTGCGCGCCCTCGGCGCCCATGTGGGTGCCCATCGTCACCTGCCGGTTCATCCACATCGCCATCGTGTGGCAGCCGATGCCGGCGGACACGACGCTGCCCTCGATCGCCTTGGTCGAACTGTTGTGCGGGCATCCGGAGCAATACCAGGCGGTGCGGACCGTGGTTTCCAGCTTGCTTCGATTGGCGATCTCGTCGAGTCGCTTCAGCCAATCCTCGGCGGATTCGACTTTGGCCTTGCGCGACAGCCGTTTGACCAGCGCACGGCTGATGTGCTCCGACTCGAATTCCCCGTAGGCGGGCAGCAATTCCCGTTCTTCCTCGTCGAGTTTGCCGACGATGCGCGGCGCATTGCTCATGCCGTAGAGCACGTTCTTGGCAAACATCTCCAGGAACGGCCGCTTTTCTTCGATGACGAAGATCTCTTCGAGGCCCCGGGCGAAGTCCCGCACCACGGTCGGCTCCATCGGGAACAGCATCCCCATCTTCAGGATCCGGATGCCGTAGCGACGCAGGGCCGCTTCGTCCAGACCCAGTTCGAAGAAGGCCTGATGCAGATCGTGGTAAGTCTTGCCGGCGGTGATGATCCCGAGCCAGGCATCGGGATTCGGAAACACGACGTTGTTCAGATTGTTCTCGCGGGCATATCGCTTGGCGATCTCGAGCCGCCGGGTGTAGAGCGAGCGCTCCATTTCCAGCGCTTCGGCCTGGACGTTCATGCCGAGATTCATGCGCGGCTGGAAGGTCTCGCCGTCGAAGT
>JAGRFZ010000091.1:16847-27267 GCA_020445785.1 Rhodocyclaceae bacterium
GATACAGCGACGGCATGCCGACGTGAAACAGCATCGGCTCCGACTGACTGCACAGGGAAGAAGACTTGCAGCTGGGATCGTCGCCGACGACCGCCAGCACCCCGCCGTTCTTGTCGATGCCGGTGTAATTGGCGTGCTTCAGGGCGTCGCCCGATCGGTCGACGCCCGGGGCCTTGCCATACCACATGCCGGTCACGCCATTGAACTTCTGGCGACCGACTGCGTGGAGCATCTGGGTGCCCCACACCGCCGTCGCCGCAAGATCCTCGTTGAGGCCGTCGACGAAATGGATGTTGTTCTGGATCAGCAGCTTCTGCTTTTTGAGGAAGGTTGCATCGAGCATGCCCACCGGGGAGCCGCGGTAGCCCGAGACGAACATCCCGGTGGTCAGGCCGCGCCGGGCATCGGTACGCACCTGATCGAGGGTGAGGCGCACCAGGGCGTCGATGCCACCGATGTCGATGACGCCTTCCTCGGTCGTGAATGCATTCCGGCTGTCCTGCTGGGAAGGTGCTTTTGCTGTCATGGATTCCTACTCACAATTGTCCGTACGGCCCGGGTCGTGCGACGCGCTATCGCCCCAGGTCCTTGGCCGAAATACCGCCGATGCCCCAGTGCGTCTTGGGCATCTCCTGGATCAGCACGCGCACCTGTTCCTTGGGTGCGCCCAGGGCCTCGTGCAAGGCCTCGGTGACCTTTCCGATCACGGCGGCCTTCTGCTCGGCAGTGCGGCCTTCGAGGATGTAGATCTGTGCCAGCGGCATGGGCTTGGCCTCCCGAATGAATGGCTGGGTGTGTCGCCGACGCTTCAGACGAAGCGCATCGAGACGGTGCCGAGGTCCTGGAAGCGCACCGCGACGTTGTCGCCAGCCGCCACCGCGATCGCCTCGGTGACGCCGCCGGTCATGATGAAAGTGCCGGCCGGAATCGCCTGCTCGCGCTCGCCGAGGTGGTTGGCCAGCATCGCCACCGCGGCCAGCGGATGCCCCAGCACGGCCGCGCCGGCCGCCATCGTCACGACTTCGCCGTTCTTCTCGAGCACGACGCCGAGGGTGCGCAGATCGAGTTCGTCGAGCGCACGCGCGCGACCGCCGACGACGAAGCGCGATGCCGAGGTGTTGTCGGCGATCACGCTCTTCAGGTCGAACTTGAAGTCGCGGTAACGCGAATCGATGATCTCGACCGCCGGCAGCACGAATTCGGTCGCCGCCATCACCGCCCCGACATGACAGCCGGGCCCTCTCAGCTCCGAGCGGGTGACGATGCAGATCTCGGCCTCGACCTTGGGGTGGATCAGCTCGGAGGTCTTGATCTCGCCACCGTCGGGCCGCGCCATGTAGTCGCTGACAAAGCCGAACACCGGCGTTTCGACGCCCATCTGCTTCATCTTGGCAAACGAGGTGAGCCCGCACTTGAGGCCCACGGTCTTGTTGCCGCGCGCCTCCTTGCGGCGCTGGATCTCTTCCTGGATGGCGTAGGCGTCGTCCCAGTCCATGTCCGGGTAGTCGTCGGTGATCTTCAGCACGTCATGCGCTTCGAGTTCCGCGTTCTCCAGGTGCTCGGCGAGATTCAGAACGGTTTCGCGGGTGAGGTTCATCGCGTGTCTCCTTCAGACGAATCGGACCGACGTGCCACCCAGGCCGCCGACGCTGCAGGTGAGGCTGTCGCCGGCCACGACCGGCACGAGCGGCGACTGGGAGCCGGACAGGATCACTTCGCCGGCCTTCAGCGCAATGCCCAGCCGTCCCAAGGTGTTCGCCAGCCAGGCGACCGCATTGACCGGCGAGCCCTGCACGGCGGCGCCGGTCGAGGTGCTGATGACCTCGCCGTTCTTCTCGAGCACCATGCCGGCCAGCGCCAGATCGATGTGCCGCGGATCCTTGCGCAACCCGCCCAGCGTGAGCACGCCGCAGGAGGCGTTGTCGGCGACCGTGTCCTGGATGCGGATCTTCCAGTCCTTGATGCGTGAATCGACGATCTCGAAGCACGGGATCACGCACTCGGTGGCGCGCAGCACGTCGGCGGCGGTCACCCCGGGGCCCTCGAGGTCGCGCTTCAGCATGAAGGCGACTTCCGCCTCGGCGCGCGGCGCGATCATGTCGGCCACGCGAATGGCCTCGCCTTCGTTGAACACCATCGCCGATGTCATCTGACCGAAGTCGGGCTGGTCGACCTTCAGCATGTCCTGCACGACCTTGCTGGTCACCCCGATCTTCTTGCCGACGATCGTCTCGCCGGCTTCGATCCGGCGCTGGATCATGCGCAACTGAATCTGGTAGGCGTCCTCGATGGAGACGTCGGTTTCCTGCTCGGTGATCGGATCGATGGGCGTGCGGCTCAGCAGCGCTTCGTAGAGCGCGTCGCCGTAGTGCCTGATCTTGTCTGCGTTCATGATCCTCACTTCATTCTGTTGGTGGGTTTCGTGACGGCCCCCCAGCACGCGAAAGTGCCGCTGGCCCAGTTCGACGCACCGCATTACCGGCCGGCCTGAGGCCAGGAGTTCGGGGCAGGGAGCGGGAGCGCCCCACGCCGGCGTCGAACCGTCTGCCGACGTGGAACGCCCGGTTTGCCGGTCAGAACTTGGTCATCACATTGCGCAGCTCGGTATAGAACTCGAGCGAATGGACCCCGCCCTCGCGCCCGATGCCGGACTGCTTGGAGCCGCCGAAGGCGGTGCGAAGGTCGCGCAGGAACCAGCTGTTGACCCAGCACAGGCCGACCTCGATGCGACGCGCCATGCGGTTGGCGCGACCGACGTCCTGGGTGTAGATCGACGTCGCCAGGCCATACGGCGTATCGTTGCCCATCCGGACCGCCTCGTCTTCGGTGTCGAAGGGCTGGATATGGCAGCAGGGTCCGAAGATCTCCTCGCGAACCACCGCGGCCGTCTCCGGCAGGCCCGTCCAGATCGTGGGCTGCACCCAGGCGCCTGCACGAAGATCTTCCGGCATGTCCGGGACCCCTCCGCCGGTGACCACGGTGGCCCCCTCCTCGGCCGCCTTGCGGTAGTAGGAGAGCACCTTGTCGCGATGCTCCTGGCTGACCAGCGGGCCGATGCGGGTGGCGGCATCGTCGGGACGGCCGGGTTTCATGCCTTCGGCCTTCTCCTTGAGGGCGGCGACGAAGCGCTCGAAGATCGGACGCTCGACATAGACCCGCTCGGTGCCGAGGCAGACCTGTCCGCAGTTCTCGAACACCGAGCGCGTGACGGTATCGACGGCGACGGAGAAGTCGCAGTCGGCGAACACGAAGGCGGCGTTCTTGCCGCCGAGTTCGAGCGACACCGGACGTATGCCCTCGGCGCCGGCCTTCATGATGGCCGTGCCGGTGCGCGTCTCGCCGGTGAAGGTGATGCCGTTGACGCCGGGGTGGGAGGTCAGGAAGGCACCGGCCGAATCCGGCCCGAAGCCATGGACGACGTTATAGACGCCCTTCGGCACGCCGACGGTGTTCATCACCTCGCCCAGCAGGGTGGCGGTGCTCGGCGTCTCTTCCGACGGCTTGACCACCACCGTGTTGCCGCAGGCCAGCGCGGGGCCGACCTTCCAGGTCATCAGCAGCAGCGGCAGGTTCCACGGGCAGACCACGGCGATGACGCCGCGCGGAACGCGCACGGCGTAACTGAGGGCCGTGCGGCCGTCCGGCGTCGTCATCGTGAATGACTCGGTGGCGGCGTTCTTGATCGTATCGGCAAAGATTTTGAAGTTCGCCGCGCCGCGCGGGATATCGACATGAGAAGCCAGACTGTGGGGCTTTCCGGTGTCCGCCACTTCGGCCTGGAGGAAGTCGTCGAACCGACGATTGATCTCGTCGGCGACCGCGTCGAGCATCCCGACGCGCTCATTGACCGACAACTGGCCCCACGGACCATCGAGCGCAGCGCGCGCCGAGGCCACCGCCGCGTCGACCTCGGGCTTGCCTGCCTCGTGCACCATGCCGATCAGGCTGTTGTCGATCGGGGTACGGTTCTCGAAAGTCTTGCCGCTGGTGTTGCCGACGAATTCGCCGTTGATGAAATTCAGAATATCTTTCATGTGTCTCTCACTTGGTACGGTGCGTCACGACCGTTTTCTGTGCTCAACCGACCAGGTCGATTGCCTCGAGCGCGGCACGCGCACACTCTTCGTCTTCCTCTTCGGTTCCACCTGAAACCCCGATACCGCCGATCAGCCGACCTTCGTGCCAGAGCGGCAGGCCGCCGCCGAAGCAAACCATTCGGGGCCGCAATGGAATGCCGTTGCGCACCGCTTCCGAATGCTGCTGCAGCGCCGGGCCCCATTCGCCGGTCGGGATTCCGAAGCCGGCCGCCGTATAGGCCTTGTCGATCGCGATGTCGATCGAGTGCAGAAATGCGCTGGGCATCCGGAGGAAGCCGGCGAGATTGCCTCCGGCGTCGACCACGGCGATGTTGACCTTGACGCCGACCTCTTCGGCCCTGCGCGCCGCCGCCTGGATGGCAGCGGCCGCCGCCTCCCAATGCACCACGTCGTGCGCGGACGAGATCCTCATGTAAACACCGACAGGAAGGCTTCGTTGAGCTCGCGGTCGTGGTAGAAGATCGCCGGTCCCAGGGTCTCGTCGTACCAGGTGATGACGGGCTTGTCCGGATAGTGGATGTAGCCGCCGCCGAAGACCTCGTTGCGATTGCCCGAGGGATCGAAGAAATAGATCGTCTCGCCGCGGGTGATGCCGTGCCGCGTGGGCCCGATGTCGATCTTGGTGTGGGTGCGCGACAGGATGTCGCCCGCCCGCAGCACTTTTTCCCACGAACCGAGTTCGAACGACGCGTGATGCAGCTTGGCCTTCACCGGTTGTCGAATGAAGGCGACGTCGTGCGCCTTGTTCGAACAAGTCAGAAAGGCCCCGATCATGAAATCCGGGTTGTCCTTGGTCACCACCTGTTCGGACAGGCTGAAGCCGAGCACTTCGGTGAATAGCTTGAGGGTGCCGTCGAGGTCGTCGCCATACAGCAGGGCGTGATCGAAGCGCGACGGCGCGATGCCCTTCAAGTCATCCGGCCAGGGGTTCGGGTTGACGTTCGGCCCGTCGGTGCCGCAATCGTTGCCGAGAATTTCCTTTTCGGCGTACAACTCCATCAGGTGACCGGTCGGAATCCGGAAACGGAAGCGATCGCCGGTCCCTGGATGTTCGCCGGCGGCGATCCATTCGAGGTTCTCACACAGGCCGCAGGACTCGATATCGGCCACCAGACGCTTCAGCGTCGCCGGCGAATCCACCTTCCAGCCGAAGTAGTCCATGCCGGCTTCGTCGGCTTCGCGCAGCACCACGCTGTGGTGGTCGTGCTCGTCCCAGGCCTTGAGGAACACGCGCTTGCCATCCTGATCCCGCGCGGTTTCGATCAGCCCCAGAACGTTCACGTAGTGATTCAGTGCGGGCGCCATTTCGAGCACACGCAGGGCGATATGCCCGGGACGCAGAACACCTGTCAGTGCCATCAAACTCTCCTCTTCGCCTTGGTTTCCGCCTGCGCCGTCGCAACTGCCCCATCCGACGACACCGTCGTCGCGGCGGTCGGCGGCGGCCACATGCGGCCGAGAACCCGAACCTGCAGGTCGCTCAGTGGAACGGTGCGACAGGCGAGTACGCAGCGCGCCGCCTCGTCGCTCTCGCTGATCACCGCGCGACTCATCTTGCGGGTGGTGTATGTGCCCGACGAGATGCTGATCCGGCAGGCACCGCAGCCGCCGTTGCAACACCCCACCGGAATCTGCCGGCACAGCGAGTTGCGCATTGCGCTCAAGACGTCTTCGCCGGCGTTGCAGTCGAAGGACTCGTCGCATGCTTCGATCGTCACCCGGAAGCGTTGCGACCTGATCCCGGGATGTGCGTCGGCACGATCGCTGGAGTTCATGATTCAGCCCAGGTCGCCGCCACCGACGGGAAGGACCGATCCCGTGATGTAGGAGGACTCGTCGGATGCAAAGAAGAGGATCGGGGCCACCTGCTCCTCGATCGTGCCGTAGCGATGCATCAGACTCGAATCGATGGTCTGATCGACGATTCCCTGGTACCAGGCCTTCTCCTTCTTCGACTGCTTGTCCGCATTGCGCGGAATCTTTCGTGGCGGTGCTTCGGTGCCGCCCGGCGCGGTAGCGTTGATCCGAATGCCGTTCTTGGTCTGCTCCATCGCGATCGATGCGGTCAGCGCATTGACGCCGCCCTTGGCCGCCGCATACGGCACCCGGTGAATGCTGCGGGTGGCGATCGACGAGACATTGACGATGGTTCCCTGCTTGCGCTTGACCATCGCGGGCAGGACCGCCCGGCAACACCATAGGGTCGGGAACAGCGATCGACGAATCTCTTTCTCGACCTCGTCGATGCCGTACTGGTCGAAGGGCTTGGTCCAGATCGTGCCGCCGACGTTGTTGATCAGTACGTCGACCCGCTTGAAGCACTTGAGGGCCTCGGCCACCGCGGCCTCGGCGCCGTCGAACTGCTCCAGGTCGGCCTCGAAGCCCACCGCGGTCTGTCCGGCCGCAACGATTTCGTCCACCACCTCGTGCACCAGCGGCGAGCGATCGACGGCCAGCACCTTGCCGCCCTCGGCGGCTACCGCCAGCGCAACGCCGCGCCCGATGCCCTGGGCTGCTCCGGTGACGATCACCACCTTCTTTGCGAAGCGATTCGGCGCGCTCATTCCGGCGTCGCCTCGTTGGTCGAAGTGAATTTCTCGAACAGGAAGTTGCGAGGCTCCGAGCCGAGGTTCTTGAACCAGCCGCGAACTGCCTCGACCATCGCGGGAGGCCCGCACAGATAGACATCGACCTCGCCGTCGTGCAGGTGCTCGGCCGAGAGATGATCCGTGACGTACCCGGTCCTGGCGTGCCCGCTCTCCGGATCGACGACCACCGTGAAATAGTCGAATTCCGAAATGCCCTTCTTCAAGGTCTCGAGCAGCTCCAGTTCGACCAGGTCCTCGGTCGTGTTCACCCCGTAGGCGAGCAGGATCGGCTGGTCCGTGCGGTTATCCTGAATCCACCGCAGCATCGACAGGAACGGGGCCAGTCCCGTCCCGCCCGCCAGCATCAGGATGGGGCGGATGGTCGGGCGGAGGTAGAAGGTTCCGTACGGCCCCTCGAAGCTGAAGCATTCACCGACCTCGGCCTTTTCGCGCATGTAGGCACTCATCAGGCCGTTCGGGACGTCCCGGATCAGAAAATCCAGATCCGTGTGCCCGGGCGCCGAACTGAATGAATAGGAGCGCGATTGCTCGGTCCCCGGCACCTTGATATTCACGTACTGGCCCGGCAGGAAATTCATCGGCTCCTTGGCCTGAAGTGAAAACACCACGGTCGTCGACGAATCGCGCGAGAGCTTGGTCAGTTCCGCTTCGTAGGAGGCCACCTGGGTCTTGCAGGCGTGGGACGATGCCGGCACGCGAACGACGCAGTCCGATTTAGGCTTCATCTGACACGACAGCACGAAACCCTTGTCGGCCTCTTCGTCGGTCAGCGCATCCTCGATATAGAAGCCCTGCTCGTAGCTGCCGCTTTCGCAAAAGCACTTGCACGTGCCGCAGGCGCCGTCCCTGCAATCGAGCGGAATATTGATCTTCGCCCGATAGGCCGCGTCGGAAACCAGTTCGTTGTCCGAGCACGAAATGATGCGCGTGACGCCGTCCTCGAACTGCAGTGCAACGTTATAGGACATCTCGCTGCACCCCTAGACCTGGTAGACGTCGAGCACGTGGTGGATGTAGTCGTTCTTCAACAGCACGTGCTTCTTGGTGATCAGGGGCTTTTCACCGCTGGTATCCAGGGTGTAGCGCGATACGCCGAAGTAGACGTCCGTCGTGTGGTAGCGATAGGTATGCGTCGTCCAGTTGAAGCACACCTCGACCGACGCGTCGGTCCGGGACAGGATCTCGAGATTGGAGATCGTGCGGTTGTAGCGGGTATCGGGAATCGTCGCGCTCGATCGGTCGGTCTCGATCCGGAACACGCGATCCTCCAGCCCCTGCCGATTCGGGTAGTAGATCAACGACACTTCCCGCAGCGGATCCGTCGTCGGCGTATCGTCGTCGGCCCACGACGGCATGTGGTACTCGACGTCTTCCGAATAGAACGCGAGCCAATCCTCCCAGCGTCGCTCGGACTGGGCTCGCGCCTCCTTGAACAGAAAATCCTGAATCCCCTCGTAATTCAGCATCACGCACCTCCGTTTGCTTTTTCGGCCTCGATCGCCTGCTTCATCCGTTCCAGCCATGCCTCGTGCTGGACGACGTAGAGCCCTTCGTCTTCGGTCTTGATGCCGCTGAGCTTGGGCTTGAGCCCGATCAGGTTGGCCGTGTCATCGGGCCCGTCGATCCAGTGGGTCGCACCTCGATTCATCTCGTTCCATTTCACGGCACGGGCTGCAAACCCTTCCTGGCAGGCACGGAACTCCTCGAGATCGTCCGGCGTCGCCATGCCCGTCGCATTGAAGAAATCCTCGTACTGACGCAGGCGACGCGCGCGCGCCTCGGCGGGTTCGCCGACCGGCGCGATGCAGTAGATGGTGACCTCGGTCCGATTCACCGAAATCGGGCGAAATACCCGGATCTGCGAACTGAACTGGTCCATCAGATACACGTTCGGATACAGGCAGAGGTTGCGAGAACGCTTGACCATCCAATCGGCGGTCTCGTCGCCGAACTGGTTCGCCCATTCGTCGCGTTTTTCCCAGTTGGGGCGATCCTCCGGGTTGTCCCAGTTGGTCCACAACAGCAGGTGACCATGCTCGAATCCGTACGAGCCGCCCCCCTTCTTGGCCCAGGCGCCGGCATCCATCGCCTTGATGCTGTCCTTGCCACCGGATTTGCGGTGATGGATCGTCGCGGCGTAGTTCCAGTGGGTGGCCGTCACGTGATAGCCGTCGGCACCGTTCTCCGCCTGCACTTTCCAGTTTCCGTCGTAGTAGTAGGTGGATGCCCCGCGCAGGACCTCCAGGCCCTCGGGAGCCTGGTCGACGATCATGTCGATGATCTTGGTGGTCTCGCCGAGATATTCGGCGAGCGGAATCACATCGGGATTGATGCTGCCGAACAGGAAGCCGCGATAATTCGCGAATGCCCCGATCTTGACCAGGTTGTGGCTGCCGTCGCAGTTGAAGGTCTCCGGATAACCGGCGTCGTCGACCTGATCCTTGACTTTCAGCAGCTTGCCCTTGTTGTTGAAGGTCCAGCCGTGGAACGGACACGTAAACGTCGACTTGTTGCCCTGCTTGTGACGGCAAAGCGTCGCCCCGCGGTGGGTACATGTATTCATCAACGCATTGAGTTCGCCATCCTTGCTGCGCGTGATGACGACCGGCTGCCGACCGATGTGCAGGGTGAGGTAATCGTTGACGTTCGGAATCTGGGTTTCGTGGGCGAGATAGATCCAATTGCCTTCGAAGATGTATTTCATCTCCAGCTCGAACAATTCCTCATCGGTAAACACGCTGCGGTCCAGGCGGAACTGCTGCGCCTGCGGATCGTCCTGCAACGTCGCCTCCAACTTGGCGACAGTCGTCCGGATGGCCGATTGGAGCTGTGACATGAATATCTCCTTCAATTGATCAATCAACTTGCTTTTGCCGAAGCATTATTTGAAACGAGCGAATGCGCCGCCTCTGCGGAAATGCAGGTGCGCGAATCTGATTCAAAAAGGATTCAAATGCGGGAGGCGCAAGATATACGCACCCGCACCCGCGTCAAGGCGGGCTACGCAACGTCGATCGCTGACACATGGAATCGCCTCCTCCAAATCGTCGGTGCCTTTTCGCTTCCGGATGGAAGGGCGCGGCACGGTCCGGGATTTGGTTATGTTTTTCTAACTGGATCCCTCTAAAGCAACGGCCATGCCAAATCGTGAATATGGCGAAAGTCGTAATGAATTTCACGCAAATACCGACACTTACGAAAACCTGTCCAGATCGACCCGGTCACTGGATGGCCGACCCGAATCCATGAAATGCTTCACATCGTCGATTTGCAGTCGCAACATTTTTAGACCATTTGATCTACCGGCCCGCTGGCACGTCCACGCACCGGTTGCAGGCATCGGCCGGCGCCTGATCGGGGCGAGAACCGACGGCCGCGCGAGCGGCGTTCGTTGCCGTGCGAACCGGTCTGGGCCGGATCTCGATCGAGGCGTGCATGCTGCTCCTGCGCCGCGCGTACCGCCGTCGCGTGCGCCGGCCACGGTCCGCGCCCCCGCGCAGACCGAGCTCCGGCGGCGGGTCGGGTCGCCGGACTGCGGCCGATGTCGCCCCTCGTGACCGACCCGGCGGAAATCCGCGCCCGGCGCGTGCTATAAGTGATCAACCAAGCGCCAGCATGAAAGAGCAGCAACAGATAGGCGCACCCCCACAGGAGGAGACGTGTCGGGGATTCAGTATCCGGAGGATTCGGACCTGCTCAAGCTGGTCCGCTTCT
>JAGRFZ010000092.1 GCA_020445785.1 Rhodocyclaceae bacterium
GCCTCGTGCAAAGGAGTACCGCCAATATCCCCCCGAGCACCAATTGATGCACCCGCGCTGATCATTGCCAAGACGGCTTCTTCGTCACCGCGATAGCAAGCGACATGAAGAGGCGTTTGTTCATCGAGACCTTTCTCATCGCCTCTAGCGAGTTCTATATGGGTGAACTGAGGAAGTTCTTGGTAGCGTCGAAGGACATCGCCAAGCACGCCTTTTCCATGGGAACGGTGGTGGGTCATCATGCCTTCCTGCCGCGCCGACTCAATCCCGTAGTGAGTAGCGAACGGGACGTTGTCATATCCCATATTCCAGCGATGCGTACCCGCCGATTCCGATCCGCCTCCGACGGCGTGATCATTCGCTAAACCTTCGGCTTGTCCCGCATCCCACCGGCCACCATCACGTACTCGAACAGCCGGCAGTCCAGCGCGCCGTTGAAGAGCGGCGTGCGGCGGCTGGCCTTCAGGCGCATCGCCTTGGGCAGGTTCATGTCGCCCGACAGGATGTAGCAGCGCCAGCCGGCCCAGCGGCGCTTCAGCGCGCCGGCGAGCTTGGGGTAGAACTCGGCCAGCGCTTCCGCTTCGCCGAGGCGCACGCCGTAGGGCGGGTTGGTGACCATCACGCCGCCGGCGGCGGGTGCTTCGAGGTCGAGGACGTCGCCGCGCCTGAGCGTCACGCATTCGTCCAGCCCCGCCGCGGCGAGGTTCTGGCGGCTGCGTTCGATCTGGTCGGCGACGATGTCCGAGCCGAAGATCGGCAATTTCGCTGGCGGCCGACGCCGCGCCTGGGCCTCGCGCACCAACCGCCCCCAGTCGCCGCGATCGAAGTTCTTCAGGCGCTCGAAGGCGAAGCGGCGGCCGAGGCCGGGGGCAATGTCGAGCGCCATCTGGGCGGCTTCGAGCAGGAAAGTGCCGCTGCCGCACATCGGGTCGGCCAGCGCCTCGCCCGGCTGCCAGCCGGCCAGGCCGAGGATGCCGGCGGCGAGGTTTTCCTTCAGCGGCGCCTCGACCCGGGCCCGCTTGAAGCCGCGCTTGTAGAGCGGCTCACCGCTGGTGTCGAGATACAGGGTGGCGCTGTCGCGGCTCAGGAAGGCGTGCACGCGAACGTCCGGCCGGGCGGTGTCGACGCTCGGTCGCTGGCCGGTGACGGTGCGGAAATGGTCGCAGATCGCGTCCTTGATGCGCAGGGTGACGAACTCCAGGCTCGTGAGCGGCGACTTCTGCGCAGTCACGTTCACCCGCAAGGTCTCGTCGCTGGTGAACCACTTGGCCCAGGTCGCGCCGTAGGCCAGGCGGTAGATGTCTTCCTCGCCCCGATAGCGTCCCTGCGCCACCTGCCACAAGACTCGCGTCGCGATTCGGCTCTCGAGGTTGGCGCGCAGCGCCAGCAGCCAGTCGCCCTGCCAGGCCACGCCGCCCGGACCGGCGGCAAGCGCCGATGCGCCGAGCGCAGCCAGTTCCTCGGCCAGCAGGGCTTCCAGGCCCCGCGGGCACGGACTGAAGAATCGTTCACTCACCGGGCAATCCTAGAAGGGTTTGAGCACGACCAGGAAGATCACGGCGAACATGATCAGCACCGGCACCTCGTTGAAGAAGCGGAACCAGACGTGCCGGCGCCGGTTGGCGCCCTCGCGGAACTGCCCGAGCAGGCGGCCACAGTAAACGTGGTAGGCGATCAGCACCACCACCAGCAGGGTCTTGGCATGCAGCCAGCCGCCGGCGAAACCGTAGCCGAACCATAGCCACAGGCCGAACACCACCGCCAGCACGCCGAGCGGCGTCATGAAGCGATACAGCTTGCCGGCCATCAGCAACAGGCGCTGACGCTCCGCCTCGGAACCGTCGGGCACCATCGCCAGATTGACGTAGATGCGCGGCAGGTAGAACAGGCCGGCGAACCAGGCCACGACGAAGCCGATGTGCAGCGCCTTAAGCACCAGCATGAACGGAACTCTCCTGAGAAGATTGCAGAACTTCGCGGCGGGCGGCGATCAAACCGTCGGCGATGTCGGGGTAGTGCAGGCGAACCTTCAGCTCGCGCTTCAAGCGCCGATTGTCGAGCCGTCGCGACTCCGACATGAAGGACATCGTCATCGGCGACAAGCGTCTTTCGGCTTCGGCACGGGCCACCCGCGGTGGTCGCGCCAGGCCGAACTGGTCGGCCATCCGATCGAAATAATCGCCCATCTTGAGCCAACTGTCGTCGCAGGCGTTGTAGACCCGGTTCGCGCGCCCCCGATAGAGGGCCGCGCAGCACAGGCGCGCGAGATCGTCGGCGTGGATGTGATTGGTGAACACGTCGTCTTCCGGGCGCAGCACCGGATCGCCGCGCTGGAGCCGTTCCAGCGACAGGCGGTTGGCGGCGTAGATGCCCGGGGCGCGCAGGATCGACACCCGGCAGCCGCCGCGGCCGAAGCGACGCAGGTGCCGCTCCGCCGCGACCCGGCGGCGCGCACGGGCGCTTTGCGGACGCAACGGGCGGCTCTCGGGCACCACCTCGCCGGCGCAGTCACCATATACCCCCGTCGTACTGATGTAGACCAGTGAGCGTGCTAAACTTCGCCGCCGCAGAGCGGCCAACAGCTGCCGTGTGCGCGGATCATCGTTGCCGGTGGTGGGCGGCGGCGCACAATACAGTACCCGCTCGGCCAGGCCGGCGATCCGTCGCAGGCTCTCGGGCCGGTCCAGGTCGCCGACGATCGGAATGGCGCCCAGCGCGCGCAGGGCGGCCTTCTGCCCGGGCGAACGCACCAGCGCATAGACGCGCGCCCGGCGCGCCAGCCACGGGATGGCCCGCCGCGCCACATCGCCACTGCCGACCACCAGAATCCGATCCATTGCCCAATTATCACACGCCGGAATTTTCGATGTCCCACACAGTCAAGATCCAGCCCGCCGGTCAGCAGTTCGACCTCCCCGACGAGCTCACCATCCTGCAAGGCGCGCTCGATGCCGGCTACGTCTTGCCCTACGGCTGCCGCGACGGCGCCTGCGGCTCCTGCAAGGGCCGCGTCCTCGAAGGCGAGATCGATCACGGCAAGGCATCGGCCACGGCGCTGCCGGACGAGGAGCGCGCCGCCGGCATGGCCTTGTTCTGCTGCGCCCGGGCGAGGAGCGATCTGGTCATCGAGTGCCACCAGGTCGGCGCCGCCGACGATTTCCCGGTGCGAAAGCTGCCGTGTCGCGTGCAGCGGCTCGAGCGTGTCGCCGACGACGTCATGATCGTCGAGGTCAAGCTGCCGGCGACCGAGACCTTCGGCTTTCGCGCCGGCCAGTACATCGACTTCCTGCTGCCCGGCAACCGCCGTCGCAGCTTCTCGATCGCCAATCCGCCGCAGGACGCCCAGCACCTGGAATTGCACATCCGGCTGGTGCCCGACGGCCACTTCACCCGCCACGTCTTCGACGGCATGAAGGTCAAGGACATCCTGCGATTCGAAGGACCGCTGGGCAGCTTCTACCTGCGCGAGGATTCGAACCGGCCGATCCTGCTGCTGGCCGGCGGCACCGGCTTCGCGCCGATCAAGGGGGTGGTCGAACACGCGCTCAAGATCGGCCTCGACCGACCGATGAGACTGTACTGGGGTTCCCGAGACAAGGCTGGACTGTACATGGATGGACTCGCGCGCGGCTGGCAATCCGCACTGCCGGCCTTCGACTACGTTCCGGTGGTCTCCGACCAGGGCCCGTCCGACGGCTGGGACGGCCGCACCGGACTGGTCCATCAGGCTGTCATGGAAGACTTGCCCGACCTCTCGGGCTGGCAGGTCTATGCCTGCGGCGCCCCCGCCATGATCGACGCCGCGCGGCGGGATTTCGTCACCCGCTGCGGCCTGCCGCAGGAACAGTTCTTCGCCGACTCGTTCACCTACGCCTCGGACCCCGCACCGTGAGATCGAAATGAGCCAAGCCAGTCCCGTACGCTTCACGCGTGAACCGGTCCTGAACAAGAATCAGGCGATCACCGCCAACCGTCTGATCGTGCACGCACCGGCCATCGCGCCGGCCATCGAGGCGCTGGAGCGCGCCGCCGAGCACTGGCCGGACCGCTACACCGTATTCCTGTCGCTGGGCCGACTGGTACCCACGCCGGACCTGCTCGAGTGGCAGTTCCCCGACAACGTCATGGTCGAGATTCCGGCCCAGACCCTCGAGCACCCGCTGACCCAGCAACTGATCGCGCATCTGGCCGAAGCCGGTAGGAGCATGTGCCTGGCCTGGTGTGACCCGGGCTCGTCGGCCTGCAGCAGCCAGGACTGGCGCTTCCTGCTGTCCGACGCCCGCCGGCACGCCGAGGCACAGGCCAGCAACGGCCTCGCACTGGCCTGGGGTCTGTCGGATTCGGCAAGTTTCGACAAGGCCATCGCCAATGGGTACGACGGCGCCTCCGGCTGGTTCTTCCTGCGCGGCGCGCCGGTCACGCGCCAACTCGCGCCAGCCCATGCCCAGATCGTGCGCCTGCTCAATCTGGTGCGCATGAACAAGGACATTGCCGACATCGAAGCCGTCCTCAAGCAGGACGTGGCGTTGTCCTACAAGCTGCTCAAGTACATCAACTCGGCCGGTTTCGGGCTGATGTGTGAAATTCAGTCATTCCGTCATGCGGTGACGATCCTCGGCTACGAGAAGCTGCACAAGTGGCTGTCGCTGCTGCTGGTGTCGGCCAGCCACGACCCCTCCGCGGCGGCCTTGATGCAGACGGCGATCGCGCGTGGCCGCTTCATGGAGCGGATCGGCTCGCAGTTCTTCGACAAGAGCGAAGCCGACAACCTGTTCATCACCGGCGCGTTCTCGCTGCTCGACGTGCTGCTCGGCACGGGCATCCAGACGGTGCTCGAAGAAATGCACCTGCCCGACCAGGTCGCGGAATCGCTGATCGGCGACGACGGCGTCTACTCGCCGTTCCTGAAGCTTGCCCGGGCCACCGAGTCCTTCGACGCAACCGCCCTCACGAGCCAGATCGAAGCCCTGCAGCTGGACCACGCCAACGTCAACGAGGCGATGCTCTCCGGCCTGGCGTTCGCGGATCGCCTCGAATTGGCCTGAGTCTCCCGCCGGCGAGGTCGCCACTCGCCACGAGCTGCGTTATAAGGGCACAATCGTGCTGTTTCGACGTGCCCAGCTCCCATGAACGCGCCCGCCGGCATCCACGCCTGTGACACCCGTCCGCGACTGCGGCTCGACTGCTGCAGGACGCTGCTGCGCCTGTTGTGCGAGCAGCCGCCCGCATGGCGGGAAATCGCCGAGACAGTCAGCCGGGACCCCCTGCTGGCCTGGTGCATCCTCAACGCGCTGCCGCTCGCCGGCGATCAGGATGGCCAGGAGTTGGTTTCCCTCATCGAAACCCGCCTGACACGGCTCGGCGCCGACCTGCTGCGCGCCTGGGCCGTCCACGCCAGTCTCGAAGCAAGCGACAGCCCGATGCTCGAACGACGCTCGGCGCATGCGCTGTTGGTGGCCGAATTGGCGGCACACCTGGCCCGACTGGGCAATCACCCCAATCCCCAGGACGCCTACTTGGCCGGCCTATGGCACGACCTCAGCGCAGTGTTCGGCGACGGAGACCCCCAGGGGCTGGAGGACGGCAACGGCCGCCGGCGCGCCGAGCACAGCATGAATCTGGCCCGACGGGCCGGCACCGCGCTGCCGATCCTCGACGCCATTCGCCTCACAGCGGAGAACGAAGACTGCATCGAGGACAGCCATTCGCTGTCGCGCGTCGTCTGGGTGGCACGTTCGCTGGCCCAAGGCGAACCGGCGGTGACCCTCGCCTCGCTGTCGCGCGTCGCCGGCCTGCCCTCGCGGGTGCTGATCGACCTGCGCGAGGAGTTCGCCGATCTGGAGGGCCTGCCGATCCGACCCGTCGGCGACGAGTCCAACCCGGCCGCAGCCTGCCCGCCGGCCGGGCCACTCGTCGGCGGCGCCGCGATGACCAACCCGCCGCAGCCCTGGATCGACGCCGCGACCCGCGGCCTGATGCTCGGTGCGTTCGTCGATCTCGATGAGCAGATTCTCGCTGACCGCCTGTACGCGAGCTGCGCCCTCCTGACCGGACAGGCGGGGCCGCAGCTGGTGCTGGAGGACGAGGGCGGACGCCTGCGCCCGGTGCTGACGCGTAACGTCGATCCGGCTTGGCTCGCCGGCATCGGCCTGCGCAGCGACAATCCCAATTCGACGCTGGCGCTGGCCCTGCATCGCGCCGCGCCGCTCCACTACTCGCCGGCCGACGGCGGGCCCGGCCGCAGCACGGCCGACTGGCAGATCGACCGCTGGCTCGGCGGCGGAGGCTTTACCGCCTGGCCGTGGCAGGTGGACGGCCGGCGCGGTGTCGCAGTCTTCGCCGACTCTGCGCCACGCGCCGACGATGCCCTCGACGCGTGCCGCCGCAATCTGATCGACAGCGCGCTCGGGGAGTTGCTGCGGATGCGGCGGCGCCTGGCCGAGCGGCAGGCCCGCGAGGAGTCTGCGCTGCAGGGGTTTCGCCAGCGCATCCGGCGCATGCAGCACGAAACCAGCAGTCCGTTGAGCCTGATCCGCAGCTACCTCGATCTGATCCGCGAGCGCCATGGCGCCGACCGCAAGACCTGCGAGGATCTGGCCGTCCTCGGCAGCGAGATCGATCGCGTCGGCCGGATGTTGCGGCACATGGGCGACGCCGGCACGCACGACGCGGAAGCCCGAGTCTGCCTGCCCAACGAGGTGCTGCGGGATCTCGCGACCGTGTGCTCCGACACCTTGTTCGCGCGCCGCGGCGTGCGCCTCGAGCTGCGTCTGGTGCCCACCCTGCCGGCCGCGCGGATACCGCGCTCGATCCTGCGCCAGGTGCTCCTCAACCTGTTGCGCAATGCCGCCGAGGCAGTGCCCGCGGGGGGCCGGGTGACCCTCGCCTCGAGCGGGCCGGTGGCGGTGGACGGCCGCCTGTGCGTCGAGATCCGGGTGGTGGACAACGGTCCGGGCCTGCCGCGGGAACGCCTCGCAAATCTGTACGCGGAAGGCGGCAGCGTCAAAGGCGGCGGCGATCGTGGCTCGGGACTGTCGATCGTGCGCGAACTGTTGCAGGAGTACAACGCTGCAATGGTCTGTCGCAGCCAGGAGCGGGCCGGCACGGGGATGCAGATCTTTATTCCGGCGCAAGCTTGATGCATGATGAATCGCCAGCCAACGCAATACGAGGCACTTGAATCGCGATGAATGCAGACGGCGAGCCTTCTCTGCTTGCCGAACTGACCGGTGCAGCCGAGAGTCCGGGCACTCGCATCAACCACATTCTGGTGGTCGATGACGATGCGCCTCTGCGCCGCTCGATGCCCCACCTGCTGGCGGCCCCGGGCCGCCGCTTCGATCTCGCATCGTCGCTGGGCGAGGCGATCGAATCCCTGTCCCGGCAACACTACGACCTGATCCTGCTGGACCACCGCCTGCCCGACGGCAACGGACTGAGCCTGCTCGACTGGCGCGCCGAGAACCAGCGTGACGATGCGGTGGTGATGCTCTCCGGCGAGGACGGCATCGACGTCGCGATCGGTGCCCTGCGCCGCGGCGCGGAGGACTTCCTGCGCAAGCCCTACCACCTGGCCCAACTCCAGCACACCGTCGACAAGGCGCTGCACAAGACCGGCCTGGAACGCGCCAATCGTCGGATCGGGCTGCGGCTGAAGGAGTCCGAGCGTCTGTACCGCTACCTCGTCGAGAGTTCACCGGACATCATCTTCATGCTCGATGCCCGCGGGCGCTTCCGCTACGTCAATCCGCGCGCCGAATCGCTGCTCGGCTACGAGCGACGGCAGCTACTGGGCCGGGCCGTCGCCGACATCGCCGGCGAGGACGACCGCCCGCGCCTGCAGGCGCTGTTCTGCAACCCGGAGCGACCGACGCGCGAGGCCCGCAGCCTCGAGCTCAAGCTCCAGCGCAACGCCGGCGGGTCCGGCGGCAAGTCCGACATGCTGACCTTCTCGGTGAATACCGAACCGGTGCTCGGACGCCAGGGCGCCTGCGGCATGAGGCGCCTGATCGGCACCTACGGCGTCGCCCGCGACATTTCGGACCGCAAGCGCGCCGAAGACGTGATCGTGTATCAGGCCTACCACGATCAGCTCACGCGCCTGCCCAATCGCCTGCTGTTCCACGACCGCCTCGAACTCGCACTGGCCCAGGCCCAGCGCCGGGGTTCCGTGCTGGCGGTACTGTTCATCGACCTCGACCGCTTCAAGCTGGTCAACGACACCTACGGCCACGGCGACGGCGACCATCTGCTGCGCGGCGTCGCCAGCCGCCTGCGCCAGAGCCTGCGCAGAGGCGATACGCTGGCGCGGGTCGGCGGCGACGAATTCGTCGCACTGTTGCCCGACTTGACCAGCCCGGACGACGCCGAGCGCATCGCCATCAAGATTCTGCAGACCTTGCACGAGCCGTTCCAGCTCAAGCACGGCGAATTCCGCGTGACCGTAAGTGTCGGCATCGCGCTCTACCCTAAGGATGGCGAGATGGCCGACCTGCTGATCCAGCACGCCGACATCGCCATGTACCAGGTGAAGCGCAGCGGCAAGAACGGCTACTGCTTCTTCGGACCGGAGCTCAATGCCAACTATCGCCAGCGGGTGAGCCTGGAGAACGACCTGCGCCAGGCGCTGGAGCGCGACGAGTTCGAACTGCGCTACCAACCGCTGGTCGACACCGCCAGGCGCCGGGTGCTGGGTGCCGAAGCGCTGTTGCGCTGGCGCCATCCCGACCACGGACTGCTCAACCCGACCGAGTTCGTCACCGTGGCCGAAGAGATCGGTCTGATCGGCGGCATCAGCAACTGGGTGCTCGATCGAGCGTGCGCCCAACTCGCCCGCTGGCGGCGCATGGGCCACCGGGACATCCGCATGTCGGTCAATCTGTCACCGCGCGACTTCGAGCACGGCGACGTCGTCGGCGAGGTCTCGCGCCGGCTCGCCAATTACCGGCTGCCGGCGCCGGCGCTCATGCTCGAGATCACCGAGCATTTGATGATGCAGGAGGGTCACGCCGGTGCCGAGAAGATCGCCCAGTTGCGGCAACTCGGCGTGGGCGTCGCGATCGACGATTTCGGCACGGGCTATTCGGCGCTGGGCTACCTGCAGCGCTTCCAGATCAGCAGTCTCAAGATCGATCGCTGCTTCGTCAGCGAAATGAAGTCCGGCGGCAACCCCATCATCAGCGCGATCGCCGGCATCGCCCGAGGCTTCGGCCTCGGCATCGTCGCCGAAGGCGTCGAAACGCCGGAGCAGCTCGACCAACTGAGCGTCATCGGCTGCGACGCGATGCAGGGCTTCTACTTCAGCCCGCCGGCCAGCGCGGAGGTCGTCGAGGGCTTGTTCCGCGAAGCTCCGGCGGACTGGTTCCCGGACCAGGTGGTCCAATGAGGCCCGCGCCGACGCCTGCCCGGCACGCGCCGCATGTCCAAAAAAAAACCCGCCGGTTGGCGGGCTTTCCATGCAACCGGTCGGTTGACCGGATTACAGGCTCAGGATCCAATCGGCCAGCTTCTTGGCTTCGTCGGCATTGACCTGCGGGTTGGGCGGCATCGGGATCTGGCCCCAGGTGCCGGAACCACCCTTCTGGATCTTCTCGGCGAGCATCGCGGCGGCACCGCCGTCGCCCTTGTACTTGGCAGCCACCTCCTTGTAGGCGGGGCCGACCAGCTTCTTGTCGACGGAGTGACAGGCCAGGCAGTTCTTGGCCTTGGCCAGTGCCTCGTCGGCAAAGGCGGGAGCGGCGCTCAGAAGGCCAGCGGCAACGGCAGCAGCAACGAATACTTTCATTGATGGTTCCCCTCTTGTAGGTGGCAAAAAACCGGCGCAATACTAACTGATCCCCGGGGCGTTGACCATCTCGGAAAGTATCCGGATGAAATCATCGGCCCGGTTCGCCGGGGGCAGACATTCAACGCCCCAGCACACCCATC
>JAGRFZ010000214.1:0-170 GCA_020445785.1 Rhodocyclaceae bacterium
TCGCACTCGACGGCCGCGAGTTGCCGCGCGGCTTCCTCGGAGTCAGCCGATGAACCGCCGCGGCTTCCTGCTCACCGGCCTCGGCCTCGGCGTGCTGGCCAGCACCTCGCCGGCCACGGCGGCGCCGAGCTATCCGCCGGTGCCATCCGCCTACCGCATCGCCGCGCGGG
>JAGRFZ010000214.1:184-5020 GCA_020445785.1 Rhodocyclaceae bacterium
CGGGTGCCGCCGACGCTGCTGTTCGCGATCGCGCTGCAGGAGAGCGTGCTGCGCGTCGATGGTCGCCACCTGCCCTATCCGTGGACCCTGAACGTCGAGGGCCGCGGCGAGCGCTTCAAGACCTACCGGGCCGCACTGGTTCGGCTCGAAGCGCTGCTCGACCAAGGGGTCACCTCGGTCGACTGCGGCGCG
This sequence comes from Rhodocyclaceae bacterium, assembly GCA_020445785.1. GTDB lineage: Bacteria > Pseudomonadota > Gammaproteobacteria > Burkholderiales > Rhodocyclaceae > Cognatazoarcus. The sequence continues at coordinate 377 of JAGRFZ010000214.1, forward strand.
ATGCAGGTCAATTGGCGCTACCACGCCGACAAGCTGCGCTCGCCGCTGCTTGCCCTGAACCCCTGGCGCAACCTCGAGGCCGGGGCGCAGATCCTGCGCGAGCGATTCGACGAGACGCCGGACTGGAGAATCGCCACCGGCCGCTACCACTCGCCCGGCAATGCCGGCCGCGCCCGCTCCTACGCGGCGCGGGTCTTCGCGCGGATCCCGAGGATCCGGCATGCCTGACTGCATCGATCCCTCCACCCTCTTGCGGGCCCCCTCCCCCGCGCGCGCCGCAACGGCGCTTGGCCGGTGGCACGGGCGCACTTCGACTCAATTCCCGCGCGCCCGTGCCACCGGACCTCTTGTCGTTCTTATCGGAGGAAGCGTCTGATGGCCCACAACGGCATCCTCGAGGCGCTGCTGCGCCCGCCGGTCGAGCTCTACAGTGCCGTCACCGCCGGGCTCGCCGCGGCGGTGCTGTTCACCGCGCCGTGGGTGTTCATGATGACGCCGGAGTTGGGCATCGTCGCCGGCAGCGGATTGCTCGCCTTCGCGCTGTGGCGCGTACGCGAGGCCTGGCAGGTCCTGCGCTATCAGCTCGGCCTCACCCGCTACCGGATCACCCGCGTTGCACCGCACCGGCTGCCGCGCCTGCGAGATCGGATCTATCTGGGACAGGGCTTCGCGTGGACCCAGCAGCACACCCAGCGACGCATCGACGCGACCCGGCCGGCGGCGCAGCCCTACATCCGGCCCTCGCTATTCGTGCAGTGCCTGCGCGCGCTGCTCCAGGGGCTGCGACCGACACCCCTCGCGCCGCTGACAAGTTGGCTGCTGTCGTCCCGCTTCTGGTGGAATCCGCTCGGCGATCAGCCCGATCTCGGCGGCACGCCGGCGTTGCACGGGGTCGAGCCAACCGAGATCCCGGTCGGGCTCAGCCAGCGCCACCGCAACGGCCACCTGCTGGTGCTCGGCACCACCCGGGTCGGCAAGACGCGGCTGCTCGAGCTGCTGGTGACCCAGGACATCCGCGATGGCAAGGTGGTGATCGTCATCGATCCGAAGGGCGATGCCGATCTGATGCTGCGGGTTTATGCCGAAGCGGCCCGCGCCGGCCGGCTTGATCAGCTGTATCTGTTCCACCTCGGCTACCCGGACGTCTCGGCCCGCTACAACGGCATCGGCAATTTCGGACGCATCACCGAGGTCGCCAACCGGGCGACCAATGCCCTGCCTTCGACCGGCAACTCGGCGGCGTTCAAGGAATTTGCCTGGCGCTTCACCAACATCGTCGCCCAGGCCCAGGTCGCCCTTGGCGATGTGCCAACCTACGAGTCACTGCTGCGCGACATCACCGACATTGAGCCGCTGTTCCTGCGCTATGCCGAGCATGCGCTGGAGCGCCACGGCCCGGACGACTGGTCGGCCAAGGTCGATGCCATCGTCGCGCGCATCGAGGAGCGCAAGTATCCGGTGCCTCGCGCACTGCAGGATCGGCAGGCGCGCATGGTGGCGATCGTCGATTTCCTGAAGCAGCACCCGCTCACCGATGCGGTGCTGATGGGCCTCAGTACCGCGGTGCGCTACGAGCGCAGCTTCTTCGAGAAGATCGTCGCCTCGCTGGGGCCCTTCCTCGAGAAGCTCACCACCGGCGAGGCCGGCAAGTTGATCTCCCCGGACTATGCCGATACGAACGAGGAGCGCCCGATCTTCGACTGGCAGCAGGTGATCCGTCAGGGCGGCATCGTCTATGTCGGCCTCGATGCGCTCACCGACGCGGTGGTGGCGAGTGCGGTCGGCAATTCGATGCTCGCCGACCTGGTCTCGGTCGGCGGCAAGCTCTACAAGCGCGGCACCGACCCGCATCACCCGGAGGGCGCGATCGTGCTGCCCGAGGTGGCCTGCCACTTCGATGAGGTGAACGAGATCGTCGGGCCCGAGTTCGTGCCGATGGTGAACAAGCTCGGCGGCGCTGGTTTCATGATCCACGCCTACACCCAGACCATCCCCGACATCGAGGCCCGCGTCGGCGACGCCGCCCGCGCCCAGCAGATCCTCGGCAACTTCAACCATGTGGTGATGCTGCGGGTCAAGAACGACACCACCGCGCGCTTTTTCACCGAGCAGTTGCCCGAGGTCGATGTCTCGCTGCTGACCACGATCTCCGGGGCGACCGACACCGACGGCTCGACCGGCACCGACTTCATCTCGCGCAACGAGGATCGCGCCTCGACCCAGCGCGTACCGATGATCTCGGCCGCCGACGTCATGGCCCTGCCCCAGGGGCAGGCCTTCGCGCTGCTCGAGGGCAATCGTCTCTACAAGCTGCGCATGCCGCTGCCCGATGCGCGGGGGGACGCCCATGTGCCGCCGAGCCTGCGCGAGGTCGGCAGCCGCATGCGCGCCAAGTACCGCACCTCGGAGCGCTGGGCGGCCGAGACCGATTGGCTCGTCGATCACCCCTTCGGCCTGACGGGAGTATCGACGTGAGCGCCGCGACCCAGACCGCTTCCCGGCCGCAGAGCGACGCCCGGCCGCGCCAGGAGCGCGCACGTGGACCGGTCGGCACCCTGTTCGGCTTCGCACTCGGCCTGGTGCTGACCCTGCTCGGCTCGTGGCTGCTGGCCACCGTGATCGAGATCGTCGGCATGTACACGCTGTGGCCGGAACAACGGGCCGGTCACGCCCGCGCCGCCCTGGTCGAGGACTACGGCTATGTCCGCAGCTTCCCGCGCTCGCTGATCGTCGACGATACCGAAGCCTTCGCGCACCAGCTCGCCGGCTGGGCGGCGTGGCCCTACGAGCGCCTCGACGCCGGCCGTCAGATTGCCCGGCTGCGAAGTCTTGGTGGGGCGGCGCCGCTGGCCGGGCCGCTGCCGCTGCGTGCCCGCGTGATGAGGGACGCCGCCGACTGGCTGGAGGCCTCCTACTACTGCGCCCAGGACACCGCGGTGCGCCTCGCGATCGCGATCTTCGGCCTGCCCGCGTTCGCGATGGCGATCGCGCTCGGACTGGTCGATGGCCTGGTGCGCCGCGACCTGCGCAAGTGGTCCGGCGGACGCGAGTCGAGTTTTCTCTACCACCACGCCAAGCGCTTCACCGGCTGGTTCCTCGGCGTCGGCTTCGCCGCCTACCTGATCTGGCCCTTCGGCGGCGTGAACCCGGCCGCCCTGGTGCTGGCCTTCGCCGCGGCAGTCGCCCTGAGCCTCTCGACCACGGTGTCGAGCTTCAAGAAATACCTGTGAGGAGAACCATCATGCAGCCGCTTTGCCGCGTCCCTCGCCTCATCGCTCCCATGATCGCCAGCCTGTTGCTGCTGGCGAGCGTGTCACCCGCCCAGGCCGACGCTAGCCTCGAGCGCGAGAACCTCGCCCGCATCCAGCATGAGCTGCGCCTGCTGCGCGCCCAGGTGGCGAGCGCCGGAGAAGTCGCCGACGGCAACGCCCGCGTGCGTTTTCGGTACGACTGGCTCGCCCGCGATCTCGACCTGATCGCCGCGAGCATCGACGAGCACCTGGACGCGCCGCGCCAGCCGCGGGCGGTGCCGCCGCTGCGCGGCGATTATCGGAACTGAGTCGCAACTGACCCAATGACCAACGACCAGATCACTGCCTGGCAGAACGCCACCGGCTGGGCCGGCGCCGTGCCGGGCGATCTCAAGGGCCTGATCGTCGGCATCGTCGTTGCGCTGGTGATGCTGTGGGCCGGCTACATCGTTTTTAAGCTCGGCCACGAGCTCGCCATCGACGACCTCGGCCAAGGCTGGTTGCGCTTCGTCCTGTATCTCGGCCGCGCCTTGCTGGTGGTGGTGCTTACGGTCTGGCTGGTGGTGAGTTGAATCCGCTCAATTCCATCCATTCCGTTGAATCCGGTTTCCCGTGCGGGCCGCGCGCACGCGAAGCGATCCAGAGATCCGCGGCAACCCGTCATGACAAGGAGTTTGCTGATGCCTTCCCTCTCATACGCGCCCACTGACGCGCTCACCCGCTCTTTCGCGCCGCTGACACGCGCGCTGCCAGTGCTCGATGCGCGCAGCGTCTTCCGTCTGCTGATCGGCCTCTCGCTGCTCACGCTGCTGATGCTGTTCGCCGACTCGGTGTTCGCAGCACTCCCGCAGGTCGCGCCGAACAACGCCCAGAACCTGCAGAACGGTGACGTCATCGGCTTCGCCAAGGACTACACCGACCAGACCATCAACTACGGCTCGCTCATCATCGGCGCGATCCTGCTGCTGCTCGGCGGCGGTGGCCTGGTGACCAAGCTCTACTTCTACTCCACCGGCAGGGGTGGCATGGGCGACGTGCTTGCCTTCGGTGCGCTGGCGGTGCTGGTGGCTGCAGTCGGCATCTACTTCCTGACCCAGGCCGACGCGGTGTTCTGATGAGCGCCCCCGCCCGGCCGCCCGAAGGGGGCGCTACTTGCAGGGCTGGCTTTGCACAGCCAGCCCGCTCGAACGGCCCGAAGCAACGCTTCGCGAAACCCCGTTCTCGCCCCCTGGGGAGGACGTCGCGCAGCGACAGGAGGGCAGTCCAGTGACCGATTCCCGGCCCGGTATCGAAGCCCCTCTGGTCGATCGCCCGAACGGCGAGCCGCCGATCGTGCGCGGCCTGACCGCCACCGAACTCGCCTGGGCCGCCGGGCTGGCCTTCTTCTGCTGGC
>JAGRFZ010000093.1 GCA_020445785.1 Rhodocyclaceae bacterium
TGCGCGAGGGCCTGGACATTCCCGAGGTGTCGCTCGTCGCCATCCTCGATGCGGACAAGGAAGGGTTTCTGCGCTCCGAGCGTTCGCTGATCCAGACCATCGGCCGTGCTGCGCGTCATTTGAACGGCACCGCGATCCTGTACGCCGACCGGGTCACCGACTCGATGAAGGCGGCCATGGACGAAACCGAGCGCCGCCGCGCCAAACAGGTGGCATTCAACGAGGCCAACGGCATCGTGCCGAAGTCGGTGGTCAAACGCATCAAGGACATCATCGACGGCGTCTATGATGCCGATGCCGATGAAGGCAGGCGTCAGAAGGCACCGTCCGGGCCGGACTACGCGACGATGGACCAGAAGGCCCTCGCCAAGGCCATCAAGAAACTGGAGAAGGAGATGCAGGAATTCGCCCGCAATCTCGAATTCGAAAAGGCCGCGTCGGCGCGTGACGAGCTGTTCCGCCTGCGCGAGCGCGCCTTCGGTGCCGACCAGCATGGTGGGGCATGAGTCGGGCCGGAGCAGGGGGCTGCCATGGACGGAGGCCGGTCGAATGAGCCTGCGTCGAGTTCTCTTCGTCTGTACCGGCAATATCTGCCGTTCGCCGACTGCCGACGGCGTCGCCCGGCAAATGATCGTTCGCCTCGGGCTCGAGCGGGAGATTGCGGTCGATTCGGCGGGAACCACCGGTTACCACGCCGGCGAACGGCCGGATCCGCGTGCCTGCGCGGCGGCGCAGAAGCGTGGGTACGATCTGCGCAAGCTGCGAGCCCGGCGGCTCGAGGATCGCGACTTCGAGCGCTTCGACCTGCTGCTGGCGATGGACGAGGAACACCTCGCGATCATGCAGCGCAAGTGCCCGCCCGAGCACCGGCACAAGGTCCAGCGCTTCATGGATTTCGCGCGCCGTTTCGACGCCCGCGAAGTGCCCGATCCCTATTATGGTGGCGAGCGGGGCTTCGACGTCGTGCTCGACATGGTCGAGGATGCCGTCGGCGGCCTGATCGAGCGACTCGGCGGCCGATGACGCAGCGCGGGCGCGGTCACCGACCGCGCCCGCTGCTGACCTTCGCCCAGGCCTGACAAGCGCCGGGGTGTGGTTCAGGCGCCGCTGGGTGGTTGGTCGCCCTGGGTTTCCACCTGCACCAGTTCTTCCTGCGCCGCCTGCTTGCGCTGGCGCGGCTTGCGGCCGAGCTTGGGCGCCGCGACGACGGGTTCCGGATCGGCCGGGCGAGCCGACGAGGTGGTCTCGACGAGAATCAGCCCATCGTCGGCGAGCACCTTGTCCAGATCGACCTGGGGGGCGGTGGCCGCGGCGGCGCCCACGTCGCCGACCTCGGCATCGGCGTCGGACGAGACTGGCGCCGGCGCCTGCTCGGCATCGTCGCTTGCGGTCGCGGGTTCGACCGGGGCATTCTGCGCCGGCTCGGCGGCGATCGGTGCCGTCTCGCATGGCGTCGACTCGGTGGCCTCCGCCGCGGCCTCGACCGGCGCCTCATCCGCGGCCGCGACCGGCAGCGCGAGGGCAGGGGCCGCTTTTCTGGGCGCCGGAGCTTCCGCCTGCGCTGGGGCGGCAGCATTGTCGGCCGTCTCGGCCACGCGCTCCGCGGCGATGGTCGGCTGCGGCGGTTGCGTCGCGCCGACGCTGGCGGCGGCCTCCGCTTCGTCGCTCGCGCCCACGTCTGCGGGCGGCTCCGGTTCGCTCGTCGGGGCCTCGACCGGCTCGGCCGCGGCGTTCGCTTCGGCGGCCTTGACCGGCAGTGGCGCTTCGTCGGCTCGGGTCTCGACCTCGATCGGCTGGCCAGCGGCCAGCGGCAGCGACTCCTCGACCTGCGCCTGCGTCGCGACCGGGTCGGCGGGGGGCGCCTCCGGCACAGCCGCAGCAGCGGCGTCCACCGCGACGCTCGCGGCTGCGGCGGGGAGCGCAGCTTCCGCGACGGCATCGAGGCCGGTCGCCGCCGGGGCCTGTTGCTCGGCGTTCACCGCCTCGGCTTCGGGCTTGCGGTCGCCACCGCGGCGGCCGCGACGGCGCCGGCTGCGCTGCGGCGCAGCGCCGTCCTCGGTCGCCTGGGCGCCGGCATCCGCCGCACCGCTCGCGTTCGAATCGACCACGGCTTCCTGCGCCTGATCCTTGTCTTGCGGTGCCGATTCCTTGTCCTGCTGGTTGCGGCCGCGACCGCGGCCACGCTTGCGCTGATTGTTGCCCTGTGCCTCGTCGCCCTGGGCTTCCTGGCGCTTGCGTCCTCGCTCCGGACGATCGCCCGGGCCTTGGTCGCCGCGATCCTCGCGCTCGCCACGATCCGCGCGACCGCGGCCCTCGCTGCGACGATCGCCGTCCTTGTCCTTGCGACCGCGTCCGCCGCGGCGGTTGCTCTCGCCGCGGCCCGGGCGGCCTTCGCGCTTGGGCGGCTCCTCGATCGGTGCTGCGACCGGTGTCGGCTCCGGCTTGGCGTCACCCCCCCGGAACCACGAGAACATGCGCGCGACCAGTCCCGGCTGGCGGGTTTCGACCGGTGGCGGTGGCGCAGCGGCGGGCTGCGCCTGCTCGGCGACAGGTGCGGGCTGGCCCGGTGCGACGCCCTTGACCGCGGCTTCTGCGCGGACCGGCTTCTTGTCCTTGCGCTCGCCGCCGGTGTCGGCCTCCTGCTCGAGCGGCTTATTGACCAGCTCGTAGCTCGGCACCGGCGCATCCTCCTGGTTGAGCTGATCGTGTCGCAGTCGAATGATTTCGTGATGCGGTGTCTCGAGGTGGCGATTCGGCACGATCAGGAGGTTCACCCGGTGGCGCACTTCGATGCGCGCGATATCGACGCGCTTCTCGTTGAGCAGGAACGTGCCGACATCGACCGGTACCTGGCAGTGCACAGCGCCGGTGTTCTCCTTCATCGCTTCTTCTTCGATGATGCGCAGAATGTGCAGTGCCGAGGATTCGGTGCTGCGGATGTGGCCGGTGCCATTGCAGCGCGGGCACGGGATGTAGCTGGTCTCGGCGAGGGCGGGGCGGAGGCGCTGGCGCGACAGCTCGAGCAGGCCGAAGCGGCTGATCTTGCCCATCTGCACCCGGGCGCGGTCGTAGCGCAATGCCTCGCGCAACCGGTTTTCGACCTCGCGTTGATTCTTCTGCGACTCCATGTCGATGAAGTCGATGACGATGAGGCCGCCGAGGTCGCGCAGGCGCAATTGCCGAGCCACCTCTTCGGCCGCCTCCAGGTTGGTGCGCACCGCCGTCTCTTCGATGTCGGCGCCGCGGGTCGAGCGGCCGGAGTTCACGTCGACCGAAACCAGGGCCTCGGTGTGGTCGATCACCACCGCGCCGCCGGAGGGCAGGGAGACCTGGCGCGAATACGCGGACTCGATCTGATGCTCGATCTGAAAGCGGGAGAACAGCGGTACGTCGTCCTGGTACTGCTTCACGCGGTTGACGTTCTGTGGCATGACGTGGGCCATGAACTGGCGCGCCTGCTCGAAGATGTCGTCGGTGTCGATCAGAATTTCGCCGATTTCCGGCTGGAAGTAGTCGCGGATGGCGCGGATCACCAGCGAGCCTTCCTGGTAGATCAGAAAGGCGCCGCCCTGCTGGCCGGCCGCGCCTTCGATCGCGGTCCACAGTTGCAGCAGGTAGTTCAGATCCCATTGCAGTTCGTCGGCCGTGCGCCCGATCGCCGCGGTGCGGGCGATCAAGCTCATGCCGGACGGCACTTCGAGCTGGTCCATGATCTCGCGCAGCTCGGCCCGCTCGTCCCCTTCGACCCGTCGCGAAACGCCGCCGCCGCGCGGGTTGTTGGGCATCAGCACGAGGTAGCGGCCGGCCAGCGAGATGTAGGTGGTGAGCGCGGCGCCCTTGTTGCCGCGCTCGTCCTTCTCGACCTGGACGATCAGTTCCTGGCCGACCTTGAGCCCATCCTGGGGACGGCTGCGACCTTCGCCACCGCTGGCGATGTAGGCGCGGGCGATTTCCTTGAACGGCAGAAAGCCGTGGCGTTCGGCACCGTAATCGACGAAGGCGGCCTCGAGACTGGGCTCGAGGCGCGTGATCACGGCTTTGTAGATGTTGCTCTTGCGTTCTTCTTTGGTGGCCGACTCGATATCGAGGTCGATCAGTTTCTGACCGTCCACGATCGCGACGCGTAATTCCTCGGCCTGCGTCGCATTGAAAAGCATGCGCTTCATCTGGATCGTTCTCCCGCGCGAACACGGGCAGGACGAACCGCGCACCTACGTGCAGACGGGGATCAGCAGTGAGTTGTGAGGCTCATTCGAGATTCGTGTATGCGTTCGTCGGGTGGCAGTTCGGGTTCTATTCGACCCCGCCGGAAAGATGCCGGCCGGGCGATTTGTTCCTGCATTGCGGTGTTCGCGCAATAAACCAGCTGGTCAATAGGATTGCTCGTTTGAGGTACCATCGCACCCCTTTGTCCGGGGTTGCGTTGCACCGGTGACGACGCGGGAGCTCTCGCATGGGCTCTGGGCGTTCGCGTTGCCGGGCCATTCTGCCCGGGCACGCGTCGACCACGACCTACGTCGATCAGCACAGAAGTATATTGCAGGATTATGGACTTGGGCAAAACGATCGCGGTGAGGCACGAATCGATCGATGAAGGGTCGGCCGGGCAGCGCATCGACAACTATCTGGTACGCCGGCTCAAAGGTGTGCCGAAGAGCCTTATCTATCGCATTCTTCGCAGCGGCGAACTGCGGGTCAATGGTGGCCGCGTGAACCAGACCTATCGGTTGAAGGTCGGCGACCAGTTGCGGATCCCGCCCGTGCGCATGGCCGACCCCGGCGCCGCCCCGCCGGTCCCGGTCGGTCGCCCCCTGCCGGTGGTGTGGGAAGACGATGCACTGATCGTGCTGGACAAGCCGGCCGGATTGGCCGTGCACGGGGGCAGCGGCGTCAGTTTCGGCGTGATCGAGCAACTGAGGCGGCAGCGGCCGCAGACCCGCTTTCTCGAGTTGGCCCATCGTCTCGACCGGGAAACCTCCGGCTTGCTGATCGTCGCCAAGAAGCGCTCGGCGCTGACCGTGCTGCACGATCAGATGCGCCACGGTGCGATCGGCAAGCGCTATCTGACGCTGGTCCAGGGTCGCTGGCTCGATCGCTGTCGCCACCTGCACCAGCCGCTGACGAAATACCTGACCGAGCAGGGGGAGCGACGCGTTCGCGTGGACCGGGAGGGCAAGCCCGCCCACAGCGTGGTCCGCCTGCAGCGGCGCTGGCAGCACTACAGTCTGCTCGAAGTCGAACTGCGGACCGGGCGCACCCATCAGATTCGGGTGCACCTGACGCAGGCCGGCTATCCCCTGCTGGGAGACGACAAATACGGCGATTTCGCCCTCAACAAGCGCCTCGAGCGCGATGGGTTGGCCCGCATGTTTCTGCACGCCTGGCGGCTCGACTTCCGCCACCCATTGACCGATGCCAGAATTCGGGTCGAGTCACCACTGCCGGAGGCGCTCGAAGCTTACCTGGCGGTGGTGGAACAGACCCAGGAGCGCGAGCATGGATGAGCGGTTCGAACTGATCGTATTCGACTGGGACGGCACCTTGCTCGATTCCGCCGCGGCCATCGTCGGCGCGATCCAGTCGGCCAGTCGCGACCTCGGCCTGCCGGTACCCGACGCCGGACGTGCCCGCCATGTGATCGGGCTCGGCCTTGCCGATGCGTTGGCCCACGCGGTGCCGGAACTGGCGCCGGCGGACTACCCACGCATGGTCGAACGCTATCGCCATCATTACCTGTCGAATGATTTCGAACTGAGCCTGTTCGAGGGCACGGAGGCGATGATCGCGGCGCTCGCCGGGCGTGGGCAGTTGCTGGCGGTGGCCACCGGCAAGAGCCGCAAGGGACTCGACCGGGCGTTGTCCTACACTGGCCTGGGGCGGCACTTCGTCGCCACCCGCTGTGCCGACGAGTGCTTCTCCAAGCCGCATCCGCAGATGCTGCTGGAACTGATGGAGGAGTTGGGCGTAGCGGCCGAGCGCACGCTGATGGTGGGCGACACCACCCACGACCTGCAGATGGCCGCCGCCGCAGGGGTGGCGGCGGTGGCGGTCAGTTTCGGGGCCCACGGTCGGGCCGAACTGCTCGCGTGCGGGCCCCTGGCCTGCATCGATGAACCCGGCGAACTGCGGCGATGGCTCGGCGTCGGCGACTGATCTGCGCCTCGGCGGCGCTGTTGGACGGCGCCGACGGCGTGCGCTTCGAAGTCGAGCGCAATGGCGCGCCCGAGGCGGCGTTTGCGATCCGCTTCGAGGGGCAGGTCCATGCCTACCTCAACCGCTGTGCCCACGTCCCGGTCGAACTCGATTGGCTGTCGGGGCAGTTCTTCGATCTGGATCGCCGACTGCTGCTCTGCGCCACCCACGGCGCAGTATACGATCCGCGCAGCGGTGCCTGCCGGGGCGGGCCGTGCCGCGGTGGCGGTCTCGAGCCGCTGCCGGTGTGCGAGACCGAGGATGCAGTCTGGCTGCTCGAGTGAGCGGCTTTCGAGGGACTGCGTCAGGGCAGGCGTATGCCTTTGGCGCGCAACATGCGCGCAAGCGCGATCAACGGCAGCCCCACCAGGGCGTTGGGGTCGTCGCCCGAGAGCGCTTCGAGCAGCGTGATGCCGAGGGCCTCGGATTTTGCGCTGCCGGCGCAGTCGAGCGGCCGTTCGAGATCCACGTAGCGCCGGATTTCGTCAGCGGCGAGGTCACGGAAGCGGACTTCGGTCGGCACCGTCTCGACGCAATGCTCGCCGCTCGCGGCATCGAGCAGGCACAGGGCGGTGTCGAAGATCACCGTGCGCCCGCTCATCCGGGTGAGCTGGGCGGTCGCCGCCTCGACCGTGCCGGGCTTGCCGAACACCTCGTCGCCCATGTGGGCGACCTGGTCGCTGCCGATGATCAGCGCATCGGGAAAGTCGCCGCGTACCGCCTGCGCCTTGCCCAGCGCCAGCCTCTCGGCGGTGGCGGTGGGCGATTCGCCGGCCAGCGCAGTTTCGTCCGTCTCCGGACGGGCCGTCTCGAATGCCAGCCCGAAGCGCTGCAGCAACGACTTGCGGTACTTGGAGGTGGATGCCAACACGATTCGGCGCGCGGGATTCGAAGCCATGGCTTAGCTTTACTTGCAAAGCCGGAAATAATATCATCGCGCCCTTATGTCGCCACCGGGGCTCATCGTCGATCCGTTCCGCTTCGCGCGCGAAGCCGCGGTCGTCGAGCGGTCCCGACCGGTAGTGGATTTCGAAAGGCTGGCTGGTGCGCTTTCCGATTCGGCCGGAACCCTCGAGTTTCGCGTGCAGGGACGGCAGGATCGGGATGGCAAGCATTGGTTGGACTTGTCGGTGGCCGGCACGTTGATCGTGCAGTGCCAACGATGCCTGGAAGCACTCGCTTGGGCGCTTCGGGTCGACAACCGACTGTTGCTGGTTCCTGAAGATCAGGAGTTGCCGGAGCAGGAGCTGCAGGAGGACGGTTGGGATTGCCTGCCGGCCGGACGTCAGTTCGATCTGCTTCAGCTGATCGAGGACGAGGCGTTGCTGACCCTGCCGTTTGCACCGAGACATGAAGATTGCTGTGCCCCGTCCGGGTCGGATGGGGGTGGAACGACGTCGCCGTTCGCTGGCCTCGCGCAGTTGCGCAGGTCCGAGGGGCGCGGGTGATTAGTACCAAGGAGTTTTTCGATGGCCGTCCAACAGAACAAGAAGTCCCCGTCCAAGCGCGGTATGCACCGCTCGCACGATTCGCTCGGCACGCCGGCGCTGGCAGTGGAGTCCACTACCGGCGAAGTGCATCTGCGTCACCACGTCAGCCCGAGCGGTTTCTACCGCGGCAAGAAGGTCGTCAAAGCCAAGGGCGAGTAAGCATTTCCGAAAAACGGCGCGGCGCCGCTGGCGATCGCGCCGTTTTTGTGCCCAACGTCGGCGAGATCCAGTGAATCCAGCCCGCATCACGATTGCCATCGACTGCATGGGAGGCGACTACGGCGCCGAGGTGACAGTGCCTGCGGCAGCCTCGTATCTGCGTTCCGACACCGATGCCTCGGTCGTTCTGGTGGGACGCTCGGAAATTCTCGAGCCTCAGGTCGCACCGCTGCGTTCGGCGTTCGGCGAGCGCATTCGCATCCAGCCGGCCAGCGAAGTCGTGGCGATGGACGAGCCGCCCGCTACGGCGCTGCGCGGAAAAAAGGATTCGTCGATGCGGGTGGCCATCAACCTGGTCAAGGCGGGTGACGCGCAGGCCGCCGTATCGGCCGGCAACACCGGCGCGCTGATGGCGATCTCCCGCTTCGTGCTGAAGACGTTGCCGGGCATCGACCGCCCGGCCATCGCGACCATTCTGCCCACGGTCCGCGGACGCTGCTACGTGCTGGATCTGGGCGCCAACGTCGACTGCAGTGCAGAGCATTTGATGCAGTTCGGCATCATGGGCGCGATGCTGGTGGCGGCAGTCGAGCATGTCGACCGGCCATCGGTGGGCCTGCTCAACATCGGCGAAGAAGAGATCAAGGGCAACGAGGTGGTCAAGGACGCCGCGGAGCTGTTACGTACCAGTGGGCTCAACTTCTACGGTAACGTCGAGGGCACCGACATCTATCGCGGCACCACCGACGTGGTGGTGTGCGACGGCTTCGTCGGCAACGTCGCGCTGAAGACGTCGGAAGGGCTGGCGACGATGCTGGCCGGATTCCTGCGGGAGGAGTTCAGTCGCAACTGGCTCAGCAAGCTGTCGGCGTTGGTGGCGATGCCGGCGCTGAAACGCTTCAAGCGTCGGGTGGACCACCGCAACTACAATGGGGCGAGTCTGCTAGGCTTGAGGGGTGTGGTGGTCAAGAGCCACGGGTCGGCGGATGCATTCGCGTTCGAGCGTGCAATCTGGCGGGCGGCCGAGGAGGCCAGGAACTCGCTGATCGAGCGCATCAGCGAGCGTATGGCCAACAGGGAGAACAGCGGATGATTCACTCCCGGATCGTCGGTACCGGCAGCTATCTGCCGGGCGAGCCGGTGACCAATGGGGACCTGGTGGCACGAGGCATCGATACCTCGGACCAATGGATCGTCGAGCGCACCGGCATTCGCAGCCGCCATCTCGCGCCGGAAGGCGTGAGTTGCAGCGAATTGGCCGAAGCGGCCAGCCGCAACGCGATCGACGCCGCCGATGTGGATCCCGCCAGCATCGACCTCATCATCGTCGCCACATCCACACCGGACTACATCTTCCCGAGTTCCGCGGCCTTGCTGCAGGCCCGGCTCGGAATCCGCAACGCCGGTGCCGCCTTCGACATCCAGGCGGTGTGCAGCGGTTTTGTCTATGCGCTGACCGTGGCCGACAAGTTCATCCGATCGGGTAGCCACAAGCGCGCGCTGGTGGTGGGCGCGGAGGTGTTCTCGCGAATCCTCGACTGGAACGACCGCGGAACCTGCGTGCTGTTCGGCGACGGCGCTGGCGCGGTCATCGTCGAGGCCTCGGAGGAACCCGGCCTGCTGGCGAGCGCGATTCACGCCGACGGTGCCTACAATCCGATCCTGTGCGTGCCCGGCTCCGTCTCGGGAGGCACGGTCATTGGCGACCCGTTTCTGCGCATGGACGGACAGGCGGTGTTCAAGTTCGCCGTGAAAGTGCTCGGAGAAGTGGCGCAGGAGGTGCTTGCCGAGGCGGGACTCGGCACGGACGATGTGGACTGGCTGATTCCCCACCAAGCCAATATCCGGATTCTGCAGGCCACGGCCAGACGGCTTGGACTGCCCATGACGCGCGTCATTACCACGGTCGACCAGCATGGCAACACGTCGGCCGCATCGATACCGCTGGCGCTCGATCTCGCCGTCCGAGACGGCCGCATCGGGAAGGGCTCTCGGATCCTGCTCGAGGGCGTGGGTGGCGGATTCACCTGGGGTGCAGTGCTGCTCGGCATGTGACCGAAGTCCAGACTTTTGGGGGAATGGATGGCTTTTGCATTTGTGTTTCCGGGGCAGGGGTCCCAGTCGGTCGGCATGATGGCCGCCTACGGCGAGTCCAGCGTGATCCGAGCCTGCTTCGACGAGGCCTCTGCGGCGCTCGGGGAGGATCTCTGGCAGATGGTCTGCGAGGGGCCCGCGGAGCGACTGGCCTTGACCGTCAATACCCAGCCATTGATGTTGACTGCCGGGGTTGCCGTGTTCCGGGCCTGGTGCGAGGCCGGCGGGCCGCCGCCGGCACTGGTCGCTGGCCACAGCCTCGGCGAATACAGTGCGCTGGTCGCGGCTGGCGCCATGGCCTTTGCCGACGCAGTGCCGTTGGTGCGCCTGCGGGCCGCGGCCATGCAGGAAGCGGTGCCTCAGGGTGAGGGGGCGATGGCGGCGCTGCTCGGGCTCGAGGCCGATCAGGTGCGCGAAGTGTGTTCGGAGGCCTCGCAGGGCGAAGTCGTCGAAGCCGCCAATCTCAATGCGCCGGGCCAGATCGTGATTGCCGGCAAGGCGGCTGCGGTCGCACGGGCGATCGAACTGGCACGCGCTCGTGGCGCCAAGCGCGCCGTGCAATTGCCGGTCAGCGCGCCGTTTCATTGCGCATTGATGCGACCGGCCGCTGAAAAGCTGGCGGCGCGGCTGCGCGAGACTGCAGTGAATCCGCCTCGGATCCCGGTGTTGAATAACGTCGATGTGTGCTGCGAGGACGATCCGGAGCGTATCCGGGACGCCCTGGTCCGCCAGGCCTACTCGCCGGTGCGCTGGATCGAGACCATCCAGGCGATGGCGCCGAAGGGCATCGAACAAGTCTACGAATGTGGGCCGGGCAAGGTGCTGGCGGGCATGAGCCGGCGCATCGACAAGGGGCTGCAGGGCGGCGCGATCGCCGACGCCGACGGCCTGAGCCAGACCATTGCCGCGGTAGGGGGATGAAGCATTGAGCAAGACATTGGCGGGAAAATTGGCCCTGGTGACCGGCGCGAGCCGTGGCATTGGCCGAGCGGTGGCGATGGAGCTGGCCGGCATGGGTGCCTTCGTGGTGGGTACGGCGACCAGTGACACCGGCGCGGCCGAGATCGGACGTGCGTTCGACGAAGCCGGCCTGGAAGGCCGCGGGTTGCGCCTCGACGTCACCGACGCGGCCGCATCGGAGCAGGCAGTCGCAGCGCTCGAAAAGGAATTCGGGCCGGTCGCGGTGCTGGTCAATAACGCCGGCATCACGCGGGACAACCTCGCCCTGCGAATGAAGGACGAGGAATGGGATGCGGTGATCGAGACCAACCTGAAGGCGGTCTACCGCATGAGCCGGCTGGTGATGCGGGGCATGATGAAGGCGCGCCACGGTCGCATCGTCAACATCACGTCGGTGGTCGGCAGTTCCGGCAATGCCGGCCAAGCCAACTATGCGGCGGCCAAGGCCGGCGTCGCCGGCATGAGCCGGGCGCTGGCGCGCGAACTGGGCAGTCGTGGCATCACGGTCAATTGCGTGGCTCCTGGCTTCATCGACACCGACATGACGCGGGAACTGCCCGAGGAGGCCCGCGCGGCCCTGCAGCAGCAGATCGCGCTCGGTCGCCTCGGCGAACCGGCGGAGATCGCGTCGGCAGTGGGTTTCCTGGCGTCGCCGGGGGCTTCCTACGTGACGGGGACCACGCTTCACGTCAACGGCGGCATGTACATGGTTTGAACGACGGTCGCGATTCCTCCACAGATAGCGGGAATCCGGCTTTTTGGTAGAATACGCGGGTTTTTTTTGACCCCCACCCGCTCACACTCAGTCAAGGAGCAAATTCATGGAGAACATCGAACAGCGCGTCAAGAAGATTGTCGCGGAGCAACTCGGTGTCAATGAGTCCGAAATCAAGAACGAATCCTCGTTCGTCGACGACCTCGGGGCGGATTCCCTCGATACCGTCGAACTGGTGATGGCCCTCGAAGAAGAATTCGAGTGCGAGATCCCTGACGAAGAAGCGGAGAAGATCACGACGGTTCAGCAGGCCATTGACTACGTCAATGCCCACCTGAAGAAGTAATTCCCGAACCTGCCGGAGCAAACATTGGCACGACGCAGAATTGTAGTCACCGGCCTCGGTGCGATTGCGCCGGTCGGCAACACCGTTCCGGAAATCTGGGATGCCATCGTCAATGGGCGCTCCGGAATCGCCGGTATCACGCGCTTCGATACGACCAACTTCCCGGTCAAGATTGCCGGCGAAGTCAAGGGGTTCGACGCATCCGCCTACCTTTCGCCCAAGGAAGCCCGGAGAATGGATGTGTTCATCCATTACGGGCTGGCTGCGGGGACCCAGGCAATCCGCGATTCGGGTATCGAAGTCACCGAGGAGAACGCCGGACGCATCGGCGTGAATATCGGCTCGGGCATCGGCGGACTGCCGATGATCGAGGAAACCAGGGACGGTTTCGTCGCGAACGGACCGCGCAAGATCTCGCCGTTCTTCATCCCTGGCACGATCATCAACATGATCTCGGGCCATCTGTCGATCATGCATGGGCTCAAAGGGCCCAACATCGCGATCGTCACGGCCTGCACCAGCGGGCTTCACGCGATCGGCCTGGCCGCCCGCATGATCGTGTACGGCGACGCAGACGTCATGGTCTGTGGGGGAGCTGAATCCACCGTCACCTCGTTGGCGATCGGTGGGTTTGCCTCGGCCAAGGCCTTGTCGACGCGCAACGACGACCCCGCCACCGCCAGTCGTCCCTGGGATACCGGACGGGATGGCTTCGTCCTCGGCGAGGGCGCCGGCGTGCTGGTGCTCGAGGATTACGAACATGCCAAGCGCCGTGGTGCCAGGATCTACGCCGAACTGACCGGGTTCGGCATGAGCGCCGATGCCTACCACATGACCGCGCCGGATACCGATGGGCCGCGGCGCAGCATGCTCCATGCGCTGGCGGACGCGCGCATCAATCCGGACGAAGTGCAGTATCTCAACGCCCACGGCACTTCGACGCCCCTTGGCGACAAGAACGAGACCGAAGCGATCAAGCTCGCCTTCGGTGCCGACATCGCGCGATCGCTGGTGGTGAATTCCACCAAGTCGATGACGGGCCACCTGTTGGGCGGTGCCGGCGGGCTGGAGTCCGTTCTCACGGTGCTGGCAGTCCACCATCAGATTTCTCCGCCGACGATCAACATCTTCGAACAGGATCCGGAGTGTGACCTCGATTACTGCGCCAACACGGCGCGGGACATGAAGATCGACGTCGCCATGAAGAACAACTTCGGCTTCGGCGGAACCAACGGCACGCTTGCCTTCAAGCGTTTCTGAGGAATCCGGGAACGCGCCCAGGGCGGAATCGCTGGCTGCAAGGGCGCCTCGAATCCGTCTCCGGCGTTCGCGCGGTCTGCTCCTCGTCGTCGGCTTGCTCTACCTGATCGGTGCGATCACGGTGGCTGGCGCCGGCATCGATTGGCGGTTGAAGGCGACTGTGTTGTCGATGCTGACCTGGCTGCTGCGCCGCGACGTGCTGCGCATCGAAGCGGCGGGGCGCCGTCGTCTGCATCTCGGGGAGCGGTTGGCGGTCGTGGACGACGACGCCGACTGGCCGGTGGATCGCTATCACCAGATCGGCGGCGCGATTTGGCTGGAGTGGCGGGACGGCTCCGGCGTGCGCCGCGACCTGATGCTGCTCCCGGACAGTTTCGAGTGCGCGGAAGACTGGCATCTGTGCAGGCTCTGGGCCCGGCAGCGGACGATTTCGCCGGCGCCATGAAGCGCGGTCGAGCTTCCGCCGCAGGCCGTCGGTCGCAATCGATCGGGCGCGGGCAGTGGCGACGTGCAGTCGCGGTCGAGATGGGTGCCACGGGCGGGCGCCGCCGCGCCGGTGCGCCTCGGCAGTGACTGCGTCCGGCCCGCGGTTGGCGATCCCGACCGGTGTGTATCGATCTCAACGCGGGGACAGTGAGCCCAGCGGATGCGCCTTGGCACTCGGCCGCAGGACGGTGTTACGCGGCTTGGCGGCGGTGTCGGTGTAATCGCGGCTGAAGTGCAGGCCCCGGCTTTCCTTGCGCTTCATCGCGCTGCGCACGATCAGATCCGCCGTCAGAACCAGGTTGCGCAGTTCGATCAGGTCGTTGGAGACCCGGAAGTTGCTGTAGTACTCCTCGATCTCGCGTGTCAGCAGCCGGATGCGGTGCTGGGCACGTTCGAGGCGCTTGTCGGTCCGGACGATGCCCACGTAGTCCCACATGAATCGTCGCAATTCGTCCCAATTGTGGGCGATCACCACCTCCTCGTCGGCGTCGGTGACCCGGCTTTCGTCCCATGCGGGTATCTCCGGAAGCGGCCGCAGTGGCGCAGCAGCGATATGGCGCGCGGCGGCTTCTCCGAACACCAGGCATTCGAGCAGCGAGTTGCTGGCCAACCGGTTGGCGCCATGCAAGCCGGTGCAGGCCGTTTCACCGATGGCATAGAGGCCGTCGACATCGGTGCAGGCATCGAGATCGGCGAGCACGCCGCCGCAGGTGTAGTGGGCGGCCGGCACCACCGGGATCGGCGCGACGGCGATGTCGATCCCCAATTCCATGCATCGCGCATGGATGTTCGGGAAGTGGGCCTCGATGAAGTCCCGTTCCTTGTGGCTGATGTCGAGGAAGACGCAGTCGGAGCCGTCCCGCTTCATTTCGAAGTCGATCGCTCGTGCAACGACGTCCCGGGGCGCGAGTTCGGCCCGCGGGTCGTGTTCGGGCATGAAGCGGCTGCCGTCGGCGCGCCGCAGCAGTCCACCTTCGCCGCGTACCGCCTCGCTAATCAGGAATGACTTGGCCTGGGGGTGATACAGGCAGGTCGGGTGGAACTGGATGAATTCCATGTTCGCCACCCGGCAGCCGGCACGCCAGGCCATGGCGACGCCGTCGCCGGTCGCGGTGTCCGGGTTGGTGGTGTAGAGATAGGTCTTGCCGGCGCCACCGGTCGCCAGCACCGTGCTGTGGGCACGAAAGGTCTCGACCCGGTCGGCGTCGAGGTCGAGCACGTAGGCGCCGAGACAGCCCCGGTCGCCCAGACCGAGCTTGCTGCCGACGATCAGATCGATCGCGATGTGGCGCTCGAAGACGCTGATCGACGGGTGCGCCCGGACTTGATCGTTGAGCGTCTGCTGGACCGCAGCGCCGGTGGCGTCTGCCGCGTGGATGATGCGGCGATGGCTGTGACCGCCCTCGCGCGTGAGGTGGAAGCCCACCGCATTGGCTTCGTCACGGGTGAAGTGCACGCCGCGCCGGATCAGCCAGTCGATGGCGCGGCGGCCGTTCTCGACGACGAATCGCGTGGCCTGCTCGTCGCACAGCCCGGCCCCTGCGACGCAGGTGTCCGCGAGGTGGGCGGCAACGTTGTCGGTGGGGTCGAGGACGGCTGCGATGCCCCCCTGCGCCCAGTTGGTGGCGCCGTCTGCGAGGCCGCGCTTGGTGACGAGGGCGACGCGATGGGTATCCGCGAGCCTGAGGGCTGCCGACTGGCCGGCCAGGCCGCTGCCGAGAATCAGTACGTCGAAGGTCTTCACCGGTCGTTGCCAGGCGCGGGATTGCCGATGCGGAAGTCTAAAGCAAGCGGCGCCGCGGGCAAACCGATGGCGCCGCGGTGTGCGGACAATCACCTGACGCCGAAAGGGGTATGAACTAATCGCGGCACTTGCAGTCAGTGCCTGCGTGTCGGTCGCAAATGGCCACGGCGGAGGCTTGGTTTATACTTTGCCGCCCCGGCGCGAGTCCGCGTCGGTCGTGGATCCGCAATCAAGGCAAATCCCCCGGCGATGAGCGATCGTGAAATTGACCAGCGTCTGGTCGAGCGCGTGCAGAATGGCGACAAGCAGGCCTTCGGGCTCCTGGTCGCAAAGTATCAGCGAAAGCTGATGCGTTTGCTGTCGCGCCTGATTCGGGACGCGGCCGAGGTGGAGGACGTCGCACAGGAAACATTCGTCAAGGCGTATCGGGCCCTGCCTTCGTTCAGAGGCGACAGTGCCTTTTACACCTGGCTCTACCGGATCGGGATCAACACCGCCAAGAACTACCTGGTCTCCCAGGGACGGCGGGCGCCGACCTCGACCGGTTTCGACTCGGAGGAAGCGGAAACCTTCGACGAGGGCGAGCAGTTGCGGGATATCAATACGCCGGAGCGGATGCTGCAGTCGAAACAGATCGGCGAGACCGTGGAGGCCGCGATGGAAGCCTTGCCCGAGGAGTTGCGCACCGCGATCGTGCTGCGCGAGCTCGAGGGGCTGAGCTACGAGGAGATTGCCGGCATCATGGGCTGTCCTATCGGCACGGTCCGGTCTCGGATATTCAGGGCACGAGAGGCGATCGCCGAACGCCTCAGGCCGATGTTGGAAGTTTCACCAGACAAGCGGTGGTAGCGATGAAAGAGGAACTCTCTGCGGTACTCGACGGAGCCGCGGCGCACGAAAGCGAGGACGCCGTCCTGGCGCGGATCAAGGCCGACGCCGATCTTCGGGAACGCTGGCAGGTCTATTGTCTGATCGGCGATGCGATGCGCGGCGAGCGCAATTCCTGCGGCAACATCGTCGATGGTGTGATGACCGCCTTGGAACGCGAGCCGACGGTGCTGGCGCCGCGCAGGACCACCGGCCTGCGGGCCACCCTGGTTCACCGTGCGCTGCCGATCGCGGCATCGGTGATGGGCGTTGCCGTGGTCGCCTGGATGGCCGTGGGTGCCGGCGGCGATCCGGAAGCACGTTCGGTCCCGCCGGTCGCCGCAATGGCGACCGCGCCCAAGCATGTTGCACCGGTCGCGAGCGGATCGATCGAGCCGCATCGCGAGTACGTGTTCATCCATCAGGCATCGAGCCGCAACAGTCCGCTTCCCGGCGTCGCGCAATACGTTCGCTCGGTCGCCGAGGTTCAGGGCAACGGCCGATGAGAACCGCCTTCGCGCTCTTCCTCGCGCTTGCGATCCCGCTGTTGACGGCGGGGCAGGCAGTGGCCGAGGAGGATGCGATGGCATGGATCGGGCGGATCTACACGGCCGGACAGAAGCTCAGTTACAGCGGGGTCATCGTCTATCAGTCCGGCAGGCGCAGCGAGACTTCCCGCATCGTTCATGTATTCGCCGGCGACCACGAGCTGGAAAAGCTGGAGAGCCTCGACGGCAGTCCGCGGCAAGTCATCCGCACCCGCGATCAGGTCCGATGCTACTTGCCTCGCCAGCGCACCCTCATCGTCGATCAGGCCGGAAGCAGCCGGGGCTTTCCGTCTCGGCTGGTGGCGTCCGAGGCAAGTCTTTCCGACCACTACCGCATCGTGCTCGGCCCGGTCGACCGGGTGGCCGGTCTGCAGGCGCAGCAGATCCTGCTCGAGCCGCTGGACGGGTTGCGCTACGGCCTGACCTTGTGGGCCGATGTGGACAGCGGACTGCTGCTGAAGGCACGGATGAGCGACGACGCCGGCGAAGTCGTCGAGCAGTTCAGCTTTACCGAGGTCGAGATCGGCGGTGACATCGCCAGCGGCGAGTTCACCAGCCGCTTCGAAGGCGAGCAGGGCTGGAAGGTCATCAATGCCCGCGGCAGCGAGGTTTCGGGCGATGGCTTGGGGTGGCGCCTGGCGGCCGAGGTGCCGGGCTTCAAGATGACCAGTGCCGTTCGGCGGCAACTCGGCGACGCCCATGGCGAGGTGGTGCACATGGTGTTCTCCGATGGCCTTGCCAGCATGTCGGTATTCATCGAGCCAATGCCCAGCGCCAGTCAGAAAAGCCTCGGCGCGACCACTTCCGGACCGGTGAACATCTTTACCCGCAGGCTCGAAGACCACCTCGTGACCGCGCTCGGCGAAACCCCCGCACGGGCGGTGCAGGTCTTGGCCAATGCGGTCGAGGTGGTCGGACGATGATCGAGGTGCCAGGCGAGGTGCTCGCGGTCGAGGACGGACGTGCTTTGGTGCGCACGCGCGGTGGTGGAGGTGGCTGTGGCCGCTGCCACGAGGCCGGCGGTTGCGGCAGCGCCAAGGTCGGCTCGATGTTTCGGGCGGAACATGCCGATTTCTGGCTCGACAATCCCATTCAGGCCCAGGTCGGCGACCCGGTCCTGATCTGCGTCGCGGAAGCGGTGTCCGCCCAGGCGGCAATGCTCGGCTATCTGGTGCCGGTGCTGGGCATCGTCGTCGGTGCCGCGCTCGGTGTGCTGCTCGGCGGCAGTTCCGCCGGTGATGCCGAAGCGCTGGCCGGCGCCGCAGTCGGCCTGTTGGTCGGCGTGTTCGTCAGTCGCAGCCTGGGCCGTGGCCGAAGCGAAGGGGAACCGGTGCTGCGCCGGGCAGGAGAGCGCACTTGCTGAGCCTGCGAGCGTTGCGCCGATGCCTTCTCTGGCTGGTGCTGACGGCATCGGTCGCGGTGCCGACGACGGCGATGGCCCGGGATCTGCCGGAGTTCGCGCGCCTGGTCGAGCGCAATCGGGCAGCCGTGGTCAACATCCGGGCACATCGCTTCGACGGCCCCGGAAGCGAACCGATGCGTCCGAAGATTCCGTTCAACGGTTTCGGCCGTCAGATGCCGCCGGGCCACCCGGACTCGGACGGCGAAGGGCGCGAACGAGCCCAGGGATCCGGTTTTCTGATCTCCGCCGACGGCTACATCCTGACCAATGCCCACGTCGTGGACAGCGCGGACGAGGTGATTGTGCGCATGGCCGATCGCAGCGAGTATCGCGCCCGGGTGGTCGGCACGGATCGGCGCACCGACATCGCGCTGCTGAAGGTTCCCGGGGAGGCCCTTCCGGCCGTCGCGCTGGGGGATCCGTCCGCCCTTCGGGAAGGAGACTGGGTCGTGGCGATCGGCTCGCCATTCGGCTTCGAGCAGTCGGTGACGGCCGGCATCGTCAGTGCCAGGGCACGATCGCTCCCGTACGAAAATTTCGTGCCTTTCATACAGACCGACGTTGCCATCAACCCCGGCAATTCGGGCGGGCCGCTGTTCAATCTGCGGGGCGAGGTGGTCGGCATCAACTCTCAGATCTTTAGCCGCACCGGCGGCTTCATGGGCCTGGCGTTCTCGATTCCCATCGATATGGCGATGGACGTGCAGCAGCAGTTGCGCGACAACGGACGCGTGCGCCGGGGGCGCATCGGCGTCGTCATCCAGGAACTCTCGCCCGAGCTGGCCGGGTCGTTCGGTCTCGATTCACCCCGCGGCGCGCTGGTGAGTGCGGTGATGGACGAGACTCCGGCGATGACGGCTGGCGTCGAGCAGGGCGACATCATCGTCGAGTTCGACGGCCGACCGGTGCCGACGTCGGCCGACCTGCCACGCCTGGTGGCCGCAACGCCGCCCGGGAGCGAGGTCTCGATGACCCTGTGGCGGGCCGGTGGACGCATCGAATTGCCGATCGCAGTCGGGGAACTGCCACAGGACAGGCCGGCCGGACCGGATCGCAGGCCGGCGCCGGCAGCGGATCCGGGCCAGGACCGGCTGGGTCTGGTGGTGGTCAATCCGAGTCTGCTGCAGAAGCGCCAGTTGAAGATCCGTCATGGCGTGATGATCGAACGGCGGCGGGGCGGTGCCGGTGCCGAGGAACTGCAGTACGGCGATGTCATCGTGGCGATGGTCAGTGCCGGCCAGCGCCTCGAGGTGGACGGGATCGACGACTATCGACGGATCGTCGATGGGCTGGCACCCGGCGCCATGGTTTCGCTGCTGGTGCAGCGGGGCAGGCACACCAGCTTCGTCGGTTTGCGTGCCGACTGATGGGCGATCGGCTGACCGTTCTGAGCCGAGGCTGGTGCCACCTGTGCGACGAGTTGCTCGACGCGCTGCGTCCGCTCGCCCGCGAGCTCGAATTGGCCATCGATGTCATAGACGTGGATGCGCACCCGGAATTCGAAGCGGCATACGGTGAACGGGTGCCGGTGGTGCTCGCCGGTGATCGCGAGTTGTGCCACTACCGTCTGGACATCGAAGCAATTCGTGCCTATCGACGGAAAATTGGATAAAATCCGCCGCTTACCCATGCCTCGAGGGGTGCCGAACGGCACCCTTTTTGTTGGACTCATGCAGCACATCCGCAACTTCTCCATCATCGCCCACATCGATCACGGCAAATCGACGCTGGCTGACCGCCTGATCCAGATGTGCGGCGGCCTCAGCGACCGCGAAATGGAGCAGCAGGTGCTCGATTCGATGTCCCTCGAGCGCGAGCGAGGCATCACCATCAAGGCCCAGACCGTTTCCCTCGACTACCGGGCCCGAGACGGCCAGAGCTATCGCCTGAATCTGATCGACACGCCGGGCCACGTGGATTTTTCCTACGAGGTGTCTCGCTCGCTGGCCGCGTGCGAAGGCGCGCTGCTGGTGGTCGATGCGTCGCAGGGTGTCGAGGCGCAGACCGTAGCCAACTGCTATACGGCGATCGAACAGGGTGTCGAGGTGATCCCGGTGCTCAACAAGATCGACTTGCCCGCCGCGGATCCCGACAATGCCCGTGCCGAGATCGAGGACGTCATCGGCATCGACGCCACCGATGCGACCCTGTGCTCGGCCAAGACCGGTCTCGGCGTGGACGAGGTGCTCGAGTGCCTGGTGCGGGAGGTGCCGCCGCCCAAGGGCGATCCAAACGCCGAACTGAAAGCGCTGATCATCGATTCCTGGTTCGACAATTATGTCGGCGTGGTGATGCTGGTGCGGGTGGTGGACGGGGTGCTGAAGCCGAAGGACCGGATCCTGTTGATGTCCACCGGTGCCCAGTATCCGTGCGATCAGGTCGGCGTATTCACGCCGAAATCGGTGGCACGGCCGCAGCTTTCGGCGGGCGAGGTCGGCTTCGTGATCTCCGGCATCAAGGAACTCGACGCGGCCAAGGTGGGCGACACCGTCACCCTGGCGGGCCGACCTGCGGCCAAGCCGCTGCCGGGTTTCAAGGAGATCAAGCCGCAGGTCTTCGCCGGCCTCTATCCGGTGGAATCGAGCGAGTACGATCAACTGCGCGAAGCCCTCGAGAAGCTCAAGCTCAACGACGCCTCGCTGCAGTTCGAGCCGGAAGTGTCCCAGGCTCTCGGTTTCGGCTTCCGCTGTGGATTTCTCGGCCTGCTCCACATGGATATCGTGCAGGAGCGCCTGGAGCGGGAGTTCGACCAGGATCTCATCACCACCGCGCCGACCGTGGTCTATCAGGTGCTGCAGCACGACGGCAACGTGCTCGAGATCGAGAATCCGTCGAAGCTGCCGGATCTCGGCAAGATTGCCGAGATCCGCGAGCCGATCATCCGCGCGACCATCTTCCTGCCGCAGGATTACGTCGGTCCGGTGATCACGCTGTGCAACCAGAAGCGCGGCGTCCAGGTGGACATGCGCTATCACGGTCGTCAGGTTCAGTTGATCTACGACATGCCGATGAATGAAGTGGTGATGGATTTCTTCGACCGCCTGAAGTCCGTGTCGCGGGGTTATGCGTCGCTCGACTACGAGTTCAAGGAATACCGTACCGACGATCTCGTCAAGCTCGATGTGCTGGTGGGCGGCGAGAAGGTGGACGCCTTGTCGGTGATCGTCCATCGGGCGAGTGCGCAGATGCGCGGCCGGGAACTGGCGACCCGGCTGCGCGGGTTGATCCCGCGCCAGATGTTCGATGTGCCGGTGCAGGCGGCGATCGGTTCCCACATCGTCGCGCGCGAGACCATCAAGGCCTTGCGCAAGAACGTGCTGGCAAAGTGTTACGGCGGGGATATCACCCGCAAGAAGAAGCTGCTGGAAAAGCAGAAGGAAGGTAAGCGTCGCATGAAGCAGGTCGGCAACGTGGAGATCCCACAGGAGGCCTTCCTAGCGGTGCTGCGCACGGATGAAGGTAAGTAGGTCCCGCCGGGGCCATTGACGGGACTCGCCGTGAATTTCGCATTGATTCTTTTCTTGATGCTGGTGGCCACCGGGTTGTTGTGGTTGGTCGACCTGCTGGTCGCGCGCAAGCGCCGGGCGCCCGGCGCCCCGCAGCCATGGTGGGTGGAATGGGGCGCCAGCTTCTTTCCGGTGATCCTGATCGTTTTCTTTCTGCGCTCGTTCATCGTCGAGCCGTTCAAGATTCCGTCCGGCTCGATGATCCCGACCCTGCTGGTCGGCGATTTCATCCTGGTCAATAAATTCACGTACGGTATTCGCCTTCCGGTGATCAATCAGAAGATCATCGGCATGAATTCGCCGCAGCGGGGGGATGTCATGGTGTTCCGTTATCCGGTGGACGAGAACATGGATTACATCAAGCGCGTGGTCGGCCTTCCAGGGGACCGTGTCGAGTATTTCGACAAGCGCCTGGTGATCAACGGCGAAGAGGTCGCGACGGTGCGCGACGGAGACTTCTTCCACGAGGACAAGCGCTACTTCTCGCCGCGCTACAAGGAAGTTCTCGGCGACGTCGAACACGAAATCCTCGTCAAGGACGATGCGCCGGCCTTCGTGCCAGGCGTGCACGACTTTCCCGGTCGTGAGCATTGCACGTATACGGGTTCGGGCGTGGCATGCACGGTACCCGATGGACATTATTTCATGATGGGCGACAATCGCGACGAGAGCAGCGACAGTCGGGTCTGGGGATTCGTACCGGAACGCAACATCGTCGGAAAGGCCTTCTGGATCTGGCTCAACTTCGGCGATCTCGGGCGTATCGGCTCGTTCAGGTAGAAAGGAGCATAGGATGCAAGCACAAAAAGGCATGAGCCTGATCGGATTGCTGCTCACTGGCGTCATCCTGGGAGCGGTGTTCCTGCTCGGCATGAAGACAGTGCCGGCGATCAACGAATTTGCCGCCATCAAGCGGGTCATCCAGGCGGTGGCGGACAATGCCGACCCGTCCAAGTCGACGGTGCCGGGTCTGCGGCGCGACTTCGACACCCGCGCCAGCATCGACGACATCACGTCGGTCCGGGGCGCCGACCTGAACATCACCAAGCGTGGTGGCAGCGTCGAGATCTCCGTGGCCTACGCGCGCCGCATCCCGGTCGTCGCCAACGTCAGCCTGCTCATCGACTTCGAGGCCAGCAGCGCTGGCAACTGATCGCGAGCTCGAGCGCCTGCAGCAGGCGCTGGGCCACACCTTCGAACGCGAGGCGTTGCTGCGGGAGGCCTTGACCCATCGCAGTTTTGGCACGCCCCACAACGAGCGCTTCGAGTTTCTGGGCGACAGCATCCTCAACTGTGCCATCGCGATCTCGCTGTTTCGCCGCTTCGGTGCGCTTCGCGAGGGCGAGTTGTCGCGCATGCGTGCGAATCTGGTTCGCCAGGAGGCGCTGCACCGCGTCGCCCTGGCCCTCGAACTGGGTGCCTGCCTGCGACTGGGCGAGGGCGAGCGTAAGAGTGGCGGCTATCGCCGGCCGTCGATTCTTGCCGACGCGGTCGAGGCGCTGTTCGCGGCCGTTTACCTGGATGCCGACTTCGAAACCGCCTGCGCGGTGATCGGGCGCCAGTACGAAACCCTGTTGGCGACGGTAGATGACCCGGGCGGCCTCAAGGATCCGAAGACCGCATTGCAGGAGTGGCTGCAGGGCCGCAAGCGCGCGCTGCCACGCTACGAACTGGTCGAGGTCCGCGGCGAGGCCCATGCGCAGGAATTCGAGGTCCGCTGCGTGGTCGAAAAGCCGAGGCTGAGCAGGCTCGGTAGTGGCAGTAGCCGTCGCGCTGCGGAGCAACAGGCGGCCAAGGCCTGCCTCGAGGAGTTGCGGCGCAAATGAGCGAAGATCACACGAATTCGGGGGAGGCTTTCCGCTGCGGCCTGGTGGCCATCGTCGGGCGCCCCAATGTCGGCAAATCGACCCTGTCGAACCGGCTGGTCGGGCAAAAGGTCAGCATCGTCTCGCGCAAGGCGCAGACGACCCGTCACCGCATCCATGCGGTCCTCACCGAGGTGAATGCCCAGTTCGTGTTCGTCGATACCCCCGGCTTCCAGCGCCAGCACGGCAGCGCCCTCAATCGCGTCATGAATCGCACGGTGACGCAGGCGCTGGCCGACGTGGACCTGGTGTTTCTGCTGGTGGAGGCCGGCCGACTCGCCGAAGGCGACCGGGCGGTGATCGCGCTGCTGCCGGCCGGGGCACGGGTGGTATTGGTGATCAACAAGGCCGATCGCCTCAAGGACAAGTCGCAATTGCTGCCGTTCATCGACGAGGTGCGCAGTCTCTACCCGTTTGCCGAGATCGTGCCGATCTCGGCGGAGAAGGGCGACAACGTCGAGCGCCTGCTGGCGGTCGCGCGCGGCTATCTGCCGGAAGGCGAGCCGATGTTCGACGAAGACGCGATCACCGACCGCAGTGAGCGCTTCATGGCCTCGGAATTCCTGCGAGAGAAGCTGTTCCGGTTGCTCGGCGACGAATTACCCTACGGCATGGCGGTGGAGATCGAGAAGTACGAACTCGAAGGTTCGCTGCGGCGCATCCATGCCGCGGTGATCGTGGACAAGCCGGGCCACAAGGGCATCGTCATCGGCAAGAATGGCGACAAGCTCAAGCGCATCGCCAGTGATGCCCGGCGCGAACTCGAGCAGTTGCTCGATGCCCGGGTATTTCTCGAAGTCTGGGTCAAGGTCAGGAGCGGCTGGTCGGACGACGAGCGCGCGCTCAAGAGTCTGGGCTACGAGTAGGGGCGGGAGGTGGCACGCCAGCGGATCGAGCAGCAGCCTGCCTTCGTCCTGCACACCCAGCCCTGGCGCGAAACCAGCCTGATCGTCGAATTGTTCAGCCGCGAGCACGGCCGGCTGCCGCTGGTGGCCAAGGGCGCGCGCCGCCCGACCTCGGCCTTTCGCGGACTGCTGATGGGCTTCCAGCCGCTGCTGGCGGATTGGAGCGGTGGCGGTGAAGTACGCACCCTCGCCCGGCTCGAGTGGCAGGGCGGGGTGCCGCTGCTGGCGGGCCGGGCCCTGCTGTCGGGCTACTACCTGAACGAACTGCTGATCGGACTGATGCCGCGCGAGGACGCCCATCCCGAACTGTTCGACGACTACCGCGCCGCCTTGCTCGAGCTGGCCGCGGGCAAGCCGATCGAAAGTGCGCTGCGACGCTTCGAGTTCGCGCTGCTGAGGGCGATGGGCTACATGCCGGATCTCGGCCGCTGTGCGGGCACCGGGGCGGTCGTCGCCGAGGGCAGCGATTATCTCCTTATAATCGACCAGGGGTTCGTCGAGCACGTGCGCGACGGTGTGGCGCCGGTGTTCAGCGGCCGTGCCCTGCGCGCGCTGGCGGACGGCGAGTTCGCCAGCGAGGCCTGTGCGGCGGCAGCCAAGCAGATCAGCCGAACCCTGATCAATCATCACCTGGGCGGGCGCGAACTGCAGTCCAGGCGAGTGTTTACGGAGTTTGCGGAACTGTGATCGAACTGGGCGTGAATATCGACCATGTGGCGACCCTGCGGCAGGCGCGTCGCACCTGGGAACCGGATCCGGTATGGGCCGCCGTCGAGGCGCACCTGGGGGGTGCCGACGGCATTACCGTGCACCTGCGGGAAGATCGACGTCACATCCAGGACGACGACGTCCGCAAGCTGCGGGATCTCACCCAGATCAAGCTCAACCTCGAGATGGCCGCGACCGACGAGATGCTCGACATCGCCTGCGGGCTGAAACCCGAGATGGCGATGTTCGTGCCCGAAGGCCGGCACGAGGTCACCACCGAAGGTGGGCTCGACATCCTCGCCCAGGAGGAACGGTTGAAGGCGGCGGTTGCCCGCCTGGCCGAACGCGGCATTCTGGTGAGCGTATTCATCGATGCCGAATCCGCCCAGGTCGAGGCCGCCGCCCGCATCGGGGCGCGGGTCTGCGAGATTCACACCGGCCCCTATGCCCACGCCTTTCACGCTGCGGGGCGCGATGCCGAAAGCCCGGCCGTCGAGGCCGAGATCCGCAGGGTGCGCGAGGCCGGCGACGCGATCCGCGGGCTCGGCATGCGCTTCAACGCCGGCCACGCCCTCAACTACTACAACGTGCAGCCGATCGCGCGGCTGCCCGGGGTGCGAGAACTGCACATCGGTCATGCCATCGTCAGCCGGGCCGTGTTCTCGGGCATGCGCGACGCGGTGCGCGAGATGAAGCGCTTGATGCGCGAAGCGGCGGATCGCGGCCTGTGATCTGCGGCATCGGCACCGATCTGGCTTCGGTCGAACGCATGGCCGCATCGCTCGAACGCTACGGCGATCGCTTCGCCTGGCGCATCCTGGCCGAGTCCGAACGCGCGGAGTTCTCGCGCGCGGTGCATCCGGCGCGCTTCCTCGCCAAGCGCTTTGCCGCGAAGGAGGCCTTCGGCAAGGCGCTGGGCACCGGCATTGCCGCGCCGGCCACCTTACACGGCATCCGCGTCGTCCACGATGGTGCCGGCAAACCGGGGTTCGACTACGGCGAAGTGCTCGCCGCCCATATGAATGCCGCGAATCTCCACGCCCACCTCAGCATCAGCGACGAAGAACACTACGCGATCGCCTTTGCCGTGATCGAGCGACGATGAACCACGACATCACACACCTTCCGCCCGGGCCGGTGATGCTCGACGTCGCCGGCCTCGCATTGACGCCCGCCGAGGCCGAGATGCTGCGCCATCCGCTGGTGGGCGGCGTCATCCTGTTTTCCCGCAACTACCGCGACCGCGACCAGTTGCGGGCCCTCACGGCCAGTATCCGGGCACTACGGGCGCCGTCCTTGCTGATCGCCGTCGATCACGAGGGTGGGCGTGTGCAGCGCTTTCGCGACGGCTTTACCCGCATTCCGCCGATGGGGGCGATCGGCCGCCTGTGGCGCAATTCCCCGGAGGGTGCGCTCGAGACCGCCGAGGCTGCCGGCCGGGTGCTGGCGGCCGAGTTGGTCGCGCACGGCGTCGACCTGTCGTTCGCGCCGGTGCTCGATCTCGACTACGGCTGCAGTCGGGTGATCGGCGATCGCGCCTTCCACTCGGACCCCGAGATCGCCGCCGCGCTGGCCGACGCCTTTGCAGACGGCCTGGCCGACGGTGGCATGGCTGCGGTCGGCAAGCACTTCCCCGGCCATGGCTTCGCCGAGGCCGATTCCCACGTCGAGATCCCGCGCGACGGTCGCGCCTTCGAGCAAATCTGGGCGCGCGACATGCTGCCCTATCGCAGTCGCGTGGGGGAGCGCCTCGACGGCGTGATGCCGGCCCACGTCATCTATCCGGCACTGGATTCGCAACCGGCCGGCTTCTCGCGCTTCTGGCTGCAGGAGGTATTGCGCGGCCGGCTCGGATTCAGCGGAACGATCTTCAGCGACGACCTGACGATGGAAGGGGCGACCGTCGCCGGCGGCATCGTCGCGCGGGCGAGTGCCGCCCATGAGGCCGGTTGCGACATGGTGCTGGTGTGCAACCGGCCGGATCTGAGTGCGGAATTGCTGGCAGGCTGGCGTCCCCGCTTGCGGGCGGACATGGCCGCCCGTGTACTGTCGATGCGTCGCGACAGCCGCTTCGTCGATTCCGGTGCGCCGGACCGCGATCCCGCCTATGCCGCCAGCCGGCGGGCGGTCGAGGTGCTATCGTCCGCCTTGGCGTGAGCGCGGGAATGGCGAAGTTCGACGCCCGCAGTTTCCTGCGCACCGTACCAGAAGCACCCGGCGTCTACCGCATGATCGGCGAGGGGGGTGCGGTGCTCTACGTGGGCAAGGCGAAGAACCTCAAGCGGCGGGTTTCGTCGTACTTCCAGCGTGGTGCGGCCAGCCCGAGAATCGCATTGATGGTCTCGCAGATCACCGCCGTGGAGCTCACCGCGACCCGCTCCGAGGCCGAGGCACTGTTGCTCGAGAACCATCTCATCAAGAGCCTCGCACCCAAGTACAACATCCTGTTCCGCGACGACAAGTCGTATCCGTACATCCGCCTCACCGGCCACGGTTATCCGCGCCTGGCCTTTCACCGCGGCGCCTTTGCCAAGGGCGATGAATACTTCGGCCCGTTTCCGAGCGCATGGGCGGTGCGCGAAAGCCTGCAGCTATTGCAGAAGGTTTTCCGCTTGCGCACCTGTGAGGACAGTGTCTTCCAGAATCGTTCACGCCCTTGTCTGCTGCACCAGATCCAGCGCTGCAAAGCGCCCTGCGTCGGCCTCGTCGACAAGGACGAGTACGCCACCGACGTCCGCCTGACCAGCCTCTTCCTGAAGGGGCGCACGTCGGACGTGATCGAAGCGCTCGGCAAGCGCATGGAGGATGCCGCCGGGGCGCTCGCCTTCGAGCAGGCGGCCGCCTACCGCGACCAGATCCGGGCATTGCAGAAGGTATTGCACAAGCAGTACGTGGATAGCCGCAAGGACGAGGACGTGGATGTGCTGGTGGCGGTCGAAGGCAACGGCAGCGTGTGCGTAAACCTGGCGATGGTGCGCGGCGGACGGCACCTCGGTGATCGCCCCCAGTTCCCGGCGAACGCCGGTGGCGCCTCGGCACGGGAGGTGCTGCTGGCATTCGCCGAGCAGCACTACGATGGGCACCCGGCGCCAGCGCGGATCGTGGTCGGCGAAGATGCCGAGCCGCTGGCCGCGCTGCTCGGGGAGCTACTCGAGCAGCCGCCGACGGTGGCGGTCGCGCGTTTCGAGACCGACCGCGGCTGGCTCGACATGGCCTGCAACAACGCGCGCTTGGCCTTGCATGCCCGGATTGCCGACGCCGGTCGCAGCGAGCAGCGACTCGATGCTCTGCAGCAGGCGCTGGCCCTGGCCGAGTCCCCGCAGCGGATCGAGTGTTTCGACATCAGTCATACCATGGGCGAAGCGACGGTGGCCTCCTGCGTGGTGTGCGAGCAGGGCAAAATGAAGCGGGCCGAGTATCGCCGCTACAACATCGCCGGCATCACCGCCGGCGACGATTATGCCGCGATGCGCCAGGCCTTGAGCCGCCGCTTCGAGCGAGTCGCGATGGGGGAGGGGGTGTGCCCCGATCTGCTGCTCATCGACGGCGGCAAGGGACAGCTCGGGGTCGCCAAGGAAGTGCTGGACGAACTCGGGCTCGAGGCCGTGCCGATGGTGGGCGTCGCCAAGGGCGAGGGTCGCAAGCCCGGCCTCGAGACCCTGGTGTTCGCCGACGGTCGTCTCGCGGCCCACCTGTCGGCCGACGATCCGGCCCTGCATCTGGTCCAGGAGATCCGCGACGAGGCGCATCGCTTCGCGATCACCGGCCACCGGGCGCGCCGCGCGAAGGCGCGCGTCGGTTCCCGGCTCGAAGACATTCCCGGCATCGGGCCGAGCCGTCGCCGCGACCTGCTTGCGGCCTTCGGCGGCCTCGATGGTGTGCGCGCCGCGACGATTGAAGATTTGTGCCGTGTGGAAGGCATCAACAGGAAGCTTGCGCAACAGATATACAATGCCTTGCATTGAATCGGCGGCGCAGGGCGCCTGAGTGATGCCTGTAAACATTCCCAACACCCTGACATGGATGCGGATCGCGCTGATTCCGATCGTCGTCGGTGTGTTCTATCTGCCGCCCCATTGGCTGAGCGGCGGCGAACGCAATCTGGTCGCCGCCCTGGTCTTCGTCGCCGCTGCGGTCACCGACTGGTTCGACGGCTATCTCGCCCGCAGCCTGGGTCAGACCTCCTCCTTCGGCGCGTTTCTCGATCCGGTCGCCGACAAGTTGATGGTGGCCGCGGCCCTCATCGTGCTGGTCCAGCTGGAGCGCCTCGACGCCATCCTCGCGGTCATCATCATCGGCCGGGAGATCACGATCTCGGCCCTGCGCGAGTGGATGGCGCAGCTCGGCAAGTCGGCCAACGTCGCGGTGGCATTCGTCGGCAAGCTCAAGACCGCCGCCCAAATGGCAGCGATCCCGCTTCTTCTCTATAATGCGCCGCTTCTCGGTATCGGCACGGCCACGCTGGGTACGGTCCTGATCTGGATCGCCGCGGGTCTGACGCTGTGGTCCATGGGCTATTACCTGCACCGTGCGGCGCCGATTCTGAAGGCTGGCAGTGGTCGCGCAACTTGACTGCTGTTAGTTCGGCAACTATAATTCTTGCCTCTTTTGCGGGAATAGCTCAGTTGGTAGAGCGCAACCTTGCCAAGGTTGAGGTCGCGAGTTCGAGACTCGTTTCCCGCTCCAGATCTGCAAAAGGGGAAAGCGCTGCTTTCCCCTTTTGATTACCGTATCGCAGCGGTCCGGCCCCGGCAGGTCCGCTCGGTAAGGCGCGATGGCAGAGTGGTTATGCAGCGGCCTGCAAAGCCGTGTACCCCGGTTC
>JAGRFZ010000094.1 GCA_020445785.1 Rhodocyclaceae bacterium
ACCAGGAACAGGTGATGCAGATCTCCCAGATCATCGGGGGATACACGCTCGGCGGCGCCGACATGCTGCGCCGGGCGATGGGCAAGAAGAAGCCGGCCGAAATGGCCAAGCATCGGGAGATCATTCGCGACGGGGCGATCAAGCAGGGCTACGACCCGGCGCTCGCCGAGCATCTGTTCGACCTGATGACCAAGTTCGCGGAGTACGGCTTCAACAAGTCGCACACCGCCGCCTACGCGGTCGTGACCTACCATACCGCCTGGCTCAAGGCCTACCACTGCGCGGCATTCATGGCCGCGACGATGTCGTCGGATCTGGACAACACGGACACCGTCAAGATTTTCTTCGAAGACACGCTGGCCAACGGCATCGAGGTGTTGCCGCCGGACGTGAACGCCTCGCTGTACCGCTTCGTGCCGACAGATGCGAAGACCATCCGCTACGGCCTGGGCGCGGTCAAGGGGGTCGGCGAGCCGGCGGTGCAGGCGATCATCGCTGTGCGAGAGGCCGGTGATGCGTTCTCCGATCTGTTCGATTTCTGTGCACGCGTGGATCGGCGAGCGGTCAATCGCCGGGTCGTCGAGGCGCTCATCCGTGCCGGCGCCTTCGATGCGCTGGACGGATCGCAGGGGCTCGACCGGGCGCAGTTGCTCGGTACCGTGCCGGTGGCGATGGAGGCCGCCGAGCAGGCCGCGGCGAACGCGATGCAGGGGGGGTTGTTCGATATGCTGCCCGAATCGGCAGGGCCGCCGGTCGACTATGCCCGGGTCCGCCCGTGGTCGGAAAAGGAGCGTCTGAAGGAGGAGAAGACGGCGATCGGCTTCTTCCTCTCCGGCCATCCGTTCCACGCCCATGAGGCCGAGGTACGCCGCTTCGTGCGTCGCCCCCTGGCACGTCTCGAGGCGTCGAAGGATCTGGTGACGGTCGCCGGAATCGTGATGGATGTGCGCACCAAGATGACCGCCCGCGGCAAGATCGCCTTCGTGCTGATCGACGACGGCAGCCAGCCACGGGAAGTGTCGGTGTTCTCGGAGTTGTTCGACCGGGAACGAGACCGCATCGTCATCGACGAGTTGCTGGTGGCGGACGTGAAGGTCGGCAACGACGACTTCTCGGGCGGGCTCCGGGTCGTGGCCGAGCGTCTGATGAGTTTCGGCGAGGCGCGCACCCGCTTCGCCCGTGCCCTGCAAATTAGGGTCAATGGCGAGGCATCGCGGGGTGGCGCGGCTGCCACGGTCGAGCGCCTGCACGGCCTGCTGGCGCCGTTCCGCGACGGCGAGTGCCCGGTCAGCGTGTGCTATCGCAATACCGACGCCGAAGCCGAACTGCCCTTGGGTGGTGGCTGGAAGGTCCGCCCCGAGGAAGCCTTGATCGAAGGCCTGCGCGACTGGCTCGAGCCGGAAGCCGTAGAACTGGTCTACGCTGCCTGACGGCGCCACAGGCGACTGATCCTTGTCGCCACACGCGGTGGCTTACTCTGTCGAGCGCATCGAGAATCCGTCGTAGCTGTTCTCCTCGGCTTCCGCGACCTCGACAGCCTCGACACGGGCGGCCGGAGGGCCTTGGAAGGCCCAGTCGATGAAGGCGCGGACGGCGACTTCCGGGCCGCGCACGACGGCCTCCACGCAACCGTCCGAGCGGTTGCGGACCCAGCCGTCGAGGCCATGCGCGATGGCCTCGTTCCGCGCCGTCGCGCGGTAATAGACGCCCTGGACCTTGCCCCGGATCATCAGGTGGCGACAGATGATGCGCATTTTCTTCCCCTCCCGGCCCCTCTGCGCCACTGCGTCAGGGAGCGCTTGTGGCGGGCTGGATGGCCTGAGCGCGGATCAGCGCGTCGGTCAGATTGCCCGCGATATTTTCGGCGCCGAGGCGGTCGACGAAACCGGAGCGCCGGAGCAGTGAGCCGGGCTGGGCATTGAGATCGCATAAGATCAGCGCCGCACCTCTTTTTAGCAGATTCCGGTGCAGGGTTTGAAGTATGTCGAGGCCGGTGGTGTCGATGTTGATCAGCTTGTCCATGTCCAGGATCACCACGTCGGCGTGCCCCGGCCGTTGCAGCAACAGGGTCTCGAGCTTGTTGGCGGCCCCGAAGAACAGGCTGCCATAGACCCGGAAGGCCTGGATGCGGTGGGTTCCGTCTTCGCGGCTGAGGGCCTCGACGCCGTAGTGGTCTTCGAGCGGGACGCGTTCGATCCGGGTCAGGTCCGAAATCCGGTAGATGAAGAACAGGCTGGCGAGCACCATTCCGATCTCTACCGCCAGGGTCAGGTCGAAGACCACGGTGATCAGGAAGACGCCGAGCAGGATGGTCCGGTAGGTGCTGGAATAGCGGCGGAGCTCGCTCGGTGCGAAGGCGTGCCATTCGCCCATGTTGATCGACACCAGCACGACGATCGCCGACAGTGTGGCCAACGGGATGTGCCGGGCCAGCGGCGCGAACAGGAGGACGATCGCGAGCAGCACCAAAGCGTGCACCATGCCGGCCACCGGCGTACGCCCGCCGGCGCGGATGTTGGTGGCGGTGCGGGCGATGGCGCCGGTTGCGGCGAACCCGCCGAACAGTGGTGCGAGCAGGTTGGCGGCGCCCTGGGCCAGCAATTCCTGGTTTGGATCGTGGCGATCGTCGATGCGGTTGTCGGCGACGCGGGCCGACAGCAGGGATTCGATCGCGCCGAGCATCGCGATCGTCAGCGCCGGTGCGATCAGCTTGCCCAGATCCGACAGCACCAGTTCGGGCAGGCCAATGGTCGGCAGGCCCTGGGGGATGCCACCGAAGCGCGAACCGACGGTTTCCACCGGCAATGCCAGCCCGGCGGTCAGGGCGGTGGTGACGAGCAGCACGCCGAGAGGGCCGGGGATGGCACGCATGAAGCCGAAGCGCCTGCCCAATCGATTCCACGCCAGCAGCGCGGCGAGAGACGCCAGCGAGAGCGCCACGGTGGGGCCATGCACGCTGTCCAGGTGGCTGATGAGCGTCGTCAGCCGACCGAAGAAGTCGCCGGGCAGCGAATCGATCGTCAGCCCCAGGAAATCCTTGATCTGAGACAGAAAGATCACCACTGCGATGCCGTTGGTGAAGCCGGTGACGACCGAGATCGGGATGAAGCGGATCATGCTGCCGAGGCGGAAGGCGCCCATCGCCACCAGCATCGCGCCGGCCAGCATCGTCGCCACCAGTAGGTTCTGCACGCCGTGCTCGACCACGATGGCGTAGATGATCGGTATGAAGGCGCCGGTGGGGCCGCCGATCTGCACCCGCGAGCCACCCAGCAGCGAGATCAGGAAGCCGGCCACGATGGCTGTCCAGATCCCGGCCGCGGGACTCATGCCGCTGGCGATCGCGAAGGCCATGGCGAGCGGCAAGGCGAGCACGCCGACCGTCGCGCCGGCCGAGGCGTCATGGATCATCTGCCCGCGCCCGTAGGTGGACAGGGTGTCGAGTAGCTTGGGGTGAAAGCGGATCTTCATCGGGGGTCTCCGGAGACGGCGCGCGCGGGCGGCATCTGCTGGCCGCGCTCAGCAGGGCTGCGGAGACACTCCCGGACCCGTGCGATGCTGCACGATCCAACGTTTGGAAGGGGTCAGGGGCAAAGCCGTCGTCCCGGTTTCCGTGACCGTTTCACGCGGACAGTCAGCGAACCCGCATGCCGGGTTCGGCGCCTTCGTCCGGCGACAGGACATAGAGCCCCGGCCCGTCACCGGACGCCGCCAGCACCATGCCTTCGGAAAGGCCGAACTTCATCTTGCGTGGTGCCAGGTTGGCGACCATCACGGTCAATCTCCCCTCGAGCGTGGCCGGATCGTAGGCCGACTTGATGCCGGCGAATACTTGGCGCGGCCGCGCATCGCCGATATCGAGCTGGAGGCGCAGTAGCTTGTCGGCCCCTTCGACGTGTTCGGCCGAAACGATCCGCGCGATGCGCAGATCGACCTTGGCGAAGTCGTCGATCGCGATGGTGTCGCTCGCGCTGACCTGGGTCTCGGCCTCCTTCTGCTGGCTCTCGGCATGGCGTTGCGGGCTGGCGCTGTCGGCCGCCGGCGCGAGGGAAGCCTTGTTGGCCTCGATCAGCTTGTCGATCTGCACACGCTCGATACGACTCAGCATGTGCTGGTACTTGTTGATGGCGTGTCCGGCTGGCAGGGCGTCGCCCAATTGCCCCCACCTGAGCGGCGCGATGTTGAGGAAACCCTCGACCTGGCCGGCAACGCCCGGCAGGATCGGCTTGAGCAGGCCTGCCAGGACGCGGAACTGATTGAGCGCGGTCGAACACACCGTGTGCATGCGCGCCTCCTGCCCCGGTTGCTTGGCGAGTTCCCACGGCTTGTTGTCGTTCACATACTGGTTGGCGAGATCCGCCAGACGCATGATCTCGCGCAATGCGCGACTGTAGTCCCGCCCCTCGAAGGCCTTGGCGACCTCGCCGGCTTCGAGACTGGCGCGGTAGGGGGCCAGGGCTTCCGGCTCGGAGTCGCCGAGCCGGCCGTCGAAGCGCTTGCCGATGAAGCCGGCGCAGCGGCTGGCGATGTTGACGAACTTGCCGACCAGGTCGGCGTTCACGCGGGCGATCATGTCGTCGAGCGACAGATCGACGTCTTCCATGCTGCCGTTGGACTTGGCGGCGAAGTAGTAGCGCAGCCACTCCGGATTCAGCTTCTGCTCGACGTAGGAACGCGCGGTGATGAAGGTGCCGCGGCTCTTGCTCATCTTGGCGCCGTCGACGGTCAGGAAGCCATTGACCGCGAGCTGGGTCGGCGTGCGGTAGCCTGCGAAGTGCAGCATCGCCGGCCAGAACAGGGCGTGGAAATAGAGGATGTCCTTGCCGATGAAATGCACCAGTTCGGTCTCGTCGGCGCGGTCGGCGTCGATGAAGCGTGCAAGGTCGATCACGCCGGCCTTGTCGGCGAGGTTCTTGAAGCTGGCGAAATAGCCGATCGGCGCATCCAGCCAGACGTAAAAATACTTGCCCGGCGCGCCGGGAATCTCGAAGCCGAAATAGGGTGCGTCGCGGGAAATGTCCCAGTCCGACAGCTTGTTCTCGCCCTCGGTGCCGAGCCACTCCTTCATCTTGTTGGCGGCCTCGGGCTGCAGGCGGCGCGCGCCGTCGATGCTGCTGCCCTGGGTCCATTCGCGCAGGAAGTCGACCGCCCGGCCGTCCGACAGCTTGAAGAAGAAGTGCTCGGAACGGCGCATCTCGGGCTTGGCGCCCGACACTGCAGAGAACGGATTCTTGAGATCGGTCGGGGCATAGGCGGCGCCGCAGACCTCGCAGTTGTCGCCGTACTGATCGGCCGCGCCGCACTTGGGACACTCGCCCTTGATGAAGCGGTCCGGCAGAAACATGTTCTTGACCGGGTCGTAGAACTGCTCGATCGAGCGGGACTCGATCAGGCCGGCGGCCTGGAGCTTGCCGTAGATGTCCTCGGCGAAGTAGCGGTTTTCTTCGCTGTGGGTCGAGTGGTAGTTGTCGAAGGCGACACCGAAATCGGTGAAATCGCGTAGGTGCTCGCCATGAACGCGGGCGATCAGCGCCTCGGGCGTGATGCCTTCCTTTTCGGCCCGCAACATGACCGGCGTGCCGTGGGTGTCGTCGGCGCAGACGTAGTGCACCGAGTGGCCACGCATGCGCTGGAATCGCACCCAGATGTCGGCCTGGATGTAGCCGACCAGATGGCCGAGGTGAATGTCACCGTTGGCGTACGGCAGGGCGTTGGTGACGAGGATCTGGCGCGACATGGAGGATCCGGCGAAAAACCATCAGTCTATCAAACCGCGGCCCCGCCGGATCGCTCCCGCTTCAGTCCGCGGCCGGTGTGATGATGATCTCGATGCGGCGGTTGGCGGCGCGGCCCTTGGCGGTGGCGTTGTCGGCAATCGGCGCGTGTTCGCCGCGGCCGACCGACTCGATCTTGCCGGCGTCGAGCCCCTGGCTGACCAGATAGTCCATCACCGAGGCCGCCCGCTGGTGCGAGAGTTCCTGGTTGAACAACTCGCGCCCGACGCTGTCGGTATGGCCCTCGATCACCACCCGCCAGCCGGGATGGTCCTCCAGTGCCTGAGCGGTTCGGTCGAGGATCGGCCGTGCGGGTTGGCTGACGATACGGCTGCCGGAGGCGAAAGCGATGGCGCCCGGCAGCGTCAGGCGTACCGAGCCATCCGGGCCCTCGGCCAGAAGGGCGCCGCTTTCGCCCAGGCGTTTGCGCAACTCGACGGACAGCACGGGGTCGGCAGGCGTTTCGATGTCGATCGGTGCGCGCGATTCCTCCGGCGCCGGCGGCTGGGTCGGCGGCGGAGGTGGTGGCGCCGAAGTGGCGCACGCGGTGAGCATCGCTGCGACGACCACGGCGAGCGAAGTGCCGAGCTTCATAAACGGGTTCTCCTTGTTTGTGGCTGGGTTGCCGGCCGGAACCGCGACCCCAATTAAACACACTAAGCGGTGCTTTGCGAAATCGTCTGCGTATCCGTCCGAACCATGGACTTCGGTATCATGCATCGGCATCGCGAGGCGAATCCTCAATCAACCGGTAACCGATGGAGACACAGATGAGCATCACGGCCGAACAGGTCACGGAGGCACTGAAGGCGGTCAAGGACCCGAATACCGCACGTGAAATCGCGGCGGGCCGCTCGCTCAGGCAACTCGAAGTCAGTGGCTCCGACGTCAGTGTCGAGATCGAGATCGGCTATCCGGCGAGGAGTCAGCTCGAGCACTTGAAGCAACTGGTGGAGAGCGGACTGCGCGCCGCTCTGCCGGGGATCGGGCAGTTGGTGGTGTCGATTCGCAGCCACGTCGTGGCTCACGCGGTGCAGCACGGCGTCAAGCTGCTGCCCGGGGTCAAGAACATCATTGCCATCGCGTCCGGCAAGGGCGGCGTCGGCAAGAGCACCACTGCCGCCAATCTCGCCCTGGCCTTGGCGGCCGAAGGGGCGCGGGTGGGTGTGCTCGACGCCGATATCTATGGTCCTTCACAGCCACAGATGCTCGGTGTCGGCGACCAGAGGCCGGAGACCCTGGACGGCAAGACGATGGAGCCGCTCACCGCCCACGGCATGCAGGTGATGTCGATCGGCTTCCTGATCGACATCGAGACGCCGATGGTCTGGCGTGGGCCGATGGCGACCCAGGCCCTGAAGCAGATGCTGACCGAAACCAACTGGAACGAACTCGACTATCTCGTGGTGGACATGCCGCCGGGCACCGGTGACATTCAGCTGACGCTGTCCCAGAGCGTGCCGGTGACGGGCGCCGTGATCGTCACGACGCCCCAGGACATTGCGCTGTTGGACGCACGCAAGGGGCTGAAGATGTTCGAGAAGGTCGGCATTCCGATCCTGGGGGTGGTCGAGAACATGTCGATTCACGTCTGCTCCAATTGCGGCCATGCCGAGCATGTGTTCGGCCAGGGTGGTGGCCAGCGCATCTGCGACGACTACGGCATTCCGTTCCTCGGAGACCTGCCGCTAGATCTGGGCATTCGCGAACGGGCCGACGCCGGCTCGCCGACAGTCGCCTCGGACCCGGAGGGCAAGGTCGCCGAGGCCTACCGGGACATTGCCCGCCGCTTGGCGGTGGCGGTGGCGCTCAAGGCCCGCGACATGAGCAGCCGCTTCCCCAACATCGTGGTGCAAAATACCTGAGCGCCGAGCGGCGAAATCCGGGATGGCATGGGTGCCTGTGCGCGCCGCTGACCGAATCGCGCGCAGCGTTTAGAATACGCCGCTTTACGCAGCCGCCCCGGACGAGACGGTGGCGGCGACCGGC
The DNA here is from genome assembly GCA_020445785.1 of Rhodocyclaceae bacterium. GTDB lineage: Bacteria > Pseudomonadota > Gammaproteobacteria > Burkholderiales > Rhodocyclaceae > Cognatazoarcus. Next base: position 7,764 of record JAGRFZ010000094.1, read on the forward strand.
CGCAGGGAGGCTTCGCTTCGCATGTCCATCAAGTCCGACAAATGGATTCGGCGCATGGCCGAACAAGGTGCGATGATCGAGCCCTTCGCGCCGGATCTGGTGCGCCAGACGGAGCGGGGCAAGATCGTCTCCTACGGCACGTCGAGTTACGGCTACGACGTCCGTTGTGCGAACGAATTCAAGATCTTCACCAACATCAATTCGACCATCGTCGATCCGAAGGCCTTCGACGAGCGCAACTTCGTCGACTTCGTTGGCGACGTCTGCATCATTCCGCCGAACTCCTTCGCACTGGCCCGCACGGTCGAGTATTTCAGGATTCCGCGCAACATCCTCACCGTTTGCCTCGGCAAGAGCACCTACGCCCGTTGCGGGATCATCGTCAACGTGACGCCGCTGGAACCCGAGTGGGAGGGCCACGTCACCTTGGAATTCTCGAATACCACCCCGCTGCCCGCGAAAATCTATGCCGACGAGGGGGTGGCCCAGATGCTGTTCTTCGAGTCGGACGAGATCTGTGACACGTCCTACAAGGATCGCGGTGGCAAGTACCTCGGACAGCGCGGCGTGACCCTGCCGAAGATCTGAGGCTGGCCCGCCCGGCACGCTGACCGGGCAGGCCGTCGAAAACCGAGCGCCCGGGAGAAGCTGATGCGCTTTCACTTTCCGATCATCGTCATCGACGAGGACTACCGTTCCGAGAACACATCGGGGCTGGGCATCCGTGCGCTCGCGAAGGCGATCGAGAACGAGGGCATGGAAGTCCTCGGCGTCACCAGCTACGGTGATCTCGCGTCGTTTGCACAGCAGCAGAGTCGGGGGTCCACCTTCATCCTGTCGATCGACGACGAGGAGTTCTCGTCACCGGAAGCCGCCAGCAAGGCCATCGACGACCTGCGCGCCTTCGTTCGGGAGATCCGGCACCGCAATGCGGACATCCCGATCTTCCTGCACGGCGAGACCCGCACGTCGCGGCACATCCCCAACGAAGTGCTGCGCGAGATGCACGGCTTCATCCACATGTTCGAAGACACGCCGGAGTTCATTGCCCGCTACGTCGTGCGTGAGGCCCGCGCCTATCTCGACAGTCTGCCGCCACCGTTCTTCCGCGCACTCACCCATTACGCGGCGGACGGCTCGTATTCCTGGCACTGCCCCGGCCATTCCGGTGGCGTGGCATTCCTGAAAAGCCCGGTCGGGCAGATGTTTCACCAGTTCTTCGGCGAGAACATGCTGCGTGCCGACGTCTGCAATGCGGTGGACGAGTTGGGCCAGCTGCTCGACCACACCGGGCCGGTGGCGGCCTCCGAGCGCAACGCCGCACGCATCTGCAACGCCGACCACCTGTTCTTCGTCACCAACGGTACGTCGACTTCGAACAAGGTTGTGTGGCATTCGACCGTGGCTCCCGGCGACATCGTCGTCGTCGATCGCAACTGCCACAAGTCGGTGCTCCATGCGATCGTGATGACCGGCGCGGTGCCGGTTTTCCTGATGCCGACGCGCAATCATTTCGGCATCATCGGCCCGATTCCGCGCCAGGAGTTTGCGTGGGAGAACATCCAGCGAAAGATCCGGGCGAATCCTTTCGCCACCGACAAGGACGCCAAGCCCCGGGTGCTGACGATCACCCAGAGCACCTACGATGGTGTGCTCTACAACGTCGAGGAGATCAAGGAGGAGCTCGACGGCAAGATCGATACTTTGCATTTCGACGAGGCCTGGTTGCCGCATGCGGCCTTTCACGACTTCTATGGCGATTTCCACGCGATCGGAGCCGAGCGGCCGCGCTGCAAGGAGTCGATGATCTTTGCCACCCAGTCGACCCATAAGTTGTTGGCCGGCCTGTCTCAGGCGTCGCAGATTCTGGTGCAGGATTCCGAGCAGCGCTCGCTCGATCGCCACCGCTTCAACGAGGCCTATCTGATGCACACCTCGACCTCGCCACAGTACGCGATCATCGCGTCCTGCGACGTCGCAGCGGCGATGATGGAGCCGCCGGGCGGTACCGCGCTGGTCGAAGAGTCGCTGGCGGAGGCGCTCGATTTCCGCCGTGCGATGCGCAAGGTCGGCGAAGAGTTCGGCGCCGACGACTGGTGGTTCTCGGTCTGGGGGCCCGACTATCTGTCCGAGGATGGACTCGCCGAGTGCGAGGACTGGACCCTGCGGGCCGGCGATCGGTGGCATGGATTCGGTGACCTTGCCCCCGACTTCAACATGCTCGACCCGATCAAGGCGACGCTGATCACGCCGGGTCTCGATGTGGACGGTGATTTCGCCGAATCGGGTATCCCGGCGGGCGTCCTCACCAAGTATCTGGCGGAACATGGAATCGTCGTCGAAAAGACCGGCCTCTACTCGTTCTTCATCATGTTCACGATCGGCATCACAAAGGGCCGCTGGAATACGATGGTGACCGAATTGCAGCAGTTCAAGGACGATTACGATCACAACCAGCCGCTATGGCGCGTGATGCCGGAGTTCATCGCCCGCTATCCTCGTTATGAGCGGATCGGTCTGAAAGACCTGTGCGCGCTGATCCACGACTTTTACAAGAACAACGATGTCGCTCGCCTGACCACCGAGATGTACCTCTCGGATATGGTGCCGGCAATGCGGCCGGCCGACGCTTTTGCGCGGATGGCGCACCGGGAGATCGAGCGCGTTCCGATCGACGAACTGGAGGAGCGGGTGACCGCGATGCTGGTGACGCCCTACCCGCCGGGGATTCCGCTGCTGATCCCCGGCGAGCGGTTCAATCGAACGATCGTCCGCTACCTGCAGTTCGTGCGCGAGTTCAATCTGCAGTTTCCCGGTTTCGAAACCGACGTCCACGGCTTGGTCGCAGAGCAGGACGATGGTCGGGTGACCTACTTCGTGGATTGCGTCAGGCAGGAGTGACGCGCCGATATTCGACGAAGTCGAAGGGATGGTCGTTGTCGTCGTCCGCCGAGAAATGTTCGCGCGTCACCTCTTCGAACTGATCGCGCGGCCAGTGGGGGAAATGCGCGTCGGCCGCCACCGTCGCCGAGACCTCGGTCAGCAGCAGACGTTGTGCCGCCGGTAGCGCCAGCGCGTAGATCTGGGCGCCGCCTATGACGAAAGCCCGCTCGGCGCCGCGGACCAGGGCCAGCGCCTCTTCCAGCGAGCCCGCCCGTTCGGCGCCTTCCGGGCGTAGCGATCGATCCCGGCTGATCACGATGCTGCGCCTGCCCGGAAGCGGCCGGCCGAGCGAATCCCAGGTCTTTCTCCCCATGATGATCGGGTGCCCCATGGTCAGTGCGCGGAAGCGCTGGAGATCATTGCGCAGACGCCACGGCAGATCACCGTCGATACCGATGCCGCCGTTGCGGTCCACGGCGGCAATGACCACCAGTTCGGGCGTCCCATCCACTGGGCTACCCTCCTCTGGCCATGCGTCGCTCCCGTGCGGGGTGTGCAGGGCACGCCCCGCACGGGTGGCGCGAAGCGATGCTTCGCAGCGCCCTGGCCCCGAAGGGGTAACGAAGCGGCCTGTCGGTCGGCCGGACGGGCATGCTCATACCGCAACCTGTGCAGCGATGTGGGGATGAGGGTCGTAGCCCTCGAGGCGAAAATCCTCGAACCGGAAATCCGAGAGTTCGGCGATGTCCGGGTTCAGGGCCATGGTCGGCAGTGGGCGAAGCCTGCGCTCGAGTTGTTGGCGAGCCTGATCGATGTGATTGAGGTAGAGATGGCAGTCGCCGCCAGTCCAGACGAAATCGCCTGCGCGAAGCCGGCAGACTTGGGCCACCATCAGCGTCAACAGGGCGTACGAGGCGATGTTGAAGGGTACGCCGAGGAAGACGTCGGCGCTGCGCTGGTAGAGCTGGCAGGATAGGTGGCCGTCGGCGACATAGAACTGAAACAAGGCATGGCAGGGCGGCAGGGCCATACCGTCGATCTCGCCGGGGTTCCAGGCCGAGACGATGTGCCGGCGTGAGTCGGGGTTTCGGCGCAGACCGTCGATCAACTGGGCGATCTGATCCACCTCGCGGCCATCGGAGCAGGTCCAGTGTCGCCACTGCTTGCCGTAGACCGGGCCGAGTTCGCCGTTCTCGTCCGCCCATTCGTCCCAGATCGAGACACCGTTTTCCCGGAGGTAGCGGATGTTGGTCTCCCCGCGCAGGAACCACAGCAATTCGTGAATGATCGAGCGGGTATGCAGCTTCTTGGTCGTCAGCAGTGGAAAGCCGTCAGCGAGGTTGAATCGCATCTGCCAGCCGAACACGGACAACGTTCCGGTGCCCGTGCGATCTTCCTTGCTGCGGCCGTGCTCAAGCACATGTCGCATCAGGTCGTGATACTGCTTCATGAGCGGCGTTCCGTTTTTCCTCTTGGCCAGTTGCGATTGTAAGCCGATCGTCGATGGCGGGATGCCTCTCGCCGGGTGGTGGTCGCCGCCAGGTCGACGCCGCGATCCAATATGTTAAATTTTTCGTCCCTGACATGGAGGAATGTCATTTGGATTCTTCGGGCGGGTTGGCCGCTGCCAGATGGAGCGCCTTCGACGGGCTCGTGCGGGCCATGCGCACGCCAGCGGCCCAGGCCGACAGCGTGGCATTGCTCGACACTGCAGCCGCGGCCGTAGAGCTTTGCGTCGAGGAATTTGCTGCACGGGGCGGCACGGCAGTCGAGCGGATGGTTGCAATGGACGAACTGTCCCAGCCGCATCTCCGGCATCTCGTCGCCGCACATCTGGCGAATGAAGGCAGTGCCGGCGAACGAGGGCAGTGGCGCACGGGGGGGCGGTTTCTGTACGCGCTGCAACAGGCGTATCTCGCTGTGCTCGTGGAGCCGGGTGCCGCCAGGCTGCCGCGCGGTGTGCGTCTCGAGTTGATGGTGCGTCAGTTGCGCACCGCGGCCGCCATGTTCAAGTGGCGAGCGCTGGCCTATTACGGGCCGGATCCTGACCTTTGGGAAGACGTGCTCCGGGTTGCACGAGTGGCGTGGGCCGAGGGCGTTTCAAGCCGACAGGTCAAGCTGCGCAGCGGGCGCGCGGCCCAGACCTCGGTCGATCGAGAGTTGGCCCGGATCATCGCCCTGGGCTGCGCAGGCCTCGATCAATTGCGCCCGGAAATCATCGATATCGCCGACCGGGTGCTGAAGTACGCGGCCCCTGTGCTACGCCTTGACTCCAGCGGCGGTGACGGTGCGCGATTCGTGCTGCCGCTGGCACCGGCCGGTGTCCCAAGACGGGTGGTGGACGGCGAGGTTGGCATCGAGGGCGTCTACCTGTGGCCGGGCGAGGCCGCTGCGGCCCTCGAAGAACTCGCCAGCGTCGTTGCCAAGGGGCTTGTGCCGGCGGTGCTCTCATCGGGTTCCGAGGCGCGGGAGCAGGTACTGGTCGCGGTTCACCATCTGGTGCGCCTGTGGACCGGGTCGCGTCGATTGCGTCGGCATCGCCGACATCCGATCCAGGGTCGGCTGCGGGCCTTGCTCGGATTCCAGGAGTTGCGGAGCAATCTTGGCGCCACCGGCGAGGTCGGCAGATTGGCCGAAGGCTGGGGCATGCTCGACGCGAGTCGCAACGGGATCGGCGTTCGGGTGCCTGCGGAGGATTGCGACCGGATCATCGTCGGCGACATCCTCGCGGTGCGCGGGGAGGATGGCGAAAGCTGGCATGTGGGTGTCGTCCGCCGCATCGTAAGATCCGAGGATGGCGACGGAATCGTCGGTATCGAAACCGTTGCAAGATCCGTAACGGTGGCGTCGATCGACAACGGGCGGAGTCTTGCCGACGCCCTCGTGTGCGATCCGGTGCAGCGCGGTACCGCGGTACGCGTAGCCCAGGAGGCGACCTTGCCGCCAGACGCCGACGCCCCCGTCTTTTTGAGCCATGATGGGCGGATCTGCAAGCTTCGGCGTGTTGGTACGCTGTTACGTGGCAGTGGTTACGAGCTGACGAGCTACCGGGTTTTGTAGTGGTGTGGTTGGTCGTTGTCTGGTGTTGGTTGCGGTGATGTTTGTGGTGTGTATAATGCGCGGCTCTCGTGTGGGGCGCGTTGTATTTTTGGTGTTCCTGCATAGGGGGTTGGGCGTTGTTGTTTGAGTGTTTCGCGCCTGAGGAAGTTGACAGTGATTTTTGTTTCGTGTCAGAATCGCTGTCTTGGTCGCGACAGGGCGGCCGGCTCTTTAACAAGTTGGACAACCGATAGGTGTGGGTGCTTGATTGGCGGGCATGGTCCTGATTTTTTGGGGCTTTGATTCGCAGTGATTGAGTGCTCACGGAAGAACTTTAGAGTTTTTTCGCGAGACTAGAGATTGAACTTAAGAGTTTGATCCTGGCTCAGATTGAACGCTGGCGGCATGCTTTACACATGCAAGTCGAACGGTAACAGCGGCTTCGGCCCGCTGACGAGTGGCGGACGGGTGAGTAATGCATCGGA
>JAGRFZ010000215.1 GCA_020445785.1 Rhodocyclaceae bacterium
GTCGGTGGCGTTCATGGGTTCTCCTGTTGCGGGCAAGGGGTGCCGGCGCGCGGGTCGACTCGATCGCCAAATGCAAGTTGCAGGCCACGAAGTGTCGCCGCCGCGCCTCGGCCACCGGGCCTGGCACCGAGGCGAAAGATACACCGGCTTGGTCGCCCGGCAGGCGTGAGACGTCGATACATCTGTCGCAGCGCCGCCTGTCTCATTTGAACATCTGTCGCAGCGATTTTCGTCGTTCTGACGGCGAAATGCCCCGAAATCTTCGCTTCGGGCGTCGATTCGCGGGTGGCACGACTGCTGCCTGAAGCCTCCTCGACCCGTCCGCCAGAGGCGCGGAGCGAAGGTCGCAAAAAGCACCGATCACCTGGAGATTTGGGAGGCACAACCATGAACAAAACCACTTTGCCGCGGCGAGCCGCCAAGGGCCGCGCCTTGCTGTTCGGCCTTGTTGCCGGTTCGCTGACACTGACAGTCCCGACCGGCGCGCGGGCAGATGTGACGATCGCCGACGTGTCCGGCACCACGATTTCGATCTTCGGCATCATCGATGCCGGCTTTCTGTACCAGAGCAAGACCGATCCCGATGGCGACTCCAAGACCTCGATGGAGACCAGCGGCCTGCGGCAGAGCGTGCTCGGCTTCAAGGGCAACCGCGACCTGGGCAACGGCATGAATGCCTTTTTCAACCTCGAGATGCACTTCGACACCGACAACGGCGAGTTCCACGGCACCGGCGACGCATCCGGATCGGGCCGGATCCTGTGGCGCCGGCAGGCCAATGTCGGGCTGGCTGGCGACTGGGGCAGCGTGACCATCGGCCGCCAGTACGGTCCGGCCCTGCTCGCCCACATCGGTACCGAGCCGCGCGCCTTCAAGGAGCAGTTCTCCAACCTCTACGCCTGGGCCTACAACCAGTTCGCCGCGACCGCCGGGCCGGTCGGTACCGAGCGCAACACCAACAACGACGTCGGCATCTTCTTCAGCAATTCCATCCAGTACCGCAACACCGTCGGCCCGATCAGCTTCGGCGTGCTGTATGCGCTCGGCGAGCAGCCCGACACCAACACCGACAACAGCGTCTGGGCGGTGGGCGCGGCCTACAACGGACCGGTCACGGTGTCGGCCTCGTACCAGGTCATGAAGGACCAGGACACCGGCAACGACAACGTCAAGCATGCCGGTCTCGGCCTCGCGGTGCCGTTCGGCGACCTCACCTTCAAGGCCAACTATCTGAACGCCAAGAACGAGACCCGGGACGGGGGCGAGGTGTCGAACGTGGATGGCATCGGTGTCGGCGTCGACTACCGCTGGAACGAAAAGAACACCGCCACGGTCGCCTTCTACCGCAACGAGGACGACGAGAACGACGACGACGAAACCAACAACCTGGTCGTCAGCAACGACTACGCGGTGCGGCCCGACACGACCATCTACACCCAGCTCGCCTACGTCGATGCGGGCGATGCGGCGACGATCAAGACCAGCATCGTGGCGGCCGGCGTGCCCGCCGTGGGTGAGAAGACCCTGCTGCTCAACGTGGGCATCAACTTCGCGTTCTGACGCGCGAGGGGCGGACCGCGCTGTGCGGGGTCCGCCGAATCCGCCGACCGTTGCGCCCCGTCGATCCGGGCTTCGTGTGCTCGGGCGATGTGGGCCGATCGGCCCAATGCTTTTGGGGACAGAACCATGGACGAAATGAATCGCATCGAGCGCCCTCGGCGGGTGGGGGCGTGCCTGCTCGGCTTGGCGGTCGCGTGGGGCGGCATCGCCGCCGTCGGCGCCGAAGAGCCGCCCTTGGGCGTCAATGTGCTCGAGCCCGGCTTCCAGTGGCGGCCCAACTATGTCTCGCAAGACATGTTGATCCACGCCGACAAGGACGCCAACAACTGGCTGCACTACGGCAAGGACTACCAGGGCACGCGCTTTAGCCAACTCCGCCAGATCACCCAGGACAACGTCCGTCGACTGGTGCCCCAGTGGAACATGTCGTTCGGGGTCTCGGATGCCCAGGACAGCCAGACCACGGTCGTCAATGGCCGCATCTACGTCACCGCGAGCCAGAACAAGGTGTTCTCGGTCGATGGCGAGAGTGGTCGCATCATCTGGAAGTACGAGCGTTCGCTGCCCGGAGATCTCGGACCGCGGCTGTGCTGCGAGGCGGTCAACCGCGGCGTCGCGGTGTTCCGCGACATGGTCTACATGGCGACCCTCGACACCCATCTGGTGGCGCTCAACAACACCACGGGGCGCGTCGTCTGGGAGGTCAAGCTGGGCGACTACAAGACCGGCGAGATCTACACGTCGATGCCGCTGGTGGCCAACGGGCTGATCGTGGTCGGCAACTCGGGCGGGGACGTGGGTGCCAATGTCGGCAAGATCACTGCTCTCGACCCGGCCACCGGCGCCATCGTCTGGCAGACCCTGACCCGGCCAGTCAGTGCCGACGATCCGGTGGCCAAGACCTGGGCCGACGAGTCTTGGAAGACCGGCGGTGCCTCCGCCTGGCTGACCGGCACCTACGACCCCGGCACCAACACCCTCTTCTGGGGCGTCGGCAACCCCACCCCGGACTTCGACGCCCGCGTGCGCAAGGGGGACAACCTCTATAGCAACTCGACGCTGGCGCTCGACGCCGACACCGGCAAGATCAAGCGCCACTTCCAATACACCCCGAACGGCGCCTGGGATTACGACGGCAACAACGAGGCGATCCTGGTGGACGATCAGCAAGGCCGCAAGGTCTGGTTGCATGCCGACCGCAACGGCCACGTCTATTCGATCGACCGCGAGACCGCCAAGTGCCACTGGGTGGTGCCGATCGCCCGGGTCAATTGGGTGAGCGGTTTCGAGGACAACTGCCGTCCGGTGGTGAACCCCGACAAGGTGCCCGGCTACGACAAGGTGGTGACCGACATCGCGCCGATCCTCGATGGCGGCAAGGAGTGGCATCCGGCCGCCTACAGTCCGCAGTCCAAGCTGCTCTATGTCCCGTTCATCGATTCGTCGATGGACATCCAGGCGAAGAAGATGGAGTGGCGTGCAGGCGAGTGGTTCCTTTCGTCGCGGGTGCTCAAGGCCAACCCCTATACCGGCGGCGTCAAGGCCTTCGACGCCACCACCGGCGAACTGGTGTGGTCACGCCCGCAGAGCACGCCGGCCACCAGCGGCCTGATTGCCACCGCCGGCGGGCTGGTCTTCTCGGGCGATGCCGAGGGCTGGTTCTCGGCGATGCGCGACGACACTGGCGAGACGCTGTGGCGCCACAACGTCGGTACTGGCATCCACGGCAATCCGACCACCTACACGGTCGGCGGCAAGCAATACGTGGCCATCGTCTACGGACCGGGGGGCGGCAGCCTGTGGCCGCTGGTGTACGGCGAGCTGTTCAAGCACCAGAACCGCGGCGGCGGCATGATGGTGTTCGCGCTGCCGGATTGAGCCTTCGCGACGTTGCGGCGGTCCGTCCGGGCCGCCATCGCTTGGGAGGTCGAGCCATGTGGAAGGAAGCGAGCCCGTTCGCGCTGGCCGTCGCGCTGGCGGCGGCGCCGTTGCCGGCGGGCAGCGCGAACGTCCTGCGTACCTGTCTGGTGGCGGACAATCCGCCGTTTTCGTCGATGGCGGGCGAACGCCATGGCATCGACCATGATGTCATGGTCGAACTGGCTGCGCGGTTGCACCGAACGCTGGAGGCCCATTGGGTCACCATTCCGAACCGGGGTGGCATGGGCAAAGCCTTGCGGCAGGCGTTCGGGTCCGGCGAATGCGAGATTTTCGCCGGCGTGCCGCTGGCGGAAGGTCGCAACGAGGATCTGCAGGAGCAGGGGCTGGCCTCGTCGCAGCCCTACCTCAGCACCGGCTATGGGCTGGTCGCGGCGCGCGGCAGCGCCGTGCGCACGCTGGCCGACGCACGTGTCGCGAAGCGGGTGGGCGCGGTCAGCGCGACGCCGGCCGACGTCTACCTGTTCGAACAGCGGATGCCGCGGCGGCCTTACGGGAGCAACGAAGCGCTGCTGGCAGCGCTGGCCGCCGACGAAGTGGACGCCGCATTGGTCTGGTTGCCGGCTCTGGCGCGCGTCCGCGACGGCGGTCGGGCGCTATGGCCCGGCGCGCTGCGGCCCAGCGAAGTGAAGGATGCCCGCCTCCGTGCCGACTTCGTCGCCGCCCTCGCTCCGGCATCGACGCTGACCAGTGCGACCCTGGACCAGGTGCTGGAGGCGATGCGCCGGGATGGCGCGATCGCGGCAATCGCCGCGGGATACGGCTTGCCGACGCCATGACACCGAGTGCGGCACGGCCGCGCTCGATTCGACACAGGGAGGACGAATGTTCACGAACCCAGCGATTCGGCGGTTCGGTGCCGTTGGCATCCTTGCCGCGGCAGTGATCCTGGCGGCCGCCTGGCCTATCGGTGTGCAGGCCTTCGGCCCGGCCGGGGAAGATGGCGGGGACGCATACATCGGGCACCCCGAGGCCGAGCGCGCGGGCGAAGAACTGTTCGGCCGCAACTGCCAGCAATGCCACAATACCCGTGGGCATGGCGGCAAATGCCCGCAACTCGTGCGTGGGGCCTGGGGGCCGGGTGGCGCGAATTCGGATCGGTTCCTGTTCGAAACGATTGCCAACGGGCGCCCCAATACGCAGATGGGGGCCTTCGGAAAGGCCTTGAGTGCTCCGGAAATATGGCAGATCGTGGCATTTCTGCGCGCCGAGGCGAGTCGGGTGGCCGCGGCCGATCGCCAGCGCAAGGCGGACCCGGAAGCGGATCTCTGGTATTGAGGCGCCCGCGAGCCGCCGCTTGCCGGCACGCATTCGAACTTGATAACGAACCCTTGGAGGAGCCGTCATGAAATTCCGCTTCATCACCGTCGCTTTGGCCGCAGGGTTGGCCTGTGCGGCAGCCCTGGCCGCGCCCGAAGTCGAGCGCCTGTGGGAGAGCGCGCCGGACTTTCGTCAGCCGGAGTCGGTGCTGCACGACCACGATCGCGACGTGCTCTACGTGACCAACATCAACGGCGCACCCACCGAGAAGAACGGCCAGGGCTTCATTTCTCGGGTCGGCATCGACGGGCGCATCGCGAAGCTGCACTGGCTCGACGGGTTGGACGCGCCGAAGGGCATGGCTCGCATCGGCAAGCGCCTGTTCGTTTCCGATATCGACGTGCTGGCCGAGGTCGATATCGAGGCTGGACGCATCGTCGCCCGCTATCCGGCGGAAGGCGCCCGTTTTCTCAACGACGTGGCGGCCGACGACGAGGGCCGGGTCTATGTTTCCGACATGATGACCAACCGCATCTACCGGCTGCTCGACGGGCGGCTCGAGGTGTGGCTCGACAGTCCGAGGCTCGCCAATCCGAACGGACTCGCGATCGACGGTGCGATCTTGTACGTCGGCAGCTGGGGGGTGATGAAGCAGGATTTCAGCACCGAGGTGGCCGGTCATGTGTTGGCGGTTTCACTCGCCGATCGCAGCATTGCCGATTTCGGCGGCACGCGGCCGATCGGCAACCTCGACGGCCTGGAACGGCTCGGAAACGGCGCACTTCTGGCCAGCGACTGGATGGCCGGCGGCTTGCTGCACATCGGTGCGGACGGCCAGGCCACCGTGCTGGACGCGCTCGCCCCCGGCTCTGCGGACATCGGCTTCGATCCCGCGTCGCGTGTGGTCTGGGTGCCGATGATGAAGGACGGCAAGGTGATCGCAATTCGTCTCGCACCCTGAGCAGGGGTGCAGGCAAGCGGCCCGAGGCCGCGCAGGGAGGCCCCGCCGGAGCGGTCCGGCGGGGCCTCCTGCATTCGGCAACGGCCGGCGGACACGGCTGCGACATCTGTCTCTCGCGTCTCAGATGTCGCAGACCGATTGAGACATCTGAGACGGGAGCGGATATTCAACTCCTTGTTTTATTGCTGGTTATCTGCTGGCACGGATATCGCGCGTCGTTACGGTGCCAAGCGGCCACCGGTGTTGCTGCGCCACCGGGGCTCCGCGAGGGAACCCGACCGCACAGGCGGCACGAAAGACCTATATCGGAGACACTCATGAATCGCACCCTGCACCTGACGCTGGCCGGCGTGGTCGCCCTGAGCGGCACGCTGGTCGGCGCTCCCGCCAGCGCCGAGAGCGGCCCCGGCTTCGACGATCCGGACAACTGGCCCCAGTACCACCGCAGCTTCAATGCTTGGCGCTACAGCCCGCTCGCGGAAGTGGACACGTCCAATGTCGCCGACCTCAAGGTGGCCTGGATCCACCAGCCCGGAGACATCACCCACGGCCTGCAGGCGACGCCGATCGTCATCGACGGCGTGCTCTACTACGTCTCGGCCAACAACAACGTCTGGGCGGTCGATGCCGCCACCGGCAAGACCCTCTGGCACTACCAACCCAAGCTCGACCCGATCTCGAAGAAGGTCTTCTACGCCGCCGCCAGCCGCGGCATCACTGTCGGGCGGGGCAAGGTCTTCCTCGGCACCCTGGACGGCCGCATGATCGGCATCGACCAGAAGA
>JAGRFZ010000095.1 GCA_020445785.1 Rhodocyclaceae bacterium
ACATGTCGCCGATGCCGACGACGGTGAAGTCCTCTTCCTGGGTATCGACGCCCAGTTCGCGGAAGTGGCGCTTGACCGACTCCCACGCGCCACTGGCGGTGATGCCCATCTTCTTGTGGTCGTAGCCGACCGAGCCGCCCGAGGCGAAGGCATCGCCGAGCCAGAATCCGTACTCGGCGGCGACCCCGTTGGCGATGTCCGAGAAGGTCGCGGTGCCCTTGTCCGCCGCCACCACCAGATAGGGGTCGTCGCCGTCGTGTCGGACCACGTCCGGCGGCGGGATCACCGCCCCGCGCACGAGGTTGTCGGTGAGGTCGAGCAATCCGCGGAGGAAGGTCTTGTAGCAGTCCACCCCTTCGGCCAGCAAGGCCTCGCGATCGTTGCCGGCGGGCGGCCGCTTGACCACGAAACCGCCCTTGGAGCCGACTGGAACGATCACCGCGTTCTTGACGATCTGGGCCTTGACCAGACCGAGGATCTCGGTGCGGAAGTCTTCCATCCGGTCCGACCAGCGCAGGCCGCCGCGGGCGACCTTGCCGCCGCGCAGATGTACGCCTTCGATGCGCGGCGAGTAGACGAAGATCTCGAACATCGGCCGTGGTTCGGGCAGGTTCGGGATCTTGGCCGGGTTGAGCTTGAACGACAGGTACGACTTCTGCCTGCCGTCCGTGCCCTTCTGGTAGTAGTTGGTGCGCAACGTGGCGTCGATCATCGCCAGGAACTGGCGCAGGATGCGGTCTTCGTCGAGGTTGGCGACGGTGTCGAGAAAGGTCTGCATCTGCTCGCGCAGCGCAGCACAGCGGCCGTCACGATCGGCCTCTTCGGTCGGGTCGAAGCGCAGCCGGAAGAGTTTGACGAGCTGGGCGGCATAGGCCGGATAGCAGCCCAGCACCTGCTCCATGTAGCTCTGGCTGAAAGTGAATGCCGCCTGCTTCATGTATTTGGCGTAGGCCCGCAGGATTCGGATCTCGCGCCACGACAGGCCGGCCAGCAGGGTCAGGCGGTTGAAGTCGTCGTTCTCGATCTCCCCTTCCCAGACCTGCAGGAAGGCATCGTGGAACAGTTCGCGCAGTCGTTCGACCTGCAGCTCGCTGGCGCGCGCCACGGTCATGCCGAAATCGTGGATCCAGTAGCGCTCGCCGTCCTGGCGGGCGACTTCGGCCGGGCGTTCGTCCACCACCCGCACGCCCATGCGCTCGAGCATCGGCAGGCTGTGGGACAGGGGGACCGGCTCGCCGGCCCGGAACAGCTTGAAATTGAGCTGTCCGGGCTCGGCCTCGAGCGGAACGTAGAGGTTCATCGCCAGGGCTCGGCCATCCGACAGCGATTCCATCTGTTCGATGTCGCGCACCGCCATGCGCGCCGGGTATTCCTCGCGGTAACCCGCGGGGAAGCCATTGCCGAAATGATGGAACAGGGTCATGCCCCGTTCCTCGCCCAGGTGCTCGATCAGGGACTCGCGCAGATCGTCCTCCCAGCGGCGCGAGACGCGGACCAGGGTAGCCTCGAGTTCGCGCACGTTCACGTCCGGGATGCCGGAGTGGCGCAGGCGCACCATGATCAGGATGCGCGCCAGCGCGGACTCCGAGAAGTGCACCTCGAATTCGGTCGAGACGCCGTCGTAGGCCTCGGCCAGCGCTGCCTGCATGCGTTTGCGCTGGTCGGTGTTGTAGTTCTCGCGCGGCACGTAGATCAGGCAGGTGACGAAGCGGCCGAAGGTGTCGGGGCGCACGAACAGGCGGATACGCTGCCGCTCGCCGAGGCGCAGAATGCCGATGGCATTGTGGTAGAGGTCGTCGACGCTGGCCTGGAACAATTCGTCCCGAGGGTACTGCTCGAGAATCGTCACCAAGGCCTTGCCGGCATGGCTCTTGGGCATGAATCCGGCGTGCTCGATCACCTCGGTCACCTTGCGGCGGAGCAACGGAATCCGTTTCGGGTTGGTGTTGTAGGCGGTGGACGTCAGCAGACCGATGATGCGCCGTTCGCCTGTGACTTCGCCCTGCTCGTCGAAGGTCTTGACGCCGATGTAGTCGAGGTAGCCCTGGCGATGCACGGTCGAGCGCGTGTTCGACTTGGTGATCGTCAGCAGCTTGGGCAGATGGGCCTGGGCGCGGATCTCGGGCGGCAGGGCGGCAAAGGAGGCCGACTGGTGGCCGCCGCCTCGCTCGCGCAAGAGGCCGAGTCCGGTGCCGGAGAGCACGTGGAGTTCGTTCTCGTCGTCCTGGCTCACCAACTCGTAGTCGCGGCAGCCGAGCAGCACGAAGTTGTCGTCGGCGAGCCATTGCAGGAATTCGAGCGCCTCGGCGGTTTCGTCCGGATTGCCCGGCGGCGGTGCGGCGTCCACCCCGGCGATGATGTCCGACAGTCGCTGGCGCATCATCGGCCAATCCTTGACTGCGGCGCGTACGTCGCCGAGGACGTTGGCGAGGCCGGCTTCGATGGCCTCGAGGTCGGCGGGTTCGGTGCGCCGGTCCACCTCGACATGGATCAGCGACTCGTAGTCGGCGCCCTGCTTGTGCTCGGCGTCGGCCAGGCCCTGGTAGCGCCCGTCCTGATCGCGAAGCACCGGCATCACCGGGTGGATGATGAGATGCAGGGTCAAGCCCTGGCGGTTGAGTTCCATGCCGACGGAATCGACCAGGAACGGCATGTCCTCGCCGACGATCTCGATCACCGTGTGGGTCGACTCCCAGCCGTGTTCGTCGAGCCGTGGATTGAAGGCGCGGATGCGCGTCCCGCCGCTGTGCTCGCGGACGAAGTGCCAGTGGCTCGCCATCGCGCCGTACAGGTCCTCCGCCGGGCGGTCGATCAGGTCTTCCGGGTCGACCTGGGAAAAGTAGCGGGTGGCAAAGGCCTCGAGTACGCCGGCCTTGTTCTTGGGCATGCGTTCGCGGACGAGGGCCACGACGTCGGTGAGCAGTTTTTCGGAACGATCGTCGACGAGCGGCGACATGGTGGGTCTCCCTATTCTTATGGTTGCCGGTACCGACGCCAAGGTCGCGAGAACTCGCTGGCGTGTCGGGCACTCAGCATCAAGTGTAGGCCCACTGCCGCAGAGTTACACGTCCTGCGGCCTGCCGGGTGGCATCGACCGGCGTGGTGCCGGCGGCAGGCGTGGGGGGATTCGCACGGGTTCCAGCCGCATCGCGAAAGCCGCTGGTGACGGGACCGACGGTCGGGCCGCAAGGTGACGAGCCAGCGGTACGGCGCCGGGCCCGGCAACGCGCGGGGCTGGCGGAACCCCCGGCCAGGTGGCTAGACTGGCTGGTATGTCGCATCGATCGGCGGCGCCGCGATCCGGCGTGCAATCCATGGAGGAAAGATGCTCGAACTGAAGGATCCGCAGTTGCTGCGGGACAAATGCTATGTCGATGGTCGTTGGCTGGCCGCCGCGGGCGACGCCCGTTTCGATGTGATCGACCCCGCCGACGGCCGCAGCATCGCCAGCGTGCCCGATCTGGGGCAGACCGAGACGCGGGACGCGATCGCCGCCGCCGCTGCGGCCTTGCCCGGCTGGCGCGCCCGCACCGCGGGTGAGCGTGCACGCACGCTGCGTCGGTGGTTCGATCTGATGTTGGCCCATCAAGAGGACCTGGCGCGGCTGATGACCGCCGAGCAGGGCAAGCCGTTGGCGGAGGCGCGGGGCGAGATCGCCTACGCGGCAGCATTCATCGAGTGGTTTGCCGAGGAGGGCAAGCGCGCCTACGGTGACTTGATTCCGGCGCACCAGGCCGACAAGCGCATCCTGGTGTCGAAGGAGCCGATCGGGGTGTGTGCGGCGATCACCCCCTGGAACTTTCCGTCGGCGATGATTACCCGCAAGGCCGGCCCGGCCCTGGCGGCGGGCTGCACGATGGTGGTCAAGCCCGCCGAAACGACGCCGCTTTCGGCGTTGGCGCTGGCCGAACTGGCCGAACGCGCCGGCATCCCGGCCGGGGTCTTCAATGTCGTCACCGGCGACGCCCGCTCGATCGGTGGTGAGATGTGTGCCAATCCGACGGTGCGCAAGCTCTCGTTCACCGGCTCGACCGAAGTCGGGCGGATACTGATGGCGCAGTGTGCACCGAGCATCAAGAAGCTGTCGTTGGAACTGGGCGGAAACGCCCCCTTTCTGGTGTTCGACGACGCCGATCTCGACGCCGCGGTCGAAGGGGCGATCGCCTCCAAGTATCGCAACACGGGCCAGACCTGCGTCTGCGCCAATCGCATCCTGGTGCAGCGGTCGGTGCTGGAAGCCTTTGCCCAGCGTCTGGCCGTCGCGGTCGGCGGACTCCGGGTCGGCAACGGCATGGAGGATGGCGTGCAACAAGGTCCGCTGATCGAACCGGCGGCCCTCGAGAAGGTCGAAGAGCTGTTGGGCGACGCGGTGGAGAAGGGCGCACGCGTGGTCTGCGGCGGCAAACGCCACAGCCTCGGCGGCACCTTCTTCGAGCCGACCATCCTGGCCGGTGCGACGCGCGAGATGCGACTCGCGCATGAAGAGATCTTCGGCCCGGTGGCGCCGCTGTTCGCCTTCGATTCGGAGGAGGAAGGCGTCGCCATGGCCAACGATACCGACTACGGCCTCGCCTCCTATTTCTATACCCGGGATCTGGCCCGTGCGATGCGGGTCTCGAGCGCGCTCGAGTACGGCATCGTCGGGGTCAACACCGGCATCATTTCGACCGAGGTCGCGCCGTTCGGCGGGGTCAAGAATTCCGGCCTCGGGCGCGAAGGGTCGAAGTACGGCATCGATGAATACCTGGAGATCAAGTATGTGTGCATCGGTGGCATTCAGTAACCGTCGCTTGCGCCGCCTGCAGCCAGGCGTGTTCGCGTGCGGTGGTGGCTCCAGCCGGAGTCGGGGCTCAAGGCCGCCCCCAGGGCCGTTTGTGGAGGACGTATCTTGATCAAGGCGAGGAATTGCATCGTCAGACATACCCACGAAGAGGACATTCCGAAACTGATCGAACTGCAGCGGCGGGTGTATCCGAGCATCCCGCCCTGGACCCGAGCCAAGCTCGCCACCCAGCTGGAAATCTTTCCAGCGGGGCAATTGACCGCCGAATGCGACGGCGCCGTCGTCGGCTGCGCCAGTTCGCTGGTGGTGCTGTGGGACGACTGGGCCGACGCCCACAGTTGGAAGGAAATCACTGCCGCCGGCACCTTCGGGAATCACGATCCGCAGGGGAGGACC
The DNA here is from genome assembly GCA_020445785.1 of Rhodocyclaceae bacterium. Classification (GTDB taxonomy): domain Bacteria; phylum Pseudomonadota; class Gammaproteobacteria; order Burkholderiales; family Rhodocyclaceae; genus Cognatazoarcus. Next base: position 5,180 of record JAGRFZ010000095.1, read on the forward strand.
CTGTATGGCGCCGAAGTTTTCGTGGCGCCGGAGATGCGCGGCAGCGGTCTCGGTCACCTGCTCTATGAAGGACGGCGCACCTTGTGCCGCGAAATGAACCTGAAGCGGATCATTGCCTGCGGGCGCCTGCCCGGCTACCACCGCTACCAGGCCGAAATGGATGCCGAGATGTACGCCAAGCGCGTGGTCTGGGGAGACTTCGACGACCCGGTGCTCAGTTTCCAGTTGCGCGAGGGTTTCCGCTACTGTGGCGTCATCGAGGGCTATATACCCGAGGACAAGGAGTCCTGTGGGCACGCCTCGATCATCGTGTGGCTGAATCCGGAGTACCGGCCGCGCAAGCCGACCCATGTCGAACAGGAGGAAGTGCTTTGATCGTACGAATCGCCGCTGTTCAGTACCTGCTGCGCCCAATCCACGACTGGTCCGGCTTCGAGAATCAGGTCCGATTCATGATGCAGGCCGCCGGCGACTATCGGCCGCATTTCGTCCTGATGCCCGAGATATTCACGACCCAGTTGCTCTCCTTCATGGATACCCGCGATCTGCCCAATGCCGTGCGCGGCATGCAGGACTATACCGGGCGGTACATCGAACTGATGAAGGAACTCGCCCAGTACTGGCGGGTATTCCTGATCGGAGGCTCGCATCCGACGCTGCGGGACGAAAACGTCTACAACACCGCTTACCTGTTCACGCCGGAGGGCGAGGTGTACGAGCAGGACAAGGTCCATCGGACACGCTGGGAGCGGGAGAAGTGGGATACCGCGGCCGGCGATCAGTTGCGCCTGTTCGACACCCCGTTCGGCAAGGTGGCGATCCTGATCTGCTACGACATCGAATTTCCGGAGCTGGCGCGGATGGTGTGTGAGGCCGGTGCGGACATTCTGTTCGTGCCCTCATGCACCGATGACCGGCAGGGCTTCCTGCGGGTGCGTTATTGCTGCCACGCGCGGGCCATCGAGAATCAGGTGTTCGTGGCAATGACCAGTACGGTCGGCAATCTGCCGGTCGAAGGGCTGGGCGTGCACTACGGCCAAGCCAGCATCATCACGCCGTCGGATTTTCCGTTTGCCCGAGACGGCATTGCCGCGGAGGGAACGCCGAATGTCGAGCAGATCGTCGTCGCCGACGTCAATCTGAAGAACCTCGACCAGAATCGGGTGAATGGCACCACGATCCCGTTGTACGACAAGCGCCACGACGTCTACGACAACGAAGTGGAATTGGTGCCCGCGCGCTGAAGCGCGGGCGAGCGGTCGAATTGCTCAGGCAGCGAGGCCGAACATCTCCGGGTCGAAGGCGACCAGACCGTGGCATTCGATCATGCGGTTGATCTCGGCCTCCTGCTCGAGGAGGCTGAGGTCATCGCTGTGGCTGACGAATTCATACACCACGCGGCTCGATTCGGGCTGCTGCGGGGCGTGAAGGGCGGTGCTCATCTTGTTTTCCTCTCTGTCGGTCCTGACGGGTCCTGCCGCATGCCGATGTCGACTCGGCGGCACGGCAACCTTGGGTCGCGGACTGGTCCTGCAAGGTTCAACCCATTGTCCATCAGTTGACGGGCGGATGCACCGCTTGCTGACCCGATTGTGCACTCGCAGCGTGACGTAGTTCGCACTCCTCATGATGTTCGGGTGGGCCGGCTTCCGATTCCGATGGAATGCGGTGTGGCATGGGTGGATCCGGTGGCGGACGAGGAGGAGGGCTGTGGCCGGGGTGGGTCGGAACGGATTGGGTTGCATAGCTAACTATATTCCGGCAGAATGCCCCCGTGTTCGATCATTGCCTGTACTTCAATACCGCGGCGCTGGCGCGCCGGCTCGATCGCGAGTGGGCACTGGCGTACAAGCCGTTCGGGCTGACGACGCCCCAGGGCTTCATGCTGCGGGCAGTGCTGGCGCGGCCCGGGCGGCTGCCGTCCGAACTGGCCGATGACCTGGAAATCGCGCGCCCGACGGCGACGCGGGCGCTGGATGCACTGCAGGAGAAGGGGCTCATCCACCGTCAAGTCCGCAGCGCGGATGGGCGGCAGACGGCGATCGCGCCGACCGCGTCGGCAATCGAGATGGGTCGAGGGTTGAATGAGGCCAGTGCCGAAGTCAGCCGCCGATTGAAGCACGTCCTCGGCGAGGCCGGTTTCGCCGAAACCGTGCTCCGGGTGCGCGATACGCGATCGGCGCTGCGAGCGTGAGTTTTTTTTTCGAGTAATAGTTGCATAGCTAATAAAAGGAGTACTCCCGATGCCGATTCTGAACGTGAAGCTGTCTGCCCAACCCTCGCCCGAATTGAGCGCCGCCGTTGCCGAGATGCTGACCGAGTGCACCGCTCGCATCCTGCACAAGGATCCCCGCGTCACGGCGGTCGTCGTCGACTACGTCTCGCCCGCGGATTAGGTGGTGGGAGGGCGTACGCTGGCCGAGCAGGGCAAGGCCAGCTTCTACTTCGACATCAAGGTGACCGACGAGAGCAACACCCGGGCGGAAAAGGCCCGATACATTGCCGAATGCTTCGCCGCTTTCGAACACCTGCTTGGCGAGGTGCATGAGGAGAGCTACATTCATGTGCATGATGTGCGGTCGGCGGCCTACGGTTATGGCGGCCGCACCCAGGAATATCGCCTGCACCATTCGCCGGAATCGGCGCCTCAGCCGAAGTAGCCGTGCAGATACCAGCCGCGTGGTGCCTGCAGTTCCCGATACACCCACAGCAGGCTGCCGCCGCGGTTGCGGGCGAGATAGTAGTCGCGGCACACCTCCCGCTCGTCCCACCAGCCGCTCTCGATGCGTTCCGGTCCGTCGAGCAGCTCCAGCCGGCTCGGGTCGAGGGGCTCGGGTCGAGGAAGCAGCCACAGTGGGCGGGCGCCGGGGGACAATGCGGGCAGGGCGTCGGAGGTGCCCTGAGCCCCCGCATGCTCCGGGCGGTGGTCGGATCGCGTGCGCAGGCGACGCACCGCGTCCGGGCCGAGACGGGCGCGCAGCCTGGCCAGCAGGAGTTCCGCGTTCTCCCGTACCGATTGATGGTCGTCGAAGAAATCGCCGGGCAGGGCCGGCAACGGCACGGGTGCGGCCGCCTCCAGGCGCAGCGCGTCCACTTCGGCGCCGATCGTCAGCCGCTCCAGATGTTCGCGGATCAGCAACAGCAGGCGTCGTTCGTCACGGCACGGGGCGCCGCTGAGCACGTCGAGTGTCGTCTCCGGCCGCCGGCCTTCGTGTTCGAGCACGATCTGCAGCCGGTCCACGCCGGCGTGGCGGGCGGCGAGCCAGCCGCCGAGACCGATCAGCAGCCGCCGCAGCAGGAACAGCAAGATGTCGTGGCGATCGCTCGCCACCGGCAAGGGGAGCCGGGCGCGATAGCGTTGCGGCGGCGCGTGCACCGGTCGCGGATCGGGGCGGCGCCCGTAGGCTCGATCGAGGGCGTCCCCGACGCATGCCCCGTGGCGTCGGGCGAGCGCGTCACGGGGCAGGGCCGAGACTTCGGCCAGCTTGTGGCAGCCGATGCTGTGCAACAGTGCGAGCACGCCGTCGTCCACCCCGCTGCCGTCGGCCAGGGCAGCCAGAGGAAGCGCGTCCAGCGGCGGCCCGAGCCGGCGGATATCGACCACTGGCCGGGCCTTGCCGGCGCGGCTCAACCAGCGGGCAGCCAGCGGTGTCGGTGCCCAGCCGCAGCGGTGTGCCAGGCCGAGTTCGTCGAGGCCGTGCCGGACACGGTCTTCCAGGGCCTCCAGGCCGCCGAACAAGCGCAGGCTGGGGGCCACCTCCAGCAGTACGCAGTCCGGCGGGTCGATGCTGACGGTCGGGGTGAAGCGCCCGGCCCAGCAGGCAACTTCCTCGAGCAATGCACAACCCTGGGCCGGATCGTGCTCGGCCACGTGCAGGGCCGGTACCATCGCCAGGGCGCCAGCCAGCGCTTGGCCCGGAAACACACCCTCGGTCAGGGCGGAGCGGTTCGCCGCCACCACGACGGCGCGTGGATGGCGGTCCACCAGGGCCAGCGGCGGATCATCCGTCGATCCGCGCTGGTATGCCTGCAGGGCGGGCTGGGGCAGGATCAGGGCCAGCCACAGCATGCTGGAGTGCGACCTGGGCTTCGGCGGAAAGGCCCGGGCGGAAGCGGGCCCGGGTACGGTGGCGACGGGGCGCTGCGGTGGCGGCCTCGAAGCGGGTGTTGCCCGGTCTGCCCCGATCCGGCAGGGCCAGTCGCAGCGGTGCAGCCAGCAGCGGGCCGCGCCGCTTGAGTACCCGTACCGACAGTTCGCCATCGTCGCCGACGTCGAGCTGCAGCCGCAAGGCGGCCGGCGAAGGCTGGAGGGCGGCCCGGCGCCTGCGGAACAGGAACAGCGGGGTGGCGCCCTGCTCGGCGGCCAGTTGCAGGCGGCGCAAGGCGGCCATGTCCAGCTCCGACTGCCAGGTAAGCACCAGTGCGCAACTGCCCGAGAGCAGGGCCTGGCGGGTGGCCCAGCGAATCTCCCGGGGACGTTCCGGAGCCACCCACAGCAATCGCTCGAGGGGTACGCCCGCCTGGGCCAGGGCCGGCGCGTAGGGCGTCCACGGTGGCGCCACCCAAGCCAGCCAGCGGGGTGCGGCGACCTGTCGCATCTGTGGCAGCAGCAGGCTCAATTCACCGATGCCGGGCTGCTCGCAGAGCAGTTCGATGAGTGCGCCCCGGGGCCAGCCACCGCCGGGCAGGACCGCATCGAGTGCGGCGAAGCCGCTCGGCCGGCCGCTCGGCGGCGGGGCGGCGAAACGAGCGCCCCGCCAGACCAGCCCTGCCGGCAATTGATCGAGGGAGATGGGGCGGACGCTCACGACCCCAGGAACCTGGCGTGGGCGGGTTCGGGTGGGCGCCAGGCCGTTCGGCAAGGTGGGGCGATGGGGGCCGGACGGAGCATCGTAGGTGCCGTGCCGTCAGCCGTCAGCCGTCGGGCGGGGCACAAAGAAACGGACAATGCTCGTACATTCATGGGGTCTTGGATGGTTGCGGGCGATCGATCGCGGGTTTCGGGATGCTGGGTGGCCCGTGGCGAAGCCGGAGTCGCTGGCGCGTCCGGCCCGATGGAGAGCGGAGCGCGTCGCCACGCCGGCGCGGGTGCCGACCAGCGCTGGCCCGGTGCCGATCGGGATATCGGGTCAGGCCAGCGTGCCGCTGCGGATCAGACCGACTGCACGGCCCTCGATCACCAGGGGGTCGTGGCGGGTGTCGACCACGATGGGCTGGAACTCCGGATTGGCCGGCAGCAGTTCGACCACCGCACCACGGCGCGAGAAGGTCTTGACCGTGACCTCGTCATGGACCCGGGCGACCACCACCTGGCCGTTGCGGGCTTCCGTGGTGCGATGGACAGCGAGCAGATCTCCATCGAAGATGCCGACGTCGCGCATGCTCATGCCCCGTACCTTGAGCAGGTAATCGGCACGCGGCGAGAACAGCGCGGGATCGATCTGGAGGCGTTTGTCCATGTGGGCTTCGGAGAGAATCGGGCTGCCTGCGGCAACGCGGCCGATCAACGGCAGGCCGAGGCTTTCGGTGAGGCGGATGCCCCGGGCCCGCCCTTCGTCGAGGTCGATCGCCCCCTTGGCAGCGAGTGCCTTGAGGTGGGTTTCGGCGGCATTGGGGGAGCGGAAACCGAATGCCCGGCAGATCTCGGCCCGGGTCGGCGGGCGGCCCTCGTGGATCTGGGTGTCGCGGATGAATTCCAGGATTTCCTGCTGCCGGGCTGTGAGCTTTTCGGTCATGTGCGCCTCCGTTTGACTGAAGTTTTATACAGCTTCGGGCGGATTGCAAGCGCTCGATGCGTCGTCTCGATCATTGCCGATGGGGCCGGCGCGGGCCGCGTCCGCCCTGCGGCGGGCGGAGTGTCGCGTTTCCGCCTCCCGTAGGGCGGAAAGCACCGTTTGGGCCGAATCTCGCTTGAGCCGCGGGCGATGCTGGACTATTGGTTCACTCAAGATGGCGCCAAGCACGTCGGTGTCCGACGACAATGACAAGGACCACAGGAGGGGACCATGCAGATCAGGCCAGTCAGCAGTGCGGCGCGGGTTCGCAGAAGCAACCGGCCGGCAGCATCGCGGCATGCGGCGGAGCCGATGCTGCGCCCGGGCGATCGTGCGCCGTTGTTCGCCTTGCCGGATGCCGACATGGAGATGTTCGAACTGGCCGATGCACTCGCCTCGCATCGTGTGGTGCTGTATTTCTACCCCCGCGCCAATACGCCCGGTTGTACCCGACAGGCAGCGGATTTCACCGATCGCGAGAACGAGTTCTCCCGCCATGGCTGCGTCGTCGTCGGGATCAGTCCCGACGACTGCCTGACCCTTGCCGAGTTTCGCGACGAGCATGGGCTGTCGGTGCGTCTGCTGTCGGACGAAGACAGCGAGATCTGCCGGATGTACGACGTCTGGCGCAAGAAGGAGGTGGACGGCTTCAGCAAGATGGCTGTGCTACGGTCCACGTTCATCATCGATCGCGACGGCGTGATCCGTCATGCGCTCTATGACGTAAATCCCCGCGGCCATGCGGCCGAGGTTCTGGAACTGGTCCGCGCCATGGACGCAAGGAACACGCACAATGGAAATCGCTAAGAACACCGTCGTCACGTTGAACTACACCGTTCGGGATCCGGACGGCAACATGATCGACGACGGCCATCATCCGCTGGTCTATCTGCACGGCGGCTACGACGGCATTTTTCCGAAGCTCGAGGAAACGCTCCACGGCCTCGGCACCGGCGAGCAGCTACAGGTCAAGCTGCAGCCCGACGACGCGTTCGGCGAGTACGACGAGGAACTGGTGCTGGTCGAGGATCAGGCCCTGTTCCCCGAGAACATCGAGGTCGGCATGTCGTTCGAGCGGGTCACCGAGGACGGTGAGGAAGAGATGATCTACCGGATCACCGACATCGCCGAAGGCAAGGTGGTGGTGGACGGCAACCATCCGCTGGCCGGGGTCGCCCTGCTGTTCGACATCACGGTGGCCGAGGTGCGTGAGGCCTCCGCCGAAGAGATCTCCCACGGCCACGTACATGGTCCGGGGGGGCATCACCACCACTGAGACATCCGGCGATTCCGGCGGACCGGCGGGCTGCTTTCGGGCAGCCCGTGTCGCGTCGGGCACCGGCGCCGATCGGCGGTTTCGCCCTACAATGAACCCGGACTCCGCAATCAGCCGCCCGGCTTGTACCAGACCATAGGGCCGTCAATGCCATCGAAGTGTCGGCTTCATCGAAGTGCCCCCAAAGCTTGGACGGGCTGTACGCCCGATCGCAGGCCCGGCGGGCCGTCCGGCGACGTTGCCTCTCCGGCCGACAGCGGGCTCTGCCCAACGACGGTTGGCGGGTTCCGGGTCTCCGCGGTTCGTGACGCGTGTCGATGACCCGCCTCGCCGCACCCCATCCCGATGATCGCGCCGCGCCGGCCGCCGACGCCGTGCTCGAAGTCCGGGGGCTGAAGGTCGCGCTCGGCCCGGTGCGGCCGGTGGATGGTATCGACCTGACGCTGCGCGCCGGCGAGACCTTCGCCCTGCTCGGCGAATCCGGTTGCGGCAAGTCGATGTCCGCGCTCGCTCTGATGCGTCTGCTGCCCGATGGCGGACGCATCACCGCGGGCAGCGTGCGCTTTCACGGTGCCGAGCTGCTGTCCCTGAGCGAAGCGTCGATGCGCGAGGTGCGCGGCGGACGCATCGCGATGATCTTCCAGGAGCCATCTTCCAGCCTCAATCCGGTGATGACCGTGGCCGACCAGATCGGCGAGGTGCTGGTCGTGCATCGTGCCCTGCGCGGCGGCGCGGCGCGGGACGAGTGCCGGCGGTTGCTCGACGCGGTCGGCATCCCGGAGCCCGACGAGCGCCTCGACAGCTACCCGTTCCAGCTCTCCGGCGGCATGAAGCAGCGGGTGATGATCGCGATGGCGCTGGCCGGCGAGCCGGAACTGCTGATTGCCGACGAACCGACCACGGCGCTCGACGTCACCATCCAGTCTCAGGTACTCGATCTGCTCGCCGGTCTGCAGGCCCGCCGCGGCATGGGCATGCTGTTGATCACCCACGATCTGGGCGTGGTCGCCCGCATGGCCCACCGGGTGGCGGTGATGTATGCCGGCGAGATGGTCGAGTGCGGTCGCCGGGCGGATTTCTTCTCCAATCCGTTGCACCCGTACTCGCGCAAGTTGTTCGCGGCGCTGCCGGCCGAAAACCTGCGGGGATTCGAACTGGAAACGCTGCAGGGCAGCGTGCCACGGCTCGACCGCAGCTTTGCCGGCTGTCGTTTCGCCGAGCGCTGTCCGCAAGTGTCCGCGCGCTGTCGTTCGGAGGCGCCGGGCTGGCATCGGGTGGATGACCAGCAGGTCCGCTGCCATCTGTTCGACGGGCGCAGCGAGCCCTGGTCGCGCCAGGCGCCGGTGGCCGCCGCTGGCGTCGTGGGCGGCGGCGATCGGTCGGCATTGCTCGAAGTCGACGGCCTGCGGGTCCATTTCCCGATTCGCAAGGGGCTGTTCAAGCGTACGGTCGGTCATGTGCGGGCGGTCGACGGCGTCGATCTGAAGCTCGCGCCCGGACGCACGCTGGCGCTGGTGGGCGAGTCGGGTTGCGGCAAGACCACGGTCGGCAAGGCCCTGCTGCGGCTGGTGGCGCCCTCCGCCGGTTCGGTGCGCTTCGACGGCGTCGATCTGGCGGGCCTGACGCCGGCGCAGATGAAGCGCCAGCGCGCCGGGCTGCAGATGGTGTTCCAGGATCCGTTCGCCTCGCTCAACCCGCGCATGCACGTCGGCCAGATCATCGAGGAAGGCATGGCCGCGCTCGGCGTCGGTGCCGACGGCGCCGCACGCCGCCGCACGATTGCGGCGCTGCTCGAACGGGTCGGCCTGTCCGCCGACATGGCCGAGCGCTATCCCCATGCGTTTTCCGGCGGCCAGCGACAGCGCGTGGCGATCGCGCGGGCACTGGCGGTGTCGCCGAAGCTGTTGGTGTGCGACGAACCGACCAGCGCCCTCGATGTCTCGGTGCAGGCCCAGATCCTCAACCTGCTGCGCGAGCTGCAGCGCGAGCTGGGTCTCGCCTACCTGTTCATCACCCACAATCTGGCGGTGGTCGATTACCTCGCCGACGAGGTCGCCGTGATGTACCTCGGCCGCATCGTCGAATCCGGCCCGGCCGCGGCCGTGCTCGGCCGCAGCGCCCATCCGTATACCCGGGCATTGCTCGATGCGGTGCCGAGGATCGATGTGCCGCCGACCGCAGGCGCGGGCATCGGCGGTGAACTGCCGTCGCCCATTCGCCCGCCCGCCGGTTGCCATTTTCACCCGCGCTGCCCGCGCGCCGAGGCACGTTGTCGGCGCGAGTATCCTGCCGATCGCGAAGTCGACGCGACGCACCGGGTGCACTGCCATTTTCCGCTCGGTCGGTAAGTCGCGCTGCGTGCAGGCAGTGATGCCGGCCGATCCGATGCATCCGCGTGGCGCACCCGGGCGTCACCACTGATAATATGGCTTTCGATATATGCGCCTGATGGAAGACTCCACCATGACCGAGGCTTCGACGCCGCCCGATGTGTTGCCGGAAGCACGTGACGAGATTGCCCGACTGCTGCGCCAGGCACCGGACGATCTGCGCAAGGATCTGGCGGCCGTGGTGCAAGCCGACGCCGGCATCATCGCGGCCGAGTTCTACGAGGTGATGCTGGGCGACGATGGGGCGCGCCATTTCCTCGAGCACGAGGTCGTCAGCAAGCGCCTGAAGGCGTCGATGGAGCAATGGCTGCGGGATTTGTTCGTCGCCCTCGACGACTCCCGGCTCGATCTACTGGTCGCCCGCCAGATCGAAATCGGCGAGATCCATGCCCGCATCAAGTTGCCGCCGGCCCTGATGCAGGCGGGCGTGCGCCAGATCTGCCGCAGCCTGCGCGCGCGGATCGAGCGGCAAGACCGAGGCCCCGAGCGTGCCCTGCAGGCGCAACTCTATGTCAGCGATCTGCTGCATCTGGCCGATGGCCTGATGATGACCGCCTATGTGCGCGACGTGCAGAAGGGGGCCCGTGCCGGCGAAGCCTACCGCCAGGCGCTGCTGGGCCACGACACCATGCTCGAGCGCGAGCGCCAGCGGGCGGTGCTGTCGGAATGGACCAGCGAGCTGCTGTTCGCGGTGCGCTCCAGCGTGCGCCTGCGTCACCTGCCCAAGCTGGCGGATTCCGAGTTCGGGCTGTGGTTCAAGCACAAGGCCGAGGTGCTGTTCGACGGCGCGCCCGATGCGGCGATCGTGTCGGACGCGATCGAGCAGATCGACCGCGTGCTGTTGCCCAAGGTGGCGGCAGGCGGACTGTCCGAAAACGACCTTCAGTCGGTGCTGGCCGAACTGCGGCGCCAGTTGGAGTTCGTGCGCTACCTGTCGGGCGATCTGTTCGACCGGGTGCTGGGCGCCCAATCCGGCAAGGATTCGGTCACCGGCCTGATGTCGCGCCGGCACCTGCCGGCGGTGCTGGACCGGGTGGTGACGCAGCACGGCCAAAATGATCGGACCTTCGGCTTCGTCCTCGTCCATGTGGACGAGTTGCGCAGCCAGGCCTATACGGAGGAGTCCCACAACGCGCTGATGCACCAGATGGCGGCGTGCCTGCTGGAGATCGCGCGTGGTTCGGACCACCTCTTCCGCTACGGCAGCAACGAGTTCGCGCTGGTCTGTGTCGAGATCGGTCGCGAGGCCCTCGGCGAAATCGCCAATCGCCTGCGCAACCGCGTCTTCGGCCATCGCTTCGTGCTCCGCCACAGTCCGCAGGTACGGGCCTCGGTCAGCGTCGGCGTGGCCTTGTTCGACGGCCACCCCGACTACATGCACGTCGTGCGTCGCGCCGAGGCGGCGCTGGTACGGGCGGCGGCGGATGGCGGCAACTGCGTGAACTGGGGCTAACCGCCCGCCGGACGCAGAGCCGGCCTACGGCGCCGGCCGCTCGGTTCGCCCGATCCGGGCGCGGCTTCTGCGGGCCGCACCACGGCTGCGGCCGCAGCCGTTTTCGTATGCCTGATCGGGTCGTTGCGATCGTTCAGGCCCGATCGCTCACCATCGGCGCCGCGCCGTCCGCCGGCGTGCGGGGCCGATGCTGCGAGGACGGGAAGCGGCACTCGAAACGGGTTTCGCCCCCGCTGCTCTGCACGCGAATGTCACCGCCGTGGGCACGCACGATCGATCGCGCGATGGCCAGTCCGAGACCTGCGCCCTCGCCATCGCGGCGGCGGGCCGGATCCGAACGATAGAACCGGTCGAAGAGGCGTGGCAGGGCATCGGCCGGGATTTCGCTGCCGCGGTTGGCGACGCTCAGCCGAGGGCCTTCGGCGCCGCCGGCCTCGATCGTGACGCGGACGGTGCTGCCGCGATCGGCATGGCGGATCGCGTTGGACAGCAGATTGGCGATCGCCCGGCGCAGCATCGGGCCGTCGCCGAAGACCTCGCCACTGCCCGATACCGCCAGCGCCAGGCCGCGGTCTTCGGCCAGGGCCTCGAAGTAGTCGAGCAGCACGCCCACCTCGTCGGCCAGAGCCACCCGCCGCCGCTCCGGCAACTGGCCCTCGTCGGTCTTGGCCAGCAGCAGCATGTCGTCGACCATCCGCGACAGGCGTTCGTAGTCTTCCAGCGCCGAGTGCAGCAGGTCCCGGTATTCCGCCGGGCTGCGCGCCTTGCCCAGCGAGACCTCGGCCTGGGTGCGCAGGTTGGCCAGCGGTGTGCGCAACTCGTGGGCGATGTCGGACGAAAACTCCGACAGCCGGCGGTAGCCTTCTTCGAGCCGCTGCAGCATGGCATTGAAGGCATCGGCCAGGGCCCGCAGTTCCGGCGCCACCTGGTCGGTCGGCAGGCGCTCGGCCAGGCGTTCCGGATCGATTGCGGTGATGCGCTGGGTGAGCCGGCGCAGTGGCGCCAGGCCGCCCCGTGCGACGAACCAGCCGAGCGCGCCCATCAGCGCCGCGGTGACTGCGATCGCGAGCCACAGCGCCCGCCGCAGTTCCGCCAGGAAATGCTCGTGGTGGGTGATGTCGAGCAGCACGCCGACGGTCAGCACACCCGGATTCGGCAGGCCGCTGTCGATGCGCAGGGCCATGCCACGGTAGCCGCGCTCCGGATCCTTGAATTCGACCGTTACATCGACCGGCAGCGGATGCGCCTGGAGCGTCCCCGCCAGGCGCTCGCCGATCGATGCGAACAGGGTGTCGCCTTCGCCGTCGAGCAGCAGTACGCCGAGTTCCTCGTGTCCCACCAATGCCCGCGCCAGTTCGGTGGGCAGACGGTCGAATTCCGCCGGCGAAGTCTTGCTTTCGATCAGCCGGCGCACCAGTTCGAGCTTGCCGCGGATCTCGACCCGGTCCTGTTCTTCGAAATGCCCCACCAGCAGGGTCGAGATCCACAGCCCGGCCGACATCAGGATCAGCCCCGAAGCGCCGGCGAACAGCAGGGCGATGCGCAGCGTGATCGACGGCAGGGGCATCAGCCTTCCGCGGCCTCCAGCACGTACCCCATGCCGCGCACGGTGCGGATCAGGCGCAGCGGGAAGGGCTCGTCCACCTTCGCCCGCAGCCGGCGCACGGCGACTTCAATGACGTTGGTATCGCTGTCGAAGTTCATGTCCCATACCTGGGAGGCGATCAGCGAGCGCGGCAGCACTTCGCCCTGGCGCCGCATGAACAGCTCGAGCAAGGCGAATTCCTTCGCGGTCAGTTCGACGCGCGTGCCGGCGCGCATCACCCGCCGGCGCAGCAGGTCCAACTCCAGGTCGGCGACCCGCAGCACGCTGGCCTCGGCGCTGACGCGTCCGCGTCGCAGCAGGGTGCGCACCCGTGCCAGCAGCTCGGAAAAGGCGAAGGGCTTGACCAGGTAGTCGTCGGCGCCCAGTTCCAGCCCGTGCACCCGGTCCTCGACCTGGTCGCGCGCGGTCAGAAAGATCACCGGCAGGTCCTTGCCCGCCGCGCGCAATGCCTCCAGCACCTGCCAGCCGGACAGGCCGGGCAGCATCACGTCGAGCACCAGCAGGTCGAAGTCGGCGGTCAGCGCCAGATGCAGGCCGTCGGCACCGTGGCGCGCGAGGTCGGTGACGAAGCCCGCCTCGGACAATCCCTGGCGCAGGTAGTCGCCGGTCTTCTCTTCGTCTTCGATGATCAGGATCTTCATGGCTGCCGGTCCGCCTGCCGGGAATCGTGGCTGCGCCGCTCGGGCTGGGTGCCGGTCGTTGCCGGCGTTGCGCGCGCGAGCCATTGTGGGCCCAGTGGCCTGCGTGCACATTACAAAGATGTAATCCCGATGTCAGCCAGCTGTTCGACGCGAGCAGGCAAGATCGATCCCAACTGTGCTCGCCATCGACGGCGAAGCCGCGTTCGAAGCAGTCATCGACCCGACGGAGGCACCAGACGTGCGCTGTCTTCTCCTGCCGCTCGTTGCCGGGGCCGCGTTGCTGACGGCACCGGTCCAGGCCGCCGAACCGCAGTCCGCGGGTTCGCGGCACGCCGCCGATGTCGCCCCGCGACCGCAACCGACCGAGCCGTCGGCCTTCGACGGCTACCGGCGTTTCGATCCCTATCCGGAGCCCATTGGTTGGCGCGATGCCAACGACGAAGTGGGCCGGCTGGGGGGCTTCGGCGGACACATGCAGCCGCGCGGCAACGCTGCGAAACGCGGGCGAGGCGGGCAGTGAATCGGCGGGCGCGGCCACTGTGGGCGCTCGTGGCGATGTTGTGGCTACTCGCCGGCTGCGCGAGCACCGCCATCGATGACAACTATCGCAGCCTCGAAGCCTATGGCAACGATAAGCTCGGCACCGCGCCGCGCTGGTTGCAGAGCGACGCCGATCGCGAACGCATGGCCACCGAGGTCGCGCAGATGCTGGCGACGCCACTGGCGCTGGCCGATGCCGAACGGATCGCGCTCGGCTACAGTCCGGCGTTCCAGGTCGTCCTCGCCGAGGCGGCGGCCGCCAGCGCCGACGCGACCCGTGCCGCGCGCATCGGCAACCCGGTGTTTACCTTCGAGCACCTGTGGCGCGAGCACGATGGCGAGCGCGAGCTCGACATCGGCCGTGCGCTCAGCTTCTCCCTGTTCGACATCCTGCTGCTGCCGGCCCGCCGCGAGCAGGCCGAATTCCGCCAGCGGCAGACCCGGCTCGAGGCCGCCGCAGCGCTCGTGGACAAGACCGGCGAGGTCCGCCAGGCCTGGGTCGAGGCGGTGGCCGCGCGCCAACTGGCGGACTACCGGGTTGCGGTCGCGGAGGCGGCCGAAGTGGGTGCCGAACTCGCCCGGCGGATGCAGCAGGTGGGCAACTTCAGCCGGCTGCAGCGTGCCCGCGAGCAGCTTGCCTATGCGGATGCAGTGGCCGAACTGGCACGCGCACGTCAGCGTGCGACCGGCGCGCGCGAGGCGCTGATTCGCGTTCTCGGCCTGCCGGCGGCGCTGGCCGACCGTCTCGAACTGCCGGCGCGCTTGCCCGACCCGCCCGAGGATCCACCACACGACGGCGTGGCCGGCCTGCAACGTGCGATGGACGAACGCCTCGATCTGCGCCTGGCCCGGGCCGAGCTCGACCGACTGGCCGCGGCGATGGGCCTGACCCGGGTCACCAGCGTGGTGGACGGCATGCACCTGTCGATCCAGAACAACAGCGAGACCGGCGAGGCACGCCAACGGGGGTACGAAATCGAGTTGCCGTTGCCGCTCTTCGACTTCGGCGATGCCACGCGCGCCGGTGCCCGGGCGCGCTATCTGGCGGCCTTGAACGGCGTCGCCGAGGTCGGCCGCCGCGCCGGCTCCGAACTGCGTGAGGCGCGGGCCGCCTACCGCAGCGCCTGGGCACTCGAACGCCACTACCGCGAGGAGGTCGTGCCCCTGCGCGAGACCATCTCGGAGGAGATGCTCTACCAGTACAACGGAATGCTGACCGGCATTTTCGAACTGCTCGCGGATGGTCGCGCGCGGGTCGCTGCGGTGATCAGTGCGATCGAAGCGCGGCGCGACCTGTGGCTGGCCGACGCGGCGCTGAAGACCGCGCTGCTGGGCAGCCCTGCGCCGTTGCCGGCGATGCGGGCCGGTGCCGCAGCGGTGGCCGAATCGGGGGGAGGGCACTGATGGCCGACACGGCCCGTCCGGGGCGCAGGCGGTTCCTGGCCGGTGCCGGCGTCGTTGCGGCGGCCTCCGCGGTCGGTCGCGCTGCGCTGGCGGCATTGCCCGAGCCGGTCATCCAGGATTCGGCGGAGACCTTGCCGCCCCTCGCGCCGTCGTCGGGTCGACCCTACGATCCGGTGGTGACGCTCAATGGCTGGACCGCGCCATGGCGGATGAAGGATGGCGTCAAGGAGTTCCACCTGGTCGCCGAGCCGGTCGAGCGCGAGATCTCGCCCGGCATGGTGGCCCGGCTGTGGGGCTACAACGGCCAGTCGCCGGGGCCGACGATCGAGGTCGTCGAAGGCGACCGCCTGCGCATCTTCGTCACCAATCGCCTGCCCGAGCACACCACGATCCACTGGCACGGCCAGCGCCTGCCCAATGGCATGGACGGCGTCGGCGGCCTTACCCAGCCGCACATTCCGCCCGGCAAGACCTTCGTCTACGAATTCGTCGCCCGCCGCCCGGGCACCTTCATGTACCACCCCCACGCCGACGAGATGACCCAGATGGCGATGGGCATGATGGGGTTCTGGGTCACCCATCCGCGCCGGCGCCACCCGTTGATCCGCAAGGTGGACCGCGACTTCTGCATTCTGATGAACGCCTACGACGTGGCGCCGGGCAGTGCGGTGCCGAAGACCAACACGATGCTCGACTTCAACCTATGGACCTGGAACAGCCGCGCGTTCCCGGGGATCGATTCGCTCAACGTGCGCCACAACGACCGCGTCCGGGTGCGCATCGGCAACCTGACGATGACCAACCACCCGATCCACATCCATGGCCACGAGTTCGAAGTCACCGGCACCGACGGTGGTCCCACGCCGAAAGGCTCGCGTTGGCCGGAAGTGACGGTGGATGTGGCGGTCGGGCAGATGCGCCAGATCGAGTTCGTCGCCGACGAATTGGGCGACTGGGCGATGCACTGCCACAAGTCCCACCATACGATGAACGCGATGGGGCACGACGTGCCCAACCTGATCGGCATCGATCATCGGGGCCTGATCGAGAAGATCCAGGCCCTGGTGCCGGACTACATGCTGATGGGCGAGCGCGGCATGGCCGACATGGGGGCCATGGAAATGCCGCTGCCGGACAACACCTTGCCGATGATGACCGGCCTGGGGCCCTTCGGCCCGGTCGAGATGGGCGGCATGTTCACGGTGCTCAAGGTGCGGCGCGAGCAGGCGCCGGGCGACTACCGGGCACCGGCCGATTTCGCCCATCCGCCAGGGACGGTGTCGTATCCGTGGCAAGGCGGTACGCCGGAACCGTCGCGCCGGGGATCGGCCGGGAGCGGCGCGATGCCGCCGGGCGGCGCAGACGGGCGCATTGCGCTGGTGGCCCGAGCGGGCAGGCGGCGGGCCCGCTGAGGGGCCGCGCAGACCAACCGATCAACATTCATTCCCAGGAGGTTTTTTCGATGAGGCGATTGCACACGATCGCGGCGATCTTGCTGTCGGCGGCTTCGGCGGGGGCCTTTGCCCACGGTGGCGCCGGGCACGGCGACGGCACCGCCGGCGTCGTCATCAAGGAACAGAAGCCGTGGGGCATCGCCGGCGAGGCTGCCGATGCGGTGCGCACGGTCGAAGTGGGCATGTCCGATGCCATGCGCTTCACGCCGGCGCGAATCCGCGTGCGCCAGGGCGAGACCCTGCGCTTTCGGCTGAAGAACGACGGCGCGGTCATGCACGAGATGGTCATCGGTACCGCCGATACCCTCGCCGAGCACGCCGCGCTGATGAAACGCTTCCCCAACATGGAGCACGACGAGCCCTACATGGCCCACGTCGCGCCGGGCACCCAGGGCGAGATCGTGTGGACCTTCAATCGGGCGGGCGACTTCGACTTCGCCTGCCTGATTCCCGGGCACTACGATGCGGGCATGATCGGCAAGATCGAAGTCGCTGCCGAGTGAGGGCATGACGATGGATCGACACTCCGGCTCGCCGCGATGGTCACGTGCCGCCCTCGTCGCCGTCGCGGGCATGCTTGTGGCCTGCAGCGAGCCGCCGGCGCCTTCGATCGATGCCGACGATCGTGCGCTGGTCGCCCTCGGCAAGCGCCTGTACGCGAGCCATTGCGCGCGCTGCCACGGTGCCGACCTGGCGGGCCAGCCGAACTGGCGCCAGCGCCGGGCGGATGGCCGTCTGCCGGCCCCACCCCACGACGCCAGCGGCCATACCTGGCACCATCCCGACGCCATGCTGTTCGGCATGGTCAAGGAAGGCTTCATGACCGGCGTCCATGCGCCGGCCGGCTACCTCAGCGACATGCCGGCCTATGGCGGCCTGCTCGACGATCGCGAGATTGCCGCCACCCTGGCCTACATCAAGAGCACCTGGCCCGCCGAGCAACGCAGGCACCAGGCGAAGATTTCACGGCAGGCCGGCAACTGAGCGGCGTCCCGACGGCTTCCTGACAGAAATGTAATCCGGCGGTCAACTCGGTGTCGGCCGTCGTCGCCGATACTGCACTGCGTCAATCCACACCATTCGGAGCCACGATGAAGACCTTGCTTGCTGCAGCCGGCCTCGGCCTGACCCTGCTCACGGCCCCCGCATTTGCCGACGCGAACCATGCGAACGTGCCCCGCGCTCAGGCTACCGACGCCGGCGACAGGAATATGATGGCCGAGGGCGTGGTGCGCAAGGTGGCCAAGGCCCGCGGCCGGATCACGATCAAGCATGGTCCGCTCGCCAATCTCGACATGCCGCCGATGACGATGGTGTTCCGCGTCAAGGACGACGCCATGCTCGATGGCGTCAAGCCGGGCGACAAGATCCTCTTCAAGGCCGAAGACATCGGTGGCGCGCTGACCGTCACCGAGCTCGCGCCGGCCCAGTAGGCGGCGCCAAGGCCACTGGCGGCCGTCCGCGCCGAAACGCGGATGGCCGACATCGACCCGGACATCCTTCCTCGATGGCTTCTCACCGAACGCTGCGTGGCTTCGGCGCGCTGCTGATGGGCGCACTCGTGCTGACGGTACCGCAGCCGGCCCTTGCCGCGCTCGGCAGCGAGCTCGCAGGCCTGCTCGACTACGCCCGCCGCCACAATCCGGAACTGGCGGTGCTCGCCCGGGACGCCGATGCCGCGCATGCGCAGATCGCGGTCGCGGCGGCCCTTCCGGACCCGCGCTTTCAGCTCGAATTGATGGATTTCACCAACGCCGCCAGCGGCCGCGATGCGTCGCTGCTGCCGGGCGAGGTGGGCGTCACCCGCTATCGACTGATCCAACCACTGCCGTTCTGGGGCAAGCGGGCGTTGCGCGGAGAGTTGGCGCGCAGCCGCGCCGTCCAGGCACGCCAGGCGATCGGCGTCGGTGCGGCCGAGGTGGAAGCGCGCATCAAGCAGGCCTTTGCCCGCTATGTCGAGGCGGTCGGGCGCGAACGCATCCAGCGCGACACCCTGCGCCTGCTCGAAGCCCTCGAGCAGTTGGTGTTGACGCGCTATGCGGTCGGGTTGGTGCCGCAGCAGGATGCGCTTCGGGCACAGGGCGAGATCACCCGCGTGCGCATCGACCTGCTCGAGACCGGGCGGCGTCTGGCCGAGGCCCGCGCCCGCCTCAACGCGGCGCTGCCGCGGCCGGCCGATGCGCCGCTCGCCGAACCGCGGGCGCCGGTGGCTTCGATCGCGCTGCCTTCGCTGGCCGCGTTGACGGCTCGCGCCCGTGACGGTGCGCCGGAACTGGCGGTGGCACGCGCCGGTGCCGAGGCCAGCGAAGCGGCGCGCGATCTGGTCGAGCGCGAGCGCTATCCGGACTTCGCGGTCGGCCTCACCAACAATCGCCCGCGTAGCGGTGCCGATAGCTGGGACCTGATGCTGGAACTCAACATCCCGCTGCAGCGCACGCGCCGTGTCAGCGACGAGCGACGGGCCGGTTTTCTGCAACAGGCTGCGCGCGACCGCGTGGCGGCGGCCGAGGTGCGCATCGACGGCCGCCTCGGCGAATTGTGGGCCGCGGTCGACGCGGCTGGCGCCCGCGCGAAGCTGCTCGAGCACAGCCTGCTGCCGCAGGCCCGGGCCGCCCTCGAGGCGGCCGAGGCCGGCTACGAGACCGGCACGGTCAATTTCGACACGCTGATCGAAGCCCAGCGCCGGATCCTGCAGACGCGGCTGGCCTTGCTGGAATCCCGGGTGGAGGCTTGGCTCGGGGTTGCCGACATCGAACGGATTCTGGGAGAAGCATTGTGAGTCGCAGCATGAGATTCGCACTCGCCGGCGTCGTCGTCGCGGTGGCGCTGGCCGCCGCCGATTGGCTCGGCGCGCCGGTGCCTCAGGGGGCGGTGGGCGTGGCTGCCGCGGCCGGGGAGGGGGGCGACGGCGAACGAAAGATTCTTTACTACCGCAACCCGATGGGGCTGCCGGACACCTCGCCGGTGCCGAAGAAGGATTCGATGGGGATGGACTACATCCCGGTCTATGAAGGCGAGGGGCCGGACGACAGCGGCGCGGTGGCGGTCAGCCCGGCGCGCATGCAGACCCTGGGCGTGCGCACTGCCCGTGCCGAGGCGTTGGTGATCGACGCCGCCGTGCGGGTGGTGGGTCGGGTCGAGGTGAACGAGCGGGCGGTGCAAGAAGTGGCGCCGCGCTTCGGCGGCTGGATCGAGCGCCTATACGTGGATGCCACCGGCGACCCGGTGCGACGCGGCCAGCCCCTGTTCGAGGTCTACAGCCCGGAGCTGGTCTCGGCAAGAAAGGAGCTGGCCATCGCCGAGCGTTTGTCGAAGGCGGCTGCCGGTGGCGACGCTACCGTGCGCGACGGCGCCCGCCGGCTGGCCGAGGCGGCCGACGAACGACTGCGCAACTGGCAGTTGCCGGCCAACGCCCGCGCCCGTGGCGACAAGATCGTGTTCTCCTCGCCGAGCGGCGGCGTGGTGCTCGACAAGAAAGCGGTGGCCGGCATGCGCTTCCGGCCCGGCGAGACGATCTACCGCATCGCCGACCTGTCGCGGGTGTGGGTGATCGCCGACGTGTACGAACAGGCCCTGGCCCGGGTCGCGCCGGGTCAGCGCGCAGTGGTGCTGATCGACGCCTATCCGGAACGCCGCTTCGAGGCCGAGGTCACCTACCTCTACCCGACCCTGAACGCGCCGACCCGCACCACCCCGGTGCGGCTCGAGTTGGACAATCGCGAGGGGCTGCTGCGCCCCGGCATGTTCGCCCACGTCGAGCTGGCGGCGGCCGGCAGCGAAGCGCGGCTGGCGGTGCCGCTGTCGGCAGTGATCGACCAGGGCCACCGCCAGGTGGTGTTGCTGGCCGAAGGCGAGGGTCGTTTCCGGCCTCAGCCGGTGCGTCTGGGGATTCGCGGCCGCGAGTACGTGGAGGTGCTCGAGGGTGTGACCTCCGGTGACGAAGTGGTGGTCGCCGCCAACTTCCTGATCGATTCGGAGAGCAACCTGAAGGCGGCGCTGGCCAGCTTTACCGAGCCCGAGGCGGCGGGGCCGAAGCGCTATGACGCCACCGGCTCGATCGACGAACTGTACGTGGACGAGAACATCGCGTCGATGAACCACGACCCGATCCCCGATCTGCAGTGGCCGGCGATGACGATGGAGTTCGGCATGGCGTCGCCCACGGTGTTCGACGGCATCGCGCCGGGCGAGCCCATCCGGTTCACCTTCGAGGACCGCGGCGACGGCGAATTCGTCATCGTCGAGGCCCAGCGGCAGGCCGTGACGAGCGGGAGCCGTTGATGCTCGACCGCCTGATCGCGTGGTCCGCCCGCAACGTCTTTCTGGTGCTGCTGTTCTCCGCCGCGGTGGTCGGCGCCGGGGTCTATGCGGTGCGCACGACGCCGCTCGACGCGCTGCCGGACCTCTCCGACGTACAAGTGATCGTATTCACCCAGTATCCGGGGCAGGCGCCACGGGTGGTGGAGGATCAGGTCACCTACACTCTGACCACGGCGATGCTGGCGGTGCCGAAGGCCAAGGTGGTGCGCGGCTTCTCGATGTTCGGCGCCTCCTACGTGTATGTGATCTTCGAGGACGGCACCGACATCTACTGGGCGCGCTCGCGGGTGTTGGAATATCTCAGTTCGGCCGCGGGCCGCTTGCCCGATGGCGTGACGCCGCAGATCGGCCCCGACGCCACCGGCGTCGGCTGGGTCTACCAATACGCCTTGAAGGGGGCCGACCAGTCGCTGGCCGAGCTGCGCAGCCAGCAGGACTGGTACGTGCGCTACCAGCTCACCAAGGCCGAGGGCGTGGCCGAAGTGGCCAGCGTCGGCGGCTTCGTCAAGGAGTATCAGGTCACTGTCGACCCGCACCGGCTGGCCACCTACGGCATCCCGCTGGCGCGGCTGACCGAGGTCATCCGCGAGTCGAACCGCGACGTCGGCGGCCGCGTGCTGGAACTCGCCGAAAAGGAATACATGGTGCGCGGCCTGGGCTACCTGCAGGGCATCGACGACATCGGCCAACTGGTACTGAAGAGCGAGGGCGGAACGCCGGTGCTGGTGCGCGACGTGGCCCGCGTCGAACTGGTGCCGGCCTCGCGGCGCGGGCTCGCCGAACTGAACGGCGAGGGCGAGGTGGCCTCGGGCATCGTCATGGCCCGCTTCGGCCAGAACGCGCTCGACGTGATCGCCAGCGTCAAGGACAAGATCGCCGAGATCACGCCCGGCCTGCCGGCCGGTACCGAGATCGTGCCGGTGTACGACCGTTCGACCCTGATCGAGCGGGCGATCGCCAACCTGCAATGGACGCTGCTGGAGGAGAGCTTGATCGTGGCGGTGGTGTGCGTGATCTTTCTGATGCACGTGCGCAGCGCGCTGGTGGCGATCATCACGCTGCCGATCGGCATCCTGATCGCTTTCATCGCAATGCGGATGATGGGCATGGGCAGCAACATCATGAGCCTGGGCGGCATCGCGATCGCCATCGGCGCGATGGTGGACGCCGCCATCGTGATGATCGAAAACGCCCACAAGCACCTCGAACGGCTGTCGCCCGACGCCGATCGCCGCGCCCGCGCGGCGGCGATGATCCGCGCCTGCCAGGAAGTCGGCCCGGCGCTGTTCTTCTCGCTGCTGATCATCACCGTCTCCTTTCTGCCGGTGTTCACGCTGGAAGGGCAGGAGGGGCGTCTGTTCGGCCCGCTGGCCTTCACCAAGACCTTCGCGATGGCCGGCGCGGCGTTGCTGTCGGTGACCCTGGTGCCGGTGCTGATGCTGTTCTTCGTGCGCGGGCGGATCATGCCGGAGCACCGGAACCCGGTGAATCGCTTCCTGATCTGGGCCTACCGGCCGATCATCCGCTGGGTGATGCGCCACCGGGCGCTGACCCTGGTGCTGGCGGCGGCGTCGATGGCGATCACCGTGATTCCGGCGCGCGACCTCGGCGCCGAGTTCATGCCGACGCTCGACGAAGGCGCGATCTTCTACATGCCGGCCTCGCTGCCGGGCATGTCGGTGACCGAGGCCTCGCGCCTGCTGGCCACCACCAACCGCGTCATCAAGACCTTTCCGGAAGTCGAGTCGGTGTACGGCAAGGCCGGGCGCGCCGAGTCGGCCACCGACCCGGCGCCGCTGGAGATGTTCGAGACCGTCATCAACCTCAAGCCCAAGTCGGAATGGCGGGCCGGCATGGACGTGGACAAGCTGATCGCCGAGATGGACGCGGCACTGAAGTTTCCGGGCGTGGCCAATTCGTGGACGATGCCGATCAAGGCGCGCATCGACATGTTGTCCACCGGCATCCGCACACCGGTCGGCGTCAAGGTGTTCGGCGCCGACCTGAAGGTGATCGAGGACTTGGCGCGACAGATCGAGCAGGCGGTGCGCGACGTGCCGGGCACCTCCAGCGCCTATGCCGAGCGCGTGATGGGCGGCTTTTACGTGGACATCGCGCCGCGCCGCGACCAACTGGCGCGCTATGGCGTGACCGTCGGCGACTTTCAGCGGGTGATCGCGACCGCCCTCGGCGGCCAGACCGTGACCACCGCGGTCGAGGGCCTGGAGCGCTACGGGGTTTCGGTGCGCTACCCCCGCGAGCTGCGCTCCGACCCCCAGCGCATCGCCACCGAGGTGTTCGTGCCGACCGGCGAGGGCATGGTGCCGCTGGGCCAGCTCGCGCGCATCGTGATCCGCCAGGGCGCGGCCGCGATCAAGACCGAGAACGCCTTGCTCGCCGCCTATGTGTATGTGGACATCCGCGATCGCGACGTTGGCTCCTTCGTCGCCGACGCCCAGCGGGCGGTGGCCGAAAAGGTTTCGTTCCCGCCCGGCTACTACGCCACCTGGTCGGGCCAGTTCGAGTACATGGAGCGCGCCAAGGCCAAGCTCGCGGTGGTGGTGCCGGTGACCCTCGCGATCATCTTCGTGCTGCTCTACATCAACTTCCGCCGCCTCACCGAAACCCTGATCGTCATGCTGTCGGTACCGTTCGCGCTGGTCGGCGGCGTCTGGCTGATGTGGTGGCTCGACTACAACCTGAGCGTCGCCGTGGCGGTGGGCTTCATCGCCCTTGCCGGCGTCGCCGCCGAGACCGGGGTGGTGATGTTGATCTACCTCGACCAGGCCTGGGAGGCGATCAAGGCGCAACGCGCCACCGAAGGGCGCGAGCCGGTCGCCGCCGATCTGTACGAGGCGATCATGGAGGGCGCGGTCGAGCGCGTGCGGCCCAAGATGATGACCGTGGTCGCGATCATGGCCGGCCTGCTGCCCATCATGTGGAGCAGCGGCACCGGCGCCGAGGTGATGAGCCGCATCGCCGCGCCGATGGTCGGCGGCATGATCTCGTCCACCGTGCTCACTCTCGGGGTGATTCCGGCCCTCTACGGGCTGGTCAAGCAATGGCGCCTGGCGCGCGGGCTCGAAACCCCACCGGCCATGCAGCCGGCACCGGCCTGAGTTCCTGCGGTCCGACAGGCGGGGCCGGCGTGCGCCGACAGGGCTACGTCGCGAATTGCGGGAGAATCAGGGGTCGCCGGCGGACGTACCGGCCCAGACCTGCGAAGCCCACCCGATGATCGAATCCATTCTTCTCGCCGCCGCCGCGATCGGCACCCACCAGGGCGGTCGCAACCTCTCCAACGCCAGTGGCTTCTTCTTCGAGCGCGACGAGCGCCTGTTCCTGGTCAGCAGCCGACACGTGCTGCGGGACGACGCCAGCGGCCACCAGCCCGATCGCCTCACCATCGACATCCACACCGATCCGGACAACGTTGCCGAGTGCGTCGGTTTTTCGGTGCCCCTGTACCGCGACGGCCGGGCCCTGTGGCGCCAGGGCAGCGACGAGGCCGGCGACGTGGACGTTGCCGTGATCGAGCTGAAACGCGATGCGCTGCCCGCCGACGCTTGCTTCGCCGCGTTCACCCCGGCCCATCTGCTGGCCGATCTCGATGCCGTCGAAGTCGGCACGCCGCTGCTGGTGATCGGCTTCCCGCTCGGCTTCGGCGACGAGCTGCACCGCTTGCCGGTTGCCCGCCAGGCCATCGTCGCCTCCTCGTTCGGCCTGCGCTTCCAGGGCAGCGGCTACTTCCTGACCGACGCCCGCACCCACCGCGGCATCAGCGGCGCACCGGTGGTGATGCGGGCGGCCAAACCCGGCAAAGACCTGGGCGAACTGCCCTGGCACCTGCTCGGCATCCACTCCGCCCGCCTCGACATGGGCAGCCGGGATCAGGTCGCCGACGAGGCGCTCGGCCTCAACTGTGCGTGGTATGCGGATATGTTGATGACGCTGACGGAGGGGTGAGGGGGTCATTGGGTTCACGGTGCCGCCAAGTAAATGTGCTCGGTGAGAATCGGATCGCGTGGGATATGTCACGAGATTGAATCTATTCGTCATGTACTGTCTTGCCTGCGGTGAAGCGAACTGGCCGTTCTTGCGCGCCATGCTTGAACACCCTCGCAGCAGTTCATGACGAAATCGGCCGAGCAACTGTCTTCGCGGCGGCCAATAGACCACCGAACGCCATTGATGAAACAGTTCACGCCCACCGATCTCAAGACGATTCTCCATTCCAAACGCGCCAACCTGTACTACCTCGAGCATTGCCGGGTGCTGGTCAAGGGTGGCCGTGTCGAGTATGTGACCGATCAAGGTGCGCAATCGCTCTACTGGAACATCCCGATCGCCAACACCACGACGATCCTGCTCGGCACCGGCACCTCGATCACCCAGGCCGCGATCCGCGAACTGGCCAAGGCCGGCGTGCTGGTCGGCTTTTGCGGCGGCGGCGGGACGCCGCTCTTTTCGGCCAATGAAGTGGATTTCGATGTCGCCTGGTTTTCGCCGCAGAGCGAATACCGCCCCACCGAATACCTGCAGTCGTGGGTCCGGTTCTGGTTCGATGACGGCCTTCGGCTCGCCGCCGCCAAGGCCATCCAGCGCGCCCGGCTGACACGCATCGGCGCGCACTGGTGTGGCAACCGGGCGCTCTCGGAGGCCGGCTTCAAGGTTTCGCGCGAGCGCCTGACGACCGCCCTCGATGCTTCCCGGCGAGCCATCGACGCGGCGCCGGACAACACCGCCTTGCTGACCGAGGAAGCCCGCCTCACCAAGACCCTGTTCAAGCTGGCCTGCGATGCCACCGACTACGGCGACTTCACCCGCGCCAAGGGCGGCAGCGGCGTCGACCCGGCCAACCGCTTCCTCGACCACGGCAACTACCTGGCCTACGGCCTGGGCGCGACCGCCACCTGGGTGCTGGGCCTGCCGCACGGGCTGGCCGTGCTGCACGGCAAGACGCGCAAGGGCGGACTGGTGTTCGACGCTGCCGATCTGGTCAAGGATGCGGTCATCCTGCCCCAGGCCTTCGTCTCGGCCGTCGGCGGCGAAGGCGAGCAGGAATTCCGCGAACGCTGCATCGAGGCCCTGGTGCAGGCCGAATCGCTCGACTTCATGATCGACACGCTCAAGGCCATCGCCTCCGAGACCGGGAAGCTCGCCGCATGAACGTGCTGCTGATTTCCCAGTGCAGCAAGAACGCCCTCGCTGAAACCCGCCGCATCCTCGACCAGTTCGCCGAACGCCGCGGTGACCGGACCTGGCAGACGCCGATCACCCACGCTGGGCTGGAAACGCTCCACCGACTGTTGCGAAGAACCGCCCGCAAGAACACCGCTGTGGCCTGTCACTGGATTCGTGGCAAGGATCACAGCGAGCTGCTGTGGATCGTTGGCGACGCGCGCCAGTTCAACCCGCGCGGGGCGACGCCGACCAATGCGACCCGGCGCAACGTGCTGCGGGCTGGCGACGAGAACGACTGGCATACCGCGGAGGACATCCGCCTGCTCGCGCAATTGGCCGCGCTGTTGCACGATCTGGGCAAGGCCAGCATCGCCTTCCAAGCCCGGCTGCGAGGAGAATTGTCCGAGCGGAACCTCTACCGCCACGAGTGGGTTTCGCTGCGCCTGTTCCAGGCTTTCGTCGGCCACGACGACGATGAAAGCTGGCTGCGGCGACTGGCCGATCGGGAGGTGTTCGACGAGCACGAATGGATCGCGTCCGGCCGCTACCAGCGCGACGGGCTGGATGTGACGGGAAAGCTTCCGTTTCGGGATCTGCCGCCCTTGGCCGCCGCCGTTGCGTGGCTGGTGTTGACCCACCACCGCCTGCCCTTGGTTCCAGTTGAACGTGAAGACGGTACGCAAGACAGGCTGGGAAAACGTGCCCGCCGGTTCAGTGCAGCGTGGCTGGAAACGCCGCTGGCCCTGGTGGCACACGACTGGAACGAGATTCGCCAGCCGGCCGGCCCGGGGCGCATCGAGTCCTACTGGCAGCCGGCCGACCGGCTCCCGGTTGTCGAACCCAAGTGGCGCGCCAACGCCGCACGGATGGCCCGTCGACTGTTCGAACTGCGCCAGCGGCGCGACGGCGACTGGCTCGCCAACACCTACGTGATGCACCTGGCCCGGCTCAGTCTGATGCTTGCCGACCACTACTACTCCAGCCTGCCGGCGGATTCGGCGATGCGGGTTAAAGGTGATGGCAACTCGCGCCTGTACGCCAACACCGACAGTGACGGCCGCCTCAAGCAAGCGCTCGACGAACACCTGATCGGGGTGGCGCGGGATGCGGGATCGATCGCCCACGCCTTGCCGGGATTCGAGCGCTACCTGCCACGGCTGGCGAATCATCGCGGCCTGCGCAAGCGCAGCGGTGACGCCCGCTTTGCCTGGCAGGATAAGGCCGCGGACGCGGCGGCCGCGCTGCGCGAGGACGCGAGGGCGCACGGCGCCTTCGTCGTCAACATGGCCTCGACCGGCTGCGGCAAGACGCTCGCCAATGCCCGCATCCTCTACGCGCTGGCCGATCCCCAGCTCGGCATGCGTGCTACCTACGCACTGGGTCTGCGTACGCTGACACTGCAGACCGGCCGGAGCTTCCGCAAAGACCTGCATCTGAATGAGGACGAACTCGCGATCCGGGTCGGGGGCTCCGCCAGTCGCGCGCTGTTCGAGTACTACCAGGAAAAGGCAGAGGCCAACGGCTCGGCCTCGGCGCAGGCGCTGATCGAGGAAGACGGGCACATACTCTACGATGGTGCCATGGCCGACCATCCGTTGTTGGCGCGCGCCTTGCACGATGGCGAGATCAGCAAGCTGTTGTCTGCGCCGATGCTGGTGTGCACCGTCGACCATCTTGTGCCCGCTACCGAATCGCTGCGGGCGGGTCGGCAGATCGCGCCGATGCTGCGGTTGATGAGCGCGGACCTGGTGCTGGATGAACTGGACGACTACGACCTCGACGACCTCCCGGCGCTGACCCGCCTGGTGCATTGGGCCGGTCTCCTCGGCACCCGCGTGGTGCTGTCCTCGGCGACGTTGCCGCCATCCCTCGTCGAAGGCATGTTCATGGCGTATCGCGCTGGCCGGATCCAGTATCGGCGCAACCGCGGAGCGGTGGTCGAGCGGAGTGCGGAGACGTTCCCGCTGCCGTGTCTTTGGGCCGACGAATTCGGAGTACGCACGGCGAGTTGCGTGAACGCGGATGCCTTTTCTGCCGAGCACGAGCAGTTCATCGCCAAGCGTGCGGCGCGTTTGGAAAAGGCCGAACCGCTGCGTCGAGCAGAACTGGTGCCGCTCGAATTGCCGCTCAAGCAACCGAAGGGCGTGACGCGAGCGGCGTTTGCGGAGCATGTGCGCGCGGTCTGCCTGCAGTTGCACGGCGATCACGCCGAAACGGATCCCGTGAGCGGCAAGCGCGTCAGCTTCGGTCTAGTGCGCATGGCGAACATCGAACCCCTGTTCGACGTGGCCCATGGCTTGATCTCGCTCGGCGCACCCGAGGCGGTCCGCATCCACCTCTGCGTCTACCATGCCCGCTTCCCGCTGGTGCAGCGTTCGGCCATCGAGCATCAACTCGACGCGGCATTCAGCCGTCGTGGCGATGCGCAGGCCGTCTACCACCTGCCCGCGGTGCGCGGCGCGATTGATGCCCATCCGGAGCACGATCATCTGTTCGTGGTCCTCGCATCGCCGATCTGCGAGGTTGGCAGGGACTGGGACGCGGATTGGGCGGTGGTCGAACCGTCGTCGATGCGCTCGCTGATTCAGTTGGCCGGCCGCGTCCAGCGGCATCGCCGCAAAGCGGGGGATTGCCCCAATCTGCGCGTCTTCGCTACCAATCTGCGTCACTTCCTCCCGACCAAGGGGCCGGACGGACGACCTGCCGCGATCTTCGTCCGGCCCGGCTTCGAGAAGGTCGGCGTGCCGGCCGACCACCCCTACCGTCTGCTTGCCCATCGGCTTGGCAAGCTGATGGCGCCCGAGGAATACCGCAGCATCACCGCGTTGCCGCGTATTTGTCCGCGGGCGCGTCAAGACTGGCAACCGAAGTTGCGCTTCAGCGATCTCGAACAGGCCCGAGTGTCCGACTGCATGTTGCCGCGGTCGTCGGATTCGTCCGGCGACGCGGCGGCGCAATTGAATGCGGCCAGTGCCTGGCAGTGTCCGCAAGCCGCGCTGACCGGCGTCCTTCCCCAGCAGCAGCCCTTCCGCGAAGACAGCGTGCGAAGTGTGACGCTGGCGTTGCTGCCGGACGAAGACGGCGAGCGCCTCGTGCTGCATCGGGTGGAGGCGGATGCTTCGCGGCGTGGACGAAAACTCTACGTGCCCGTCGAGCGCAGCCTGCGCCACGACCTCGCCGTCGTGCCCGGCGAGCGCATCGTCCCGTGGGGTGAATTCGATCAGTTAGCGCTGTTGGGCGAGCAGGCCGAATACCTGGACCTGTCGCTGCGTTCTTGCGCCGAGAGATTGGCGACTGTTGAGGTACCGGACAGCACGCAGGGTTGGCGATACCACCCTTGGGTGGGATTTTCGAAGTAGGTGGGTGCCTTGGGTGGTCGGCGGGCACCGACATGGATTATTGGTCTGGAATTGAATCAATGGAGGCGCACGATGGAGCGATGCGTATGGCGGAGTTGACACAAAGGGCCAGCGCCATTCGCGCGGCGATCGCTGGTTATATTGAATCGCGACGAGAGGCCAAGTTGAAAGGCAAGGACGGCGATGTCGATTTGGCATCGAAGTACGAATACGAAACCTGGTTAGCGAGCGCCGCTGCGAGGGCCAAGCATCTCCAGTCGGTGACCCACGTCTTGAAGGCGACGCATCCGAGCGCGAAGGGAAGCAACGTCTATGTTCAGCCTGGCGAAATGCTGGGCCGTGGTGAAGTTGGAACGCACAGCCTAGGACCGGAATTTGCAGAAGATACCGCCGTTGCGGATGCCAAACACCTGGACGTGTTCTCGCTTCTGAAGCTGCCGTTTGAGGGACGGCGCGTGCTCGACTGGTTGCGCGATGGCGACGTCGATATTCGGGTCGCCTTGCATTCCGACCCTGCGGTAGCGGATCGATGGATCAAAGCGTTCAAGGGATTGATTCGCGTCGAGGAAAGGCTCGCGTCACATGCTTTCGCAAAACAGGTCTACTGGCTCGCGGGGGAGTCGGCAACGCAGAACGACCAGTACCATCTGCTGCAGCCGATGTTCTCCAGTGCTCTGGCCCACGCGGTGCACGGCGAAATCCAGGAAGCACGCTTCGGCGAATCGAACAAGCTGGCGCGCCAGGCCTTCCGTGCCAAGGAAGCGCACGAGGGTCCGTATCGCGACTACCGCAGCCTCGCGGTGCGCAAACTGGGTGGCACGAAACCGCAGAACGTGTCGCAGCTCAACAGCGAGCGGGGCGGCATCAACTACCTGCTGGCTTCACTACCGCCCACGTGGTCCCCACAGGGATTGCGTATCCCGCTCGGGCTGACGTCGATGATGGATCGGTTTGCATACTTCAAGGGCACGCGCCGCCTGCTCAAGAGCCTAGCTGATTTCCTGCTCGGCGATCCGCCGCCGAACGGCACCACGCGCAGCACGCGCCGCGCGATCGAACAGGAACTGGCGGCGCGCTTGGCATTGTTCGCTGCGGAGATCCGGATGCGTTTCGAACCCGGCTGGAGCCGCGATCCCGAGTGCGTGCTGGCGTCGTGCGAGAAGCTGTGGCTGGACCCGGAGCGCGTCGAGTTGCCGGTCCGCGTTGACCCCGAGCACCCCGAGTGGGAGGCGCAGGACCGCGAGTTCATTGCGGCCTACGACTTGGGCAACTGGCCGGACGAGGTGGCGGGCCAATTCGCCAACTGGGTCAACGCTCGCTTGCGGGACGCCGGGCTCACGACGGTCGGCGATGCGGAGTTCAGGCACTGGGCCCGCCAGGTCATCGTGGACGCAGCCTGGCCGGTGCCGACGAACCGGCGCGCACCGATGGGGGGCGAAGGATGAGCACCTGCCCGAACTTCGACCACCTGCTGGTCCTGCCCCACCTGCACGTGCAAAACGCCAATGCCGTGTCCAGCCCGCTGACGCACGGCTTTCCGTCGATGACCGCCTTCCTGGGCCTGATGTGGGCGCTGGAGCGCAAGGCGCGCGCCGCTGGTCTGGACTTGGCGTTCAAGGCAGTCGGTGCAATTGCCCATGGGCATCAGGAATTGGTGACCGACGGCGGCTTCGTGAAGGCATTCCGGCTGACGCGCAATCCGATCGACAAGGACGGCAGCACCGCCGCCATCGTCGAGGAAGGGCGCATCCACTTGGAGCTCAGTCTGGTATTCGCGGTGGATTGCGCACGCTGGAGTCGCGAGCCGGACAGCCGGCACGCGGACGTGGCGACCGTCGCCAGCCTTTTGGCCGAGATGCGGATCGCCGGCGGTACGCTTCGCCCGCCGGGGCTGGCGACACGGATGCGCTACCAGCCTTGGGTCGTCGACCTGACGGGTACCGAGGATGATCGTCAAGCCGTGTTTCGTAAGGCGCGCATGCGCCTGCTGCCCGGTTTCGCCCTTGTCTCGCGCGACGACCGCTTGGAGGCACGTTTGGCCGAATTGCAGGCTGAATCACCTGCCGCGACCCGGCTCGACGCCTGGTTGTCGCTGTCCCGTGTCAACTGGCACTACCAGCGGGATGGACAAGGCGGGAAAGGCGAGTGGCGCAACGACCGTCGCGGCCAGGGCTGGACGGTGCCGATTCCGGTCGGATATGGCGCCCTCGGCGAATTGCACGCTGCCGGGTTGGTCGCCAATGCGCGCGACGCCAGCACCCCTTTTCGCTTTGTCGAGAGCCTGTACTCGATCGGCGAATGGCTGAGCCCGCATCGGCTGCAGTCTCCGCAACAGCTGCTGTGGTACGCCGATAGCCAAGCCGATGCAGGCCTCTACCGCTGCCGCAACGACTACCGGCCCGTCGCCGACCCGTTCGAACAACTGTACGCCTTTGACTGAACGTCCACCAAGACAAGGAACGCAATCATGTCCAACGAACTCAAGACCGCCTCCGTTCTCGCTTTCGAACGCAAACTCGATCCGTCCGACGCCCTGTTTCACGCAGGGCAATGGGGCGGCCGTGACGACAGCGCGCAGTGGCCGGCCATCACGCTGCGCGCAAAGTCCGTGCGTGGCACCATCTCCAACCGCCTCAAGACCAAGGATCAGGATCCAGCCAAGCTTGATGCCGCAATTGAGAATCCGAACCTTCAGACCGTCGACGTCGCGGCCCTGCCGTCCGACGCCGATACCCTGATGGTCCGATTCACCTTGCGCGTACTGGCCGGCACCGGCACGCCCTCAGCGTGCAACGAGGCAGACTATCGCACCAAGCTGCTCAGTACCGTGCAGGGCTATGTGGACGCCAACGGATTTGGCGAACTGGCGCGCCGCTATGCCTTCAATCTGGCCAATGGCCGTTTTCTTTGGCGCAACCGCATCGGTGCCGAGCAGGTGGAGGTGCGTGTCGCACACTTGGTGGAGGGCGCCGCGCACACGGAGTGGCGCTTCGACGCTCTGGGCTTCCCTCTGCGCAGTTTCGACGCGCCGGGTGGCGCCGTCGCTTCGCTCGAAGCACTTAGTGAGCTGATTGCCGACGCGCTCGCCGGTCGCCGTCACGTACTGCTGCAGGTGACTGCCTTCGCACGGCTGGGGGCAGGGCAGGAGGTCTTTCCGTCGCAGGAGTTGATTCTCGATCGGGGTCGTGGCGACAAGAGCAAGACGCTGTACGACGTAGGTGGCGTGGCCGGCATCCACTCGCAGAAGCTCGGGAATGCGCTGCGCACCATCGATACCTGGTACGACGGCGCCGACGAACTCGGTCCGATCGCAGTCGAGCCTTACGGATCGGTGACTACTCAGGGCAAGGCATACCGTCAGCCGAAGCAGAAGCAGGACTTCTACAACCTGCTCGACAACTGGATTCTCAAGGACAAGGTGCCCCCGCTGGAGCAGCAGCACTTCGTCGTTGCGACCTTGGTTCGTGGTGGCGTGTTTGGAGACGCGGGGTGAACATGGATCACTACATCGACATTCATTTATTGCCCGACCCCGAGTTTCCGCAGCCGATGCTCATGAGCGCCCTCTTTTCCAAGCTCCATCGGGGACTTGTCGAATGCGGTCGCGGCGGAATCGGAGTTAGCTTTCCCGAATTCAATCCCGCAGCGCGAGTCCTGGGTCGGACTCTACGACTACATGGCGGACCGGACGAGTTGGAACTGCTCATGGCGGCCCAGTGGATCCAGGGTATGCGCGATCACACGCGTGTTCGCTCAACGACCAAGGTGCCGAATGACGTGCGTTATCGTACCGTCCGACGGGTACAGGCCAAGAGTGGGGCCGAACGGCTACGTAGGCGGCTGATGAATCGGAAAGGCATCGACCACGCAGCTGCCATGTCGGCCATCCCTGACTCGGCTGAAGAACGCCTAATGCTGCCGTACGTGACGCTGACAAGCGCTAGCACACGTCAGAACTTCAGACTGTTCATCGAACATGCCCCGCTTCAGGGCGCTGCGCGGGAGGGGACTTTTACCCACTATGGCCTGAGTCCTACCGCGACCATCCCTTGGTTCTGACCCCTTTTTCCCCAGTGCGTGCAGAATCGCCTGGAAATCCGGACGAATCAAGCCGGATCGTGAAATTGGGTCGATTCGGTCAGGATGCTGCTTTCTCTTTTACAATCAGTTAGGTTTAGCGTTCGGTGCCAAGATCACTGCCGCGTAGGCAGCTCAGAAATTGCAGATACGGCAAAGAGCCTGTCGGTCCTCGATCACTGCCGCGTAGGCAGCTCAGAAATCGCGGAATCGCCGCGTGCCGTCCTCACGCAGGATCACTGCCGCGTAGGCAGCTCAGAAAACCTGCGTGGGCTGAGGTTCTCGGAAGAGCACGATCACTGCCGCGTAGGCAGCTCAGAAATGTCTGCACTGGCATTGGCAGCGATGACCGAGGATCACTGCCGCGTAGGCAGCTCAGAAAAATGCTGAGTACAGCCAAGCATTTGCCGCGCTGATCACTGCCGCGTAGGCAGCTCAGAAACCAGGGGAGATGTGGTGCGGCTATGGCTTGATGATCACTGCCGCGTAGGCAGCTCAGAAATGATCGTGACGCCCGGCAATGCCACCGACTTCGATCACTGCCGCGTAGGCAGCTCAGAAACGAGGCCGGGCAGGGCCGACAAGTTCCTGCCGGATCACTGCCGCGTAGGCAGCTCAGAAAAACACCGGCAACCGGCACCACCCACACCACCCGATCACTGCCGCGTAGGCAGCTCAGAAATCCGGGCGCAGCAACAACAAGTCTGCCGAGAAGATCACTGCCGCGTAGGCAGCTCAGAAAAGCGCCACGATGGCCCCAACGACCCCGGACAAGATCACTGCCGCGTAGGCAGCT